>VXLV01000136.1 GCA_009841405.1 Chloroflexota bacterium | reverse complement strand
GGGTATACCCGCCAGCGTAAAGGCAATCTTCCGCGACCACGAGACCTACACCGCCGCCAACACCATCACGCCCATCGTACCCTTCTCCGACGCCGTGCAGCAGATGCTGGCCGCCGGCGACTACACGCCGGAGCCAGTGCTGTCCAACAACGTGCCGCCGAGCCATACGCGCATCCGCGCCCTGGTCAACCGCCTCTTCACGCCCCGGCGCATGAAGAGCTTCGCGCCCGCCATCCGCGATATCGCCGAGCGCGGCGTCGAACGCCTCGTGGAAAGGGGGCGCGCGCCCCTCGATATCGTGGCGGAACTGACCTTCGAATATCCCGCCTACGTGCTCTTCCACGTCCTCGGCGTGCCCGATGCCGATGTGCCGCGCGTGAAAGCCTGGGCCGGCAATCGCATCAAGCTCTATTACGGCCGGCCGACCGCAGCCGAGCAGATCGCCATGACCGAGAACCTCGTGCCCTTCTGGCGCTACGTGGTCGAGCTGGTGGCGGAGAAAGCGCGCGCGCCCCAAGACGACTTGACCAGCGACCTGATTCGCATGCGCGCCGGCGATGACAGCGTACTCACGCTCAACGAAATCGCCAGCTGCATGATCACGCTGCTGGTGGCCGGCCACGAGACGACCACAGCGCAAATCAACAACGCGCTGCTGCACCTGCTAACCCAGCGAGAACACTGGCGTGCGCTCTGCGCCGAACCGGGCGCTATCCCGCGCGCGCTGGAAGAGATGATGCGCTACGACCCGTCCGTCTGTACCTGGCGGCGGCTGGCGGCGAAAGCGAGCGCGATCAACGGCGTCAATATCCCGGCCGGCGCCAACCTGCTGCTGATGCTGCACTCCGCCAATCGCGACGAGCGCGTCTTCCCTGAGCCGGACGAGATTTTTCTCGAGCGCGACAACCTCAAAGACCAGTTGGCATTCGGCTACGGCATTCACTATTGCGTCGGCGCGCCCCTGGCCCGGCTGGAGATGGCGATCCTGCTGGAGACGCTGACGCGCGAGTTGCCGGGCTTGCGACTAGTTGACGGACAAGCAATCAAATACACGCGCAATATCTCCTTCCGCGGTCCTGTCGCGCTGCATGTCGCCTGGTAACGCAGCGTGACGCGCGCGTCACAATTCCAAGAGCGCGAATCCGCCGCTATAATCTGCGCCACGATTGGCGAGTTGGCGCAAAGAGTATCCAGTGACCGAGGCATTATTCGCGGAATTTGACGCGTCGACCTATGACGACTGGGTCGAGGCGGCGCGCGCTTCCTTGGGCGGACGGACGCTGGAGCGCATCGTCTCCGCGACATACGAAGGCATCGACATCGCTCCGCTGCCACATGCTGATTGCGTCGGCGCCGGCCTTGCGTCGGACGGGATCCGCGGCGCCGGCCGCGCCCGGCCCTGGCTGATCGCCAACGAGATCGACATCGCTGCGCCCGACGATTTCAATGCCGCGCTGAAGACTGCGCTGGCGAACGGGCAGACAGCAATCACTGTCGGCCGCAGTCTGAGACTTGAACAAGCCGGCGATACGCGGGCGGCGCTGGCAGGCATTGATCTGCCGCGCTATCCGATACTGCTGCTGAGCGGCGGACGCTCGCCTGAAATCTATCGGCTGCTGCAGGCGCCGCTCAACGAGGGCGACTTGCGGCGATTGACCGGCTGCGCGGGGTACGACCCGCTCGGCGCGGCCGCGCGCAGCGGCAGCTTGCCCGCCGACGCCTTTGACGCATTGGCGGCCCATGTTGCCAACCTCGAAGCTGGGTCGCCTGACTTGGGCAGCATCGCGGTGGACGCCAGCCCGTACCACGATGCCGGCGCCAATGCCGCGCAGGAGTTGGCGATTGCGCTGGCGACGGGCGTGGCCTACCTGCGCGAGTTGGGCGGGCGCGGTTTCGCTGCCGAATTTGCCGCGGAGAAGCTTCATGTATCGCTGGGCATCGGCGAGAATTTCTTCATGGAAGTAGCCAAGTTCCGCGCGATCAAGTCGCTCTGGGCGCAGATGCTGCGCGCCTTTGGCGTTTCAGCGGCGTCGCGGCGCATCCGACTGCACGCGCGCGGCGGCTTGCGCAATAAGACCCGCCGCGAACGGCATGTCAATCTGCTGCGGCTGACCAGCGAGACGCTGGCGGCGGCCTTGGGCGGCGTCGACAGTATCTGCCTGCCCGCTTTTGACGCGCCATCGGGGGCGAGCGACGAATTCTCGCGCCGTCTCTCACGCAATATTCAACTGATATTGCAAGAAGAAGCACAGGTGACCAAGCTGATTGATCCGGCCGGCGGCGCCTGGCACATCGAGCGACTCACCGACCAGTTAGCGCGCAAAGCCTGGCGCCAGTTCCAGCGCATTGAAGCGGCGGGCGGCATCCTCGCGGCCCTGCAATCGGGCGCGATACAAGCTGAAGTCGCAACCGTAGCCGAGCGACGCCGACAGGATCTGGCGGCCGGCAAATCAATCCTGGTCGGGGCGAACGCCTACGTCAATGAAGCCGAGCCCTTGCCGCCGGCGCGAAGCCTGGAAACCGCCGACAGCCGCGCTTACGGCATCCGCGTCGAGCCGCTGCGGCCGCTGCGCCTGGCGGAGGACTTTGAGTTGCCGCGGCACGCAGCGGGGGCGGGCGCATGACTCCCGATTTCAGCCAGATCGACTACGTCCCAAGCTTTGTCGCAAGCGAGGCGACAGCCGGCGCCGACGAAGTCTGGCGGACACTGGAACAAATTGACATCAAAGCGCTGCATACCGTCGCCGACCTGGCAGATGTCGAGCATCTCGATTTTGTCGCGGGCATCCCGCCCTATTTGCGCGGGCCCTATCCCACGATGTACGCCGCCCGCCCCTGGACGATCCGCCAGTACGCCGGATATTCCACCGCCGAGGAGAGCAACGCCTTCTACCGCCGCAACCTGGCCGCCGGGCAGAAGGGACTGTCCGTGGCTTTTGACCTGCCAACCCATCGCGGCTACGACTCCGATCATCCGCGCGTGGAAGGCGATGTCGGCATGGCGGGCGTGGCCGTGGACAGCGTGCTGGACATGAAAATCCTCTTCGACGGCATCCCGCTGGAGCAAATGTCGGTGTCCATGACCATGAACGGCGCGGTGCTGCCGGTGCTGGCCTTTTATATCGTCGCCGCCGAGGAGCAAGGCGTCGCGCCCGCCCAGTTGACCGGCACCATCCAGAACGACATCCTCAAAGAATACCTGGTGCGCAACACCTACATTTATCCGCCGGCGGGTTCCATGCGCATCGTGGCCGATATCTTCGCTTACTGCGCCGCCGAAATGCCCAAATTCAACAGCATCAGCATCAGCGGCTACCACATCCAGGAAGCCGGCGCGACCGCCGATATCGAGCTGGCTTATACCTTGGCCAACGGCCTGCAATACCTGCGAACGGGCCTGGAAGCCGGCCTGGACATTGATGCCTTCGCGCCGCGGCTGTCATTCTTCTGGGGCATCGGCATGAACTATTTCATGGAGATCGCCAAGTTGCGGGCGGCGCGCCTGCTCTGGGCCAAGCTGGTCAAACAATTCGACCCACAGCAGCCCAAGTCAATGGCGCTGCGGACGCACTGCCAGACCTCGGGCTGGAGCTTGCAGCAGAAAGACCCTTACAACAACGTGATCCGCACCTGCCTCGAAGCGCTGGCGGCCGCGCTGGGCGGCACGCAGTCGCTGCATACGAACGCGCTGGACGAAGCCATCGCCCTGCCCACGGAGTTCAGCGCGCGCATCGCCCGCAACACGCAACTTTTCTTGCAGCATGAGACGGGCATTACCGCGGCGGTTGATCCCTGGGGCGGCTCGTATCTCGTCGAGCGCCTGACGCATGACCTGGCGCGGCGCGCCTGGGCGCATATCCAGGAGATTGAAGCGCTTGGCGGCATGACCAAAGCGCTTGAAACAGGATTGCCCAAACTGCGCATTGAAGAGGCAGCCGCGCGCCGACAAGCCCATATCGACAGTGGCGCCGAGACCATCATCGGCGTGAACAAATACCGCCCGCAAGTCGACGCGCCAGTCGACTATCGCGAAGTCGACAACAGCGCCGTGCGCGCGGCCCAGATCGCCCGCCTGGAAATGCTGCGCGCCCAGCGCGACGCTGCGGCTGCGCAAGCTGCGCTCGACGCGCTGACGGATTGCGCTCTCACGGGCGAAGGCAATTTGCTCGCCTTCGCGGTCGAGGCGGCGCGGGCGCGCGCGACCACCGGCGAGATATCGCTGGCGCTGGAGCAGGTCTGGGGGCGGCACCGGGCGGTCCCGCAATCGGTGGCGGGCGTCTACAGCAGCGAATTCGGCGCCGGCGATGAAGTTTTGGCCGTGCGCGAACTGAGCGACGAATTTGCCCGGCGCGAAGGCCGGCGGCCCCGGCTAATGGTGGCGAAGATGGGCCAGGACGGCCATGACCGCGGCGCCAAAGTCATCGCCACCGCATTCGCCGATATGGGCTTTGACGTCGATATTGCGCCGCTCTTTCAAACGCCGAACGAGGTGGCGAAGCAAGCGGTGGAAAACGATGTGCATGTGGTCGGCGTCAGTTCGCTGGCGGCCGGGCACCGCGCGTTGCTGCCGCAGTTGACGCGGGCGCTGGCCGAACTCGGGCGCGCCGATATGATGGTCGTCATCGGCGGCGTCATCCCGGCGCAGGACCACGCCTTCCTCTATGAGCAAGGCGCCGCCGCGATATTCGGCCCCGGCACGATGATACCGGCCGCCGCGCGGGAAATCCTCGCTGAGCTGGGCCGCCGCTAAAGCGCGATGCAAACGGCGGGCACGGATCGGAGTCGATTCTAACCCAGCGAGGCGGCGCGCTGCGTTGCCGCCTTCGTCTCATCGCTGCTAAGCAAGATGGTCGTCTTGCCGGCGGAATAATGTCCTTTGGCGGTCATTGCCAGGACAAAAGCCGCCATGCTTTCGTTGTCGGGCATTTCGACTACAGCGATGAAGTCGTATTCGCCGAAGGCAACCCAGGAATGCAGCACCTTTCCGCCGAAATGTTTCGCGTCATCATCGCCGGCGTCGAAGAGCGCGGTGATATCTCCCGCTACCTGGTTTTTCCAAGCGGAAGACGTCAGCGACGATTGCCATAGATATTGCGCCATTTTCCTACTCCTTGCTATGCCTGTCTCGCTTAAAGTGTATCAGATAAATTCAATGCGGTAAGATAGGTGAAAGTAGGGCAATCGCATAAAAATTGATATCCGCCTCGATCGCTATAGGCGACGTGAAATTCTACCACCGAGTACACCGAGAGCACCGAGAAAGGCGATTGTGCAAAGATTTCGCGACATTTTGCCGCGATGCTTTTGGGCAGGAAGGAAGTTTATCGACAAGGTAACAGCAAGCTCGCCCAATTCAAGCAATAGATTAAGGAAAAAAGTCGAAAAGAGAACCTAAACTCTGTGTCCTCGGTGTACTCGGTGGTAAAAAATAATTTTATGCGATTGTTCTGGGGTGAAAGCAAGCGATCCGCGCCGTAATATGAATGACGATAATCAGCAGCGCCAAGTTGATGTGGATGCGCTCGTGCGCGACCTTCTGGCGGGCGAGCGCGCCGCTCTGGCACGCGCCATTACGCTGATCGAAAGCGCCGCCCCGCAACATAAAGAGACGGCGCGCGCGCTGCTGGGGCAGCTGACGCCGCACAGTGGGCAGTCTGTCCGCATCGGCGTCACCGGCGTGCCGGGCGCGGGCAAAAGCACCTTCATCGACAGCTTCGGCTGCATGCTCACCGGGCGCGGCAAACGCGTGGCCGTGCTGCCAATCGATCCCAGCAGCCACTTGAGCGGCGGCAGTATCCTGGGCGACAAGACACGCATGGAGCGGCTCGCGCGCGAGGAGCGGGCGTTCATCCGCCCATCCCCCAGCCGCGGCGTGCTGGGCGGCGTCGCCGGGCGCACGCGTGAAGCGATCCTGCTCTGTGAAGCGGCCGGCTACGATGTGATCCTGATCGAAACCGTTGGCGCGGGCCAGAGCGAAGCGGCCCTGCGCGGTATGGTCGATTTCTTCATGCTGCTGCTGATTACCGGCGCCGGCGATGACCTGCAGGGCATCAAGCGCGGCGTGATCGAGATCGCCGACGCCCTTGTCATCAACAAAGCCGATGGCGACAATCTTGCCGCGGCCCGGGCCACGCGCGCGCAATTCAGTCAATCGCTGCGTCATGTGACGCCGGCCACCAACGGTTGGCGCACTCGCGTCTTCACCGCCTCGGGCTTGAGCGGCGCGGGCATCGACGAGATTTGGGGGGCGATCGGCGAATTTGTGGCGCAAACCAAGGCGAGCGGCGTGTTCGCGGGGCGCCGCGCCGCCCAGCAGCGCGACTGGCTGCATGAGGAGCTGCGAGCTCAGCTGCGAGAGCGCCTGTACGGGAACGCCGCCGTCCAGGCCGCCCTGCCCGCGATTGAAGCGGCGGTGATCGAGGGGGAGCTGCCGCCGGCGACCGCGGCCGAGCAATTGCTGCGGCTGCTGCTAGCAAACGCCACACCGGAAGATTCACCACAGAGGCACAGAGGGCACAGAGGAAAATCGTAGGGGCAAGGCCCAACGTCATCACGGGATGAGTATTCGGGCGACTTGATAAGTCGCCCCTACGGCTTTCGTCTGGATTGATATTGGAGATTGGGCGGGATTCATAAGTAGATAATCCCTCTGCGCCCTCTGCGTTCTCTGTGTTAAATCTTTTGCGCGACTTGCTTGCGCTGACTTGAAACCGCGGTCTGCAAGGCTAGCCAGAGCGAGGATCGGCCAGTACAATACGGCGCGCTAAACAATCGTGAGGCAAGCCATGGAAAGCAAGGTGAAGCGCATGATCACAACCACAACACCGACCGTCGAGGGCTACGTTGTCGAAGGTTATCTGGGCATCGTCAGCGGCGAGGCGGTTATGGGCGCCAATATGTTCAAGGATATGTTCGCCGGCATCCGCGATATCGTAGGCGGGCGTTCCGGCGCTTACGAAGAAGAGTTGCGCAAGGCGAAAGAAATCGCCATCCAGGAGATGCAGGACAACGCGCGGCAACTGGGCGCCAACGCGATTCTGAGCGTCGACCTGGATTATGAGACGATCGGCGCCAACGGCAGCATGCTAATGGTTTCCGCCAGCGGGACGGCGGTGCGGATCAGCTAATCGCGCCCAGCTCGACGCGGTGTTTGACGCGCAGCAATTCAAGCGCGCGCTCGATCTCGGCCGCTTTGCGCGCGGCTGACCAGCCGAGCGACGCCGCGCAGATATCAGCCAACTCATGCAGCAGCGCCGGCGTGACATGGCCCAGCATCGCCAATAGCGTGCGGCGCAGCAGCAGGTCATCCAGGCGCTCCACTTTCTCATAGTTGAGCAGGAACATGACTTCGCGCGCGCTGTAGCCCGGGCGCCAAGACAGCGGTCCGTCCGGCGCTTCCGCGATGAACATCGCGATAGCTTCCGCGCGCGTGCCATAGCGCTCGAATAGCTGAGTTACGCGCTCCGGCGGCAGCTTGCTGCGCGCCCCCAAATCTCGTAGCCAACGGTCGCGCGCGGCTTCATCGCGCGGGTAATCGCGCCCGCCGCCGATAGCCAGGTCGCGGGTATGCGCCCGCCGCCGCCGCCCGAGATCGCCTAGCACGACATCGGCCGCCTGCTCCGCAAAGGCGCGGAAGGTGGTCCACTTGCCGCCGATTAGCGAGTGAATCGGGTAAGCGCGCCCGGCCCTCGCCGGCAAACTGCGGATGCTATGGTCGCGGCTGATTTGCCCGGCACTGCCTTGGCCGCCGCCACTGAAGGGCAGCGGACGCACCGCGGAGAACGTGAATACAATCTGCGAGCGGTCAACCTGAATGCCGGGAAAGACGCGCTCAACCATGGCCAGTAAGTAGTCGATCTCGGCATCGGTGGCGACAGCCTCGTCTGGATCGTCGATCCGAATATCGGTCGTGCCGATCGTGACGCGGTTGAAGTAGGGCAAAATCAGCACGATGCGGCCGTCGGCGTTCTCGAAGAAGATTTCGCTGTCGCGCGCCGCCGCCAGCAATTCGGAATTGTCGAGCACGAGATGCGAGCCCTTCGTGCCGCCGATAAAGCGCTGCCCGCCGCGCCCCAAGCCGGTGTTCACCAAGTCGATCCAGGGACCGGCCGCGTTCACCACAACCTGCGGACGGACGCGGAATTCCTCGCCGCTCAATTCGTCGCGCAGGGTCACGCTGTCTTCATCGCCGGCGATGGCGCTGACGTAATTGAGCGCCCGCGCTCGGTCGTGGCTGGCTTCGGCATCCAGAACCATTTCCAGGCAGATGCGCTCCGGATACGGCATCCAGGCGTCGTAATAGCTGGCGGCGCAGACGATGGCCGGGTTCAGTTGCGGGTACTCGCCCAAGGCGGCCGCGTGCCGGCGAAACTCGTGCCGGGGCATCTGGCGCTCCTTGCGGACCAGGAAGTCGTAGAAGGTCAAGCCGAGTTTGATGACCAGCGCGCCGCGCTCGCCGGGCCGGTCGAGCAGGTTGAGGAACTTCAAGGGCGCGTTCAACAGGCCAGAGAACCAGCGGAAGACCGGGATGGTCGTGCGCAGCGGCTTGGCGTAGTGGGGCGCGTTGCGCAGCATGCGGTCGCGCTCGTGCAGCGCTTCGTTGACCAGGCGGAACTCGCCGTTTTCCAGATAGCGGATGCCGCCGTGCAGCATGTGGGAGGAGCCGGCGCTGGTCCCGCTGCCGAAGTCGCCGCGCTCCACCAGCAGTACATCGACGCCGTTCAGCGCCAGGTCACGGAAGAGGCCGATGCCGTTAACACCGCCGCCGATGATCAGGACGGAGATATCGGGGTTGGCTTTGATGTCTTGCAGGCTGTCTCGCCGGTTCATCGCAGGCGGGCGCTACTTGCAATGGATCAGAAAGTAATAGACGGCTACTTCTTTCAGATCCATGCCGAATTGATACGTAATCGAGTCCAGCGTCAGATGAACGGTATAGATGCCGAGCTGGGAGCCATGATCTATCCAATCGAAGACCAAATTTATGTATGGCAGACCACTGTCCTTGAAAGTTTTCTCAAGCTCTCGCATTACATAGAGTGGACTCTCGGAAAAGGGCTTGTAAATGTCGACCTGCATATCCTCATAAGCGGGTCCAGACTTTAGCGAGACCAACAGCATCCGGTCTTTTGCGCCCGGAAGAGTATGGATTCTGCACAAGGGCGTGTGGTCTTCGTGCGTAATCGCATAGTCGCCTTCCAATTCGATGAAACCAGCCGGTCCCGGCACGACATCCGCGGCCGGGACGAAGGCGGTCGCGTCCGTCGCTTCAACATCGAGATAGTGCTTGAACTCGCGCGCGACTTCGTACCATGTTTCGTCCTCTGCCATGACCCGGTCAACAACCGGCAGGGCTTCGCCGCGCAGCATATACTGGCTCGACTCGCAAGGACCGTCGAGGCAGTCGCGCAATTGCAAGTCCTTCGCCGCTATCACATAACGCGGCAGGCAGTAGGGCGCTTTTTTCTGATGATAGTCGAAGACGCTGAAGGCGCTGTTTTCCGTGCGCTGGAAGTCGAAGGACCCATAGGCCGCGACGATCTCGTCCACCGTATCGCAGTGATAGGCGTTCTCATCGCGGTAGATGAAGGGCCAGCTGCGAATGAGCTCCAGGTAAGCCAGGTCGGTATCTGCGCTCTGAGTCGTTTTGCAGCCCGACGCCAGTCCCAGGAGCATATCCTCAACGCGGACTTCGGCGCCGTCACGGGCGAGATAAGCGGCATCGCCGAAGTCGCCGATGATGTGGTCGAGCAAGAAGCAGTTGTACTCCATGCTGCCGAGCGCATCAGGCGCCCATTCCTGCGCCGCGCCCGGCATCGCAAGCGCGAACATAAATAGCGCTGCAATCAGTCCCCGTTTCATTTGCGACCTCCCATGTTTCAAATTTGCGCGGCCGCGAGATACTGCCTGCCGGCGCGGTCAAGGTATTCTAACGCGCCTCGATAGCAGCGAATCCACCGCATGCGCTACGATTGACGAGCCGCCCGAATCAGACTCTTGCCGGTCATCACCGGCGGCTGCGCGACGCCGAGCAAGTCCAGCACAGTCGGCGCGACATCGGCCAGCCGCCCCCAGCTGCACTAGTCGAAGCGCGTTCCCGAAGCAGCGACCAGCATGAGAATTTCAACTCGCTGCCGGAGCCGTCGCGCCGCTACTCTTCGGCGCGCCTGTTGCAATAGACGTGAATATAATAGAGGGCTCGTTCCTCCGCATGGATGCCAAATCTGAACGTCAGCCCTTCCCATGAAAGCTCGACGGTATAGACGCCGTTGGGGTAGTGTTCAACGGGCGTGTGCAATTGAAGGATGTAGGGTTGGCCGTTGTTGCTGAACTCGCCCTCCAGTTCCTCAATGATTTCCAGCGCGGTATCAGTCGCGGGTTTATATATTGCCACGCCCACTTCCTGATAGGCCGGTCCGCCCTTGATGACGGCGATGTGCCTGAAGTCGTCCGGCTTGCGCTGTGGAACCATGATGCACTCGGCGTATTGAAGCAGATGCCGCTCTTCCACTTGCAGCATGTCTAGCGGACCGGACGCAACGTCGTCCGCGTTAATGAAGCCGGCGCCGTCGTCCAGCGCAATCTCGTACCATCCTTCGCTTAAGCCGACGACCGGCCAGGCCAGCCAGCGCATGACGCGACCGGTCTTTTCGCAGTCGCTGCCGGCGCACGCATGTATATCGCTATGGACTCTTGTGACGACGTACCGCGGAATGCAGTCGGGCGCGTCTTCCTGGTAGAAGCCGATCACGGTATGATGCCGGTCGCCGTCGCGCCGATACTCGAAGTCGCCATAAGCGGACACAATCGCGCGCAAGACATCGCATTGGTAGAAATAGTCGCCGGTGATATTCTTCCGCCATCGGTCCGGTTCGTAGACATTGATGATGCCATCAGTCTCTTCCGGCGCGGCGCCGCAGCCCGGCGCGCGACCGAGCGTACTTTCCGCAACGGTCGAAGCCCCGCCTCTAAGGACATAGTGTTCGGCATCGCCGTCGCCGGGCGTTAAGTCGTCGATGCCGCCGACGGCAAGCAGCTCGTCGCCGAAGTCGGCGACGATGCCATGGACCGCGTCGCAGTTGTACATGACATTGCCCTTCCAGCCGCGCTGCCAGTCCTGCGCTTGCGCGGGCGCCGTCAGTGCCAACAAAGCAAATAGGCAAAGAATGATCGTTTTCACTTTCGCGCCCCTTTTCTCAAGCATTTCCTGCCGCAGCGCATTAGCAGCGCCTACTATGAGATTCTAACGCATTTCAGAGCAAGTGTTCCGCCGCTTGCGCTACGCTTGACGCGCGGCCCGAACTAAACTGCGGCCGGTCATCACCGGCGGCTGATCGACCCCGAGCAAGTCCAGCACAGTCGGCGCGACATCGGCCAGCCGCCCCCAGCTGCGCAAGTCGTAGCGATTGTCCGCGTCGATTACAAATAGCGAGACCGGGCCGACGGTGTGGTATGTATGCGGCTCTCCCGTGACCGCGTCAACCATGCGCTCGCAGTTGCCGTGATCGGCCGTGACGATGGCGACGCCGCCTTGTTTCACGACCGCCTCTACAAGCTGCCCGGCGCAAGCGTCAACTACCGAAACTGCTTCGATCGCCGCGGATAGCGAGCCGGTATGCCCGACCATGTCCGGATTGGCGAAGTTGACCAGTAGAAAGTCATCGTCATGCGTTAGCAGGCGCTTGAGCGTGGCCTCAGTCAATTCGCGCGCGCTCATCGCCGGCTGCAAGTCATACGTCGCGACTTGGGGCGAGGGCACGATATGGCGCGTCTCGCCGGGGAAAGGCGCCTCGTTGCGCCCGTTGAAGAAGAAGGTGACATGCGGGTATTTTTCGGTCTCCGCCGTGTGATACTGCGTCAGGCCGGCGCGGCTGAGCGTCTCGGCCAGCGTGTTGCGCAGCAGCTCAACCGGGAAGAGCACGTCCTCTGTCAAGCCCGCCATGTACTCGGTCATGGTAATCAGGCGCAGGTCGGCAATGGGCTGGATATCCGCCGCGGCCGCGACATCGCGCTTGACAAAGACTTGCGTCAGTTGACGCATGCGGTCGGCGCGGAAATTGAAGCAGAGCGCGACATCGCCGGCGGCAATGCCCAAACCCTCGCCATGCCCGACGACTGTGGGCAGGATGAACTCGTCGGTGACGCCCTGGTCGTAAGCGGCTTGAATCGCGCTCAGGGCATCGGGCGCGTGGGCGGCGCCGCTGCGGAATGCTATGGCGTCGTAAGCTTGCCGCGTGCGCTCCCAGCGCTGGTCACGGTCCATGGCGTAGTAGCGGCCGCTGACTGTGGCCACGCGCCCGATGCCCAGCTCAGCGGTCTTGTCCAGCAGCTCGGCGCAGAATGTGATGCCGGCGCGCGTGGGCGTGTCGCGCCCGTCCGTGATCAGGTGCAGTATCGGGTCAATGCGATTTTGGCGCGCGATTTCGAGCAGCGCGTAGAGATGGTCGGAGTGGCTGTGTACGCCGCCGCTGCCGAGCAGGCCAATCAGGTGCAGGCGCGTGCCTTGTGCCTTGAGCGCGCCTATAGCGTCTTGGAGAACGGGATTCGTGGCAAGCGAGCCGTCGGCGATGGCATTGGCGATGCGCGAGATATCCTGGTAGACGATGCGCCCGGCGCCCAGGTTGAGATGGCCGACTTCGGAATTGCCCATCTGGCCCGGCGTCAAGCCGACATGCTCGCCCGATGTGTGTACGATGGCGCGTTCGTTCGCGCGCAACCAGCGATCGAAGTTGGGCGTGTCGGCCAGGGCGACAGCGTTGCCCGCTTCCGCCTCGCGGATTCCCCAGCCATCCAAAATGATCAGGAGCAGCGGATTCTCTGCCATCGCTTTCGCTTTCGTTTGAGCGGACGATGTTAGACGGACGTGAACAGCGTCACCCGATAACTCGGGAACGTCTGCGGCCGCCTTCCCAGCGGATATCCGGGATCAGCACATCGGCGTGGGCTTCAATGCGATCTCTGTTTTCCAGCAGGTCCAGCATCATCTCTTTCATCACCGACTTGATGTCGCCGGTCGGCTCATAACCCAGATCAACCAGGCGCTGCCGATCCGGCTGATAGTAGTGTTCTTCCATTTCCGCGCGCGGATTTTCATACTGGCGGATTTCCGCCGCAATGCCAATGTCCGCTGCCACCGCGCGCACCATGAGGGCAAGCTCGGTCACTGTGTAGGCGTTCTCGAACTGGTTGAAGACGCGATACTCGCCCTTTTCGGGCGGGTTCTCGATCGCCAGGCGCAGACAAGTCATCGAGTCCTTCAGCGGCAGGAAACCGCGCTTCTGTTTGCCCAGCCCAAATAATGTCAACGGATGGCCGATGACTGCCTGGCAGCAGAAGCGGTTGATGGCGGTGCCGAAACACTGGTCGAAATCGATCCGGCTGCGCAAGCGCAAGTCATCGCCCATTTCGTATATCCGCGTGCCGAACACGACGCCCTGCATGATATCGGTCGCGCGCAAGCCCCAGATCTTGGACGCAAAATGCGTGTTATGCGAGTCGTGCACCTTGCTCTGGTGGTACCAACTGCCGGCCTGTCGCGGGAACGGCAGGCGGTCTACCCGCCCGCGGAACTCAACCTCGAAGAAGCCCTCGGGGATCGCGACATTGGGCGTGCCGTATTCGCCCATCGTGCCCAGCTTGACCAGGTGGGCATCGGGCGCGACTTCCTGGATCGCCCAGAGCAAGTTCAGATTGTTGACGACGTTGTTCTGCTGCGTCCAGACGCAATGCGCTTGATCGATCATCGAGTAAGGCGCGGACGGCATCTGCCCCAGATGCACCACCGCTTCCGGCTGGAAATCCCGGAAAAGATCTTTGACAAATCCGTAATCGGTCAAGTCGCCCACGCGGAAGTCCAACGATCGACCGAAGGCGTCTTCAAAAGCGCGCAGGCGTTCTTCACGACTGGCGATTGGCTGCGCGCTGACGCCGCCAACCTCGGCCACCCATTTCCGCCGCAGCAGCAGGTCGGCGCCGGCGACATGATGTCCGTGCGCGCTCAGGTAGATGGCGAGTGGCCAACCGAGATAGCCGTCTATGCCCGCGATGAAGACCCGCATATTTCTCTCCCGATGCAATCCAAGCAGCCTGACGCCGCGCCCGGCGAACCACCATCATCTTACCGAATCTGGCGCGCAATTGAATAGTTCAGTTGCCGCCGCAATGAAAGCACTGGTATTGGGGAAGAAACGGGTGTATCCGCGCGCGCCAGCGGGTATAATCACGCGCTGGTAAGCGAAGCCGCTCCGCGAATCCTCAGCGCGGATTGGGGCCGCGCGCAATCGATTAAGAGCGCAAATTGGCGAAGTCCGACACGCGACAATCCGGCTACTGGCAGTTAATCCGCAGCAACCGCTCCTTCCGCTATCTGTGGTCGGGGCAGGTGGTCAGCCTGACGGGCGACTGGTTCAATCTGATTGCCGCGGCCTCATTGATCGCCACGTTGACACAGTCGGGCACGGCAGTCGGCGGGCTATTCGTCGTGCGCATGCTGGCGCCCTTTCTGGTCAGCCCCATCGCCGGCGTCGTGGCCGACCGCTACAATCGCCGCGCCATCGTCATCACCACCGATGTGCTGCGCAGCTTCGTCGTGCTCGGTTTTGTGCTGGTGCGGTCGCCGGAGCATGTCTGGCTGATCTACGTGCTGACGGCGATACAGAGCGCTTCGCAAGGATTCTATTTTCCGGCCTGGAACGCCATCCTGCCCGACATTACCAAGCCGCATGAACTGGGCATCGCCAATGCTTTGTCCTCGGCGACCTGGTCAGTCATGCTGGCCTTCGGCGCCGCGCTGGGCGGGCTGGTCTCGGGCATCGCCGGCGTGTACCCCGCCTTTGTCATCGACGCCCTGACTTTCCTGGTCAGCGCGCTGATCTTGCTGCGCATGCCCTATCAGTCGCTGCTGAAGAGCGATTCGGACCGGTCTATCATGGCGGGCATCCGGCAGTATCTCTACGGGCTGGGTTACCTGCGCCGGCATATCGACACCTTCTCCATCGCCATTCACAAAGGCGTGCTCGGCTTGCTGGTCATCGGCTTCTACCAGGTCATTCAAGTCGCGCTTGCCGAGCGCTATTTCCCAATCGGCGAAGGCGGCAGCATCAGCCTGGGCTTGATCTACGTCATGTCGGGCATCGGCTCCGGCATTAGTCCGATACTGGGGCGCAACTCGGCGCGCGACCGCGACCGGCATCTGCGACTAGCGATCGCTGTCGGCTACGTTTTCGCTTTGGCCGGCTTCATCGTGTCCGCGACGTTGATTTCATTCCCGGTCATTCTGTTCGGGGCTTTCTTGCGCGGCATCGGCGGCGGCTTAATCTGGGTCCTGGGCACGCAGCTGCTGCTGCAAATCGTGCCCAATCAGGTGCGAGGGCGGGTCTTCTCGACCGAGTTCGCCTTGTACACGCTCTTTTCGGCGGTCGCTTCGGGCACGACCGGCTGGCTGATCGACACCGCGATGGGCGTCAGCGGCGTTCTGCTGCTTGGCTGCGCGCTGCTGATCATCCCGATCACGCTATGGCTGCTGTGGATCTTCTTCGGCAAGCGCGATGTCGCCCGATCTGACATTCACCACAGAGACACATAGGCACAGAGATGTTAATGTAGGGGCGACATATCATGTCGCCCACCGTAAACAAGCGAGGATTAGCATGAAGATTCAGGGCATCGTGCCGCCGATGGCAACGCCGTTCAGGGCGGACGAATCGATCGACGAGGCGTCACTGCGCGCGGAAGTCGAATACTTGATCAGCGCGGCCGGCGTGCATGGCCTGGCGGTCGGCGGCAGCACTGGCGAAGGACATACGCTGACGACCCATGAGCTGCGCTGCGTGGTTGGCGCGGCGATCGAAGCGGCGGAGGGCCGCGTCCCCGTCATCGCCGGCATCATCGTCGACAGCACGCGCCAGGCGCTGGAGAAGGCGCAAGCGCTGGCCGACCTTGATGTCGCCGCCCTGCAAGTGACGCCGGTGCACTATCTCTTCCGCCCCTCGGACGAAACGATGTTCGCGCACTTCGCCGCGTTGGCCGAGGGGGCGGCCCAGCCGGTCATGGTCTACAATGTCGTGCCCTGGTCCTATTGCTCGCCGGCCCTGCTCGACCGCATGATGCGCGAGATACCCGGGCTAATCGGCGTCAAGCAGAGCGCTGGCGATCTCAAGCTGCTGGCGGACTTGCTGAGGACATCCGCCGACGCCGGCCTGATCATGTCAGCGGTGGACGCGCTGCTCTATCCCTCGTTCGCCCTGGGCGCGCACGGGGCCATCGCCGCGATTCTGACGGCCGCGCCCGAGCTCTGTGTCAAGCTGTGGGATCAAGCAGCGGCGGGCGACAACGCCGGCGCTCTGGACACGCATTTGAAACTGCTGCCGATCTGGAACGCCATCATGGACGACAATCTGCCAGCCAACGTCAAGACAGCGCTGGCGCTGCAGGGGCGGCCAGCCGGCGTACCGCGCATGCCGATGCCGGCAAGCTCGCATGAGCAGCGGGCGGCGATCAAGGCGGCGCTGGAGGCGGCGGACCTGTGCTGAGGCGGTTTGCCGTCTCCATGCCATGATTGCGAAGCGGATCTTGTTTCGGCTTGAAAGGGAGGGACACAATGCCAAAGACGCTAGTCTGCGATTCAAGGCTCTTGCGAAAGGACCTCAGCGGCCGCGTCTACGTCGTTACCGGCGCGAACTCGGGTACTGGCTTGGCCACCAGCCGGCAGCTGGTTCGCCAAGGCGCGCATGTGGTTGGCGCTTGCCGGCGGGTCAGCGCCGGGGAAAGCGCATTCGCCGGTTTTGCCGGCTCCGCCGAAATCATGAAACTGGACCTGGCCAGCCTCGCTTCGGTGCGGCAGTTCGCCGCCGACTTCCTCGGCAAGCACGAGCGGCTGGATGGTCTGGTCAATAATGCCGGCCTGGTTACATCAGAGGGACGGACGGAAGACGGCTTTGAAATCCAGTTTGGCGCCAATCACCTGGGACACTTTCTGCTGACGGAATTGTTGCTCGACATCTTGAAAGCCAGCGCGCCATCCCGCATTGTCTGCTTGTCGAGCGTGGTTCACGCCGGGCGCGGGGGCACAGACGTAGCGATCGATTTTGAAGACTTGCACTACGACCGCAAGCCCTACAGCGCTATGGCGGCTTACGCGCAGTCCAAGCTGGCGAATATCTTGCATGCGCAGGAACTCGCCCGCCGCCTGGACGGGACAGACGTCACCGCCTACTCGGTTCATCCGGGCTGGATACGATCGAATTTCGGCGCCGAGATTATGCCGGGCTGGCTGCGGGGCGCGATGAACCTGGCGCTGCGGCCCTTCAGCGGCTTTTTGGGCATCATGTCGCCCGAAGACGGCGCGCAGACGACGCTGCACTGCCTGCTGGACGATGCGGCGCCCAAGCATAATGGCGCCTATTTCAGCCAGAACAGCATCCTCTACCCCAATCGCGAGCATCGCCCGGGCGGCTGGCCGATGCGCTCGCCCAATCCCAACGCGCGCGATGCGGCCTTGGCGAAACGGCTGTATGAGGTCAGCAGCGAGCTTGTGGGGCTCACCGGTTAGCGGGCGCTCCGACAAGCGGACTGCGGCGGCGGCAATCGTTTGCGCTATATGCGTCAATTCACCGAATAACGCGCCAGGGCCTCGCGGTTGAGTTCAATGCCCAGCCCGGGCTTCTGCGGCAGCGGAATTTCGCCGTCGACCATACCGATTTCATCGGCGACCAGTTCGTCGCGCA
This sequence comes from Chloroflexota bacterium, assembly GCA_009841405.1. Classification (GTDB taxonomy): domain Bacteria; phylum Chloroflexota; class Anaerolineae; order Aggregatilineales; family Phototrophicaceae; genus UBA6055. Next base: position 10,203 of record VXLV01000136.1, on the reverse strand, counting down.
GCGCCGACTCCGACAGGTGCGCCGGCAGCCACTCGATGAAGGGGCAGCAAGCCGTGGCGAAACCCAGGTGGGCGCTGGCGGCGATGCCGATGCCGGTCTTCCAGCAGTGCGGCACGATCAGCCGGCCGTAATCAGCCGCCAATTGCGCCACTTTGCGCGCTTCGGTGAAGCCGCCGACGCGACCGACATCGGGCTGCAAGACATCCAGCTTGCCGCGATGCGCCAGGTCGAGGAATTCCCAGTGCGTGTTCTGCCACTCGCCCGCGGCGATGCGGATCGGCGAATGGTCGCAGATGAAGGCGTAGCCCTCGAGGTCGTCGATATTGATGGGCGTCTCCAGGAAGAAGAGGTCAAAGGGCTCAAGCTGCTTGATCACGCGCAGGGCCGTGCGCGCGTCGTCCCAGGCGTAGGCGACATCGACCATCAGGGTCATCTCGTTACCGACGGCGTCGCGGCATTCGGCCACGATGCCGGCGATGTGATCGTCATGCTCCTGCAACGCGTTGTGCGTATAGGGGCCGTTGATGCAGATCTCCAGCTTGGCCGCCTTGAAGCCGAAGTCGCGCGCTTGCAATAGCTTGGCTTTCAGCGAAGCGCGGTATTCGCCCAGGGTATCGCCGGTGGGCAGCAGCGAGGCGTATGGCGTGATCTTGTCTTTGACCGCGCCGCCGAGCAGTTTGTAGATCGGCAAGCCCAGCGCCTTGCCCTTGATATCCCAGAGCGCCATGTCAATCGCGCCCAGGGCGCAGATCAGCGCGCCGCGGCGGCCGTTCATCTTTGAGCCGCTGTAGAGTTTCTGCCATATCGCCTCGGGCTGCAGCGGGTCTTCGCCCAGCAGCATCTCCTCCAGGCCCAAACCCATAATATGCGTGCCCATCGCCTGGATGCAGGCGCGGGCGATCCAGGGGTTGACGTCCGTCTCGCCGATGCCGCTGATGCCGGCGTCAGTGTGGATTTCCACCACCAGGTTGTCCTGCGCGGATGAGCAGGCTTCGGTGTGGAATTCCGGTACGAGCAAAACATGGCAGTCTATGCGGGTGATCTTCATGTCAGGTCCTGTTAATTCTATTTTTCACCACAGAGGCACAGAGGCGCAGAGAAGACATACGCCGGATTCACGGCGATAGCAGCAGGCAAGCCAGATTCGTGCCCGGCACGCGAACGGTAAGCGCGTCTTGTGATTGCCTGACCAGACTGTCGCCGAGCAGGTCGATCACATCCGTGTAGCCTTCGCTGTTGACCGTTTCCGTAACCGGTTCGCCGCGCGGGTTGATGAAGAACCAGGCTTGGCGATCGTCCAGGACGCGGCGGCGGCGCAGCAGCCTTCCGCAGCGGTCGGGCTGTATGCCGGCGGTCGCCAGCAGCGCTCCCAGAAAGCGGTCGCTGTCGCCATCGGTGTCTCGGTAAGCCAGGGCGCTGAATCCGATGAATGTGCCCAGCAAGACGCTCTGGCCCGCCCCGACTCGGTTCCTGACGCCGACGACATCCGTCCCGTGCTTCAGGATGGGCTCGGCGCTTGTCGGGCGTAGGCTCTGCCGATAGAAATTCGCCCGCAGTCGCATGCCGGCGAATTGCCCGCAGCCTTCGAGCATCGCCGGCGGGTCAAATTCGCCGAAGCGGCGCTCGGCCGGCATCCAGCGCTGGGCAGCGCCCGGCTCCTTCACCATGACCAGGTCCTGGTGCTTCGCGCCGAAAAGCGCTTCGCCGCCCTCGACCAACTGCGTCAGCGCGGACCAGCCGTACTGGTCCCAGCGGCCGGGGCAGGCTTCCGCGATCAGCGCGCCGCCCGCGTCCACGAAAGCGGCCAAATGCCGGAAGTAGCCGGCGTCGAGGCTGAGCGGCATAGTAAGTATGGCCGACTGGTAATGCCTTAGCTCGCCGGCGGCGACCTCGCGTGCATCGAGGAAATCGACCGGGAAGCCCAGCCGCCACAAGCGCGCGTACCAGCCGCGCATATTGTAGCGATAGTGGTGGATGACATCGCCGTTGCAAGCCTGGAAGAAATGGTAGAGGTCTTCGTTGACCAACAGGGCGATTGGCGCGCGCGGCGGCTGCGACCGCGCGAAGAACTCGCCCTGGCGCTGTATTGCCGCGCCGATGCGGCTGGCGGCGGTCATGCGCTCGCTGCCCTCGCCGATGGGGTCGAGCAGGCCAAAGCCGTTGGCTTCCTTCCAGAAGCGCTCCACGCGGTGATTCCAGAAGCTGATGCCGGTCATGCCGCAAGCCAGACCGGCCAGCATCCAGACGCGCAGGTCATTCGGCGTAGGCGTACGGCCGTAGTGCAGCGAAGTCGAGATCGGCCCGCCCTGGAACTCCGCGCCCCAAAGCGCGCGGTCGCGCCCGTTGGCGCCGCGCGCCATGTCAGTGCAGAGCATCATCTCTTCCCAGATTTCGTAGCGCAGCGCCTCGTCTTCGCTTTCGATCGGATCGTCCCAGGGGTGGCCGTTATTCCATTTCGGATAGTTGCTCGTGCCGAAGAAGTCGCCCGTCCGCGCCCAGGCCCACTCCGCGCCCGAGCCGACGCGCGGCGTATCGGCATGGCTGAAGACCGGGCGCTTGTAGGGATCGTTCTCGCGCAGGGCCTGCGTCTTGAACGCCAACTGCCGCGCCATGTAGACATCGTCCATGAAGTAGCGCCAGTCGATGAAGGGCGCCAGCGGCTCTTCGCGGCGCGGCGGCTCGACCTCGTCCCAGTCGGCGTAATTGATCTGCCAGATCGCGTTCAGCTTCGCCAGCGTGCCGTACTTTTGCCGCAGCCATTCACGGAAGCGCGCCAGGGTATGCGGGCAATAACAGAAACCCAGCTTGCCGGCGGTATTGGGCCAGAACCCGATCTCCTGAAATGTATTCCAGGCCCAGATATTCTTGTATTGCCCGATCGTCCGCGCCAGCTCGGCGATGAAGCGGGTCGCCGCCGCGCGCGCGCCCGGATGATCCCAGCAAGGACCCGGCTTTCCGTCCATCGGGATGGTGTACTGCGCCGGTTGATTGTGCCGGCGGTCGTCGCTGTAGACGAAATGGCAGTCGGGGTACTTGCGCCAGAGCCAGGCCGGGGCTTGCTCCATGGTCAAGCCGAGGTAGACGCCCAGGTCCAGCTCGTCCGCGCGCCGCACGACCTGCTCGACGCGGGAGAAATCGTACACGCCTTCACGGCTTTCGTCGGCCGACCAGTGCTCCTGGATCTTAATCATGTTGAAGCCGTAGCGCTTCACCAGCGGCAAGTCGCGCAGGACGGCGTCCAGGTCCAGACAGGGCTCGCGGTAGACGTGCGTGCCGAAGGGGAAGACGCCCCCGCCGAAGGTGGGTTGGAGGGTCATGGGATTAACCCCTCACCCCCCGGCCCCCTCTCCCACAAGGGGAGAGGGGGAGAAAAGCCGTAAGCGATTCCCATAGCGAGTTTCATTCCTTCACCGCGCCCAGCACGATGCCAGAGATGAAATAGCGCTGCAAGAAGGGATAGACAACCAGGATGGGCACGGTCGCCACGATGATCTGCGCGCCGCGGATGGCGCGGTCGGACAGGCGCTGCAAGTCGCGCGGGTCAATGCCGACGTTGGTCAAGTCCAACTCGACTACTATCGTGCGCAAGTACGTCTGCATCGGGTAGTTGGCGACATCGGTCATGTAAATCAGGGCGTCGAACCAGGCGTTCCAGTGGTTGACGGCCGAAAGCAAGGTCAAGGTAGCGATGGCGGGCAGCGACAGCGGGATATAGATATGCCAGAGTACGCGCCAATGCGACGCGCCGTCAATGAAGGCGGATTCTTCCAATTCTTTGGGCACGCTTCGAAAGAAGTTCATCATCAGGATCATGCTGAAGATGGGCAGGGCGTTGGGCAGAATCAGCGAGCCCAGCGTATTCAGCAGACCCAGATTGCGCACGACGAAAAAGGTGGGAATCAAGCCGCCGTTGAAGAGCATGGCGAAGACGAAGAACCAGACGAAGATAGCGCGCCCCTTGAATGCGCGCGGCGTCTTGGACAAAGGATAAGCCGTCAGAATGATCAAGAACATATTCAGGCTCGTGCCAGACAAGACGCGCGCGACAGAAATGATGAAGGAGCGGGAAAAGGTGCGCGAGCCCATCACTTCTTCATAATTCTCCAACGTGAAGTCGATCGGCCAGAAGGAGACGAATCCAGCTGTCGCCGGCGCGCGTCCACTGAGCGAGACGGCGAAGATATGCACCATCGGCGCCAGGCAAAGCAGCGCGAAGACCGTTAGCAAGACGTAGTTGAAGCCATCGAAGAAGCGGCTGAACCAACTGCTGTCGCGAATCATGCGCCTGCCTTCTTACAAGATGCGATAGCCGGCGAACCGGTCGGCCAGATAATACGAAAGCGCGATGAGAAAGAAGCTGATGAAGGACTTGAACAAGCCCACCGCCCCCGCCAGACTGTGCTGCGCCGAGACCAAGCCGACGCGATAGACATGGGTATCGATGATGTCGCCGGTGCGGTAGACGGCCGGGCTGTAGAGCGTCAGAATCTGCTCGAAGCCGGCTTCTAATACATCGCCCAGGCTCAGCGCCGCCAGCAGCACCATGGTCGGGCGGATGCCCGGCAAGGTGATATGCCAGATGCGGCGGAAGCGCCCGGCCCCGTCAATTGCCGACGCCTCATGCAAAACCGGGTTGATGGCGGTCAACGCCGCCAGATAGATGATGGTCGAGAAGCCGACATTCTTCCAGAAGCCGGAGACGATCACAGTACCGCGGAACCAATTGTTGCTGCCCAGAAACAGTTGCCGCTCGCCGCCGAGACTGGCGATGGCTTGATTGAGGATGCCGTGCGGCGCCAGGATATCCAGCAAGATCCCGCCCAATACGATCCAGGAAAGAAAGTAGGGCAGATAGATCATCGTCTGAATCGTGCGGCGGAACAGCATAAGCCGCGCCTCATTCAGCAGCAGCGCCAGAATAATCGCGCCGACCTGATCGGCCACGATTTTGGCAACCGCGATAATCAGCGTGTTTCTGAAGACGCGCCCGAACTCCGGCAACGAAAAGAGGAACTCAAAGTTTTCCCAGCCGACCCAGGGCGAGTGGAGAAAACCTTTGGCCGGACTGAAATCCTGGAAGGCGATGACGATGCCGTACATGGGGTAGTAGCGAAAGAGCAGGACGAAGACGATGCCCGGCACGATCATGGCGTAGAGGGGCCAGGCGCGTCTGAGGTATTGGCGAAGGGTCACTTGGCCCCCTCACCCCAAGCCCCTCTCCCACAAGGGGAGAGGGGCTTAGAGCGCGCTAACGGGCGGTTCCTGTCGACTAGCTTTGCCGATCGTAAGTGCAGATGTGCGCACATGATTACTAACTCGCTAGAATCGATTCCCCCTCCCCCTTTATGCGCCGCGTAGACACTGGCGGTCGGGGAGGGGGTTAGAGGGTGGGGGCGAGCGCCCTACATCTGCCCGTGCCACCATTCGTTGACCTCGTCCGTGATGCGGTCGCCGCCGCCCGCGGCCCAGTCGGAGGCGAAGCTGTCGAAGTCATCCAGCGACGCTTGCCCGGTGATGATGTTGACGAAAGTCTCGGCTTCCAGGTCGGCCAGGGAAGCGCCGGCGCGCTCCATCGTCCGCGTCGGGAAGGTGGTGAAATGGTTGCGGATGCCGTCCAATTCCCACCGCTCCACGGCGAAGACGTTGGCGTCATCCCACAAGACCGAGAGTTCGTCGCCGCCGAGGAAGGCTTCCATATAGGCATCGCGCTCGTCCTCGGGCACGTTGGCCCAGACTTCACGGCGATGCTTGATCCAATTCGTCTCGAATCGCGGCTCAGTCAGCGCGCTGCCGTTGGTTCCGGGCGGGCCCCAAATATGCTTGTTGCCGTCATAGCCCGAGGCCAAGTCGAGATTGGCGCCCATGGGGTCGACTTCGCCGTCATCGTCCCGCCAGTAATAGTCGGTGCCCTCAAAGCCGTGGTAGCGATTCTCCGGATTCTGCAGCAGTTCCGCCCACCAGCCGATTTGCTTCAAGACGAGGTCGACATGCTCGAAGCCCTTGCGGAAGCAGAAAACGCTGTCAACGACCGGGTTGCTCCAGGCTTTCTTCTTGATGCCGGTCGGCCCGGCGGGAATGTCGCCCCAGGTCCAGCGGGCGCTCGGATCGTTTGTTACGCTGTCGGGCAAGCCAAATAGCGCGGCGAAGGCGGGCGACATGGTAATGCCGCAAGTGTTGGCGCCGATTTGGCCGAAGGCGGTCTGCGGCGGGCGCAGCGTGAAGTAGTCCTGCGCGAAGATGCCCTCGGCATACCATTGCCGCAGCAAAGCGAGCACTTCCTTGATTTCCGGCAAGACGCTGTTGTATTGCAGGTCGCCGCCCTCATTCGGCGTCCAGTAACCGGGCATGACGCCCCAGGCGCCGAAGATCGGATCAAGCGAGCTGTACCAGGTGACCGGGTTGTTGGCCGCGGCGATGCCGATAGTGCTGCCCTCAGCGCCAGCGCCCAGGTCAGCATCGACGAAAGCTTTGGCGACCTGGTAGAGTTCATCAATCGTGGTCGGAATAGACATGCCAACCGCGTCCAGCCAGTCCTGGCGGATCCAGAGCAGCTTGTCGTTCTGCGCCGCCTGCTCGGTGTGGGGCAGGCTCATCTTGCGCCCGTTGACATCCGCGTGCTGCCAGGCGGCGCCACCGCCGAAGCTCCAGGCTTCCTTCAGCCAAACCGGATCCGCGACCGCGTCCCAGACCTCGGTGATATCTTCGACCAGGTCGTTGTCAAGCAATTCGCCGTAAATCTGCAGCGGCACTGTCTCCATGAAGTCCGGCAGCTCGTTGCTGGCGATGGCCAGGTTGTACTTTTGCAGGACTTCTTCTTCATTGTCGGTCCAACTGAATGCCAGCTTCCAGATGATGCCGGTGACCGCGGCATTTAGACGGGTGAAATTGGAATTCTCAATATCGTCGCCATCGGCGAATTCCCAGGGGCCGCGCCGGCTGCCGGTGATAGTCACCGGCGGATCGACCGGCATGCCTTCGGGAATGGGCGGCAGGGCCGTCGTCCAACCGCGCGGGTTGTTGGGGCTGCCGGGATGCAGCTCCGCCGGAATATCGCCCATGCCCTGGGCGAAGACAGGCGGCACGCCATAACGCGCCATCATCATGGCCGCCATGCTCGCGCCGCTCAAGCGCAAGAAGTCCCTGCGCGAGGGCTTCAAGTCCGATGTCTTAAAAGGCAATTTCCTGTTCATGTCCGCTCCTGAATCAAACTCATTGTGTTAGCCATTATACGATGATTTATCCAGTGGCCACCTCCTTCATGCATTCGATTAAAATCCATCTACGAATTAGCGCTCCCATCGCTGTTCGTTTCGGCGGTCAAGGAAATCACGGTCTGCCAGACTTCGCTGCTGAACTGAATATGATCGCGCATGAGGACGCCGGCGGCATCGGCGTCGCCGCGCGCGATGGCATCGTAGATCGCCTGATGCGTGCCGCCGCCCTCGGCCAAAGCCGGCAGGCTGTCGGAGTGGGATTCTTTCAGAACTTCTTCCAGCAGGTCGATCACATTAACCACGAACTGGCCGATGATGGCGTTGTGGCTGGCCGCGCCGATGAGCCGGTGAAAATTGAAATCGGCGATCAGATACTCGCCAACGCGGTCCATGTTGGCTTGCATGGCGCGCAACTCGGTCTGGATGGCGTTGATTTCCGCCGGCGTGGCCCGCTGCGCCGCCGCGCGCGCCGCCTCGACCTCGATCATCTTGCGCGCGTCGAGCAACTCCATGATCGTTCCGCCCCAGGTGGCCAGGCTCAGCCCCAGAATGCGCCCGAAGCTGGCGCCGGTATTGTTGGTGAGGAAGGCGCCCTCGCCGATGCGCGACTCCACCAGCCCCACCGCTTCCAATACTTTCAGGGCCTCGCGCACGCTGTAGCGCCCGACGCCCAACGCGTCCGCCAGCGCGCGCTCTGACGGCAGGCGCTCGCCCAGCGGTACAACGCCGGACAAGATGTAATTCTTCAATTGCTCGAGGGTCTGGTCTTTGACCGAGATCTTTTCGATTGTCGTCAAGCCGGAGATGCTCGGTGATGAGACTTTCACGTCGGTCTCCCCGTTGACTCTAGATGATTGGTCAGTGGTGTTACCAATTTTAGGCGACAATTGCGGCGCTGTCAAATTCCGCGCTCTTGATCGAGCGTGGTGAATGGGGTGGAAGTAATTCCAGCGGCGAAGATTGTACCGGTTTTCACCACAGAGGAAAATGAGGATACACAGAGAGCACAGAGGCAATCATTTGCCTCGCTTTACTCTGTGTCGTCCGTTTTTCTCAGTGTCCTCTGTGGCAAGTCTTTTGCATGACTAACCCGCAGTTACTGAGGCTCTGCCATAGGGGCGAGCCTTGGCGCGCCCTCCGTCCCGACCAGCTGCTGTGGGCGGCCCGGCGGGTCGCCAATCCCGCTGGCAAACGGGGAAGCGGCGGCGCCTTACTTGGAGGCGCCGGATGTCAGGCCGCTGACGAGGTAGCGCTCCAGAAAGAGGTAAGCCAGGACGATTGGCAGCATTGCGATCAGCGAACCGGCCATGATCTCGTTCCACTCGGTCAGATACTCGCCCTTCAGCGAGGCCACGCCGACGTTGACCGTCCAGGCGTTTTGATTGGCCACGAGGAATGTCCGCGCGAAGACGAAGTCGTTCCACGAGAGCACGAAACCGTAGAGCGTGGTCGCGGCCAGGCCCGGCGCGGATAGCGGCAAGACGACGCGCAGCAGCGCGCTCAGCGGCGTGCAGCCGTCAATCATGGCCGCGTCTTCGAGTTCGGAGGGTATCGTGTCGAAATAGCCCTTGAGCATCCAGACGGCGAAGGGCGTGATGAAGGTGGCATGGGCGAGCACCAGCGACTTCAAGTCGCCGATGAGCTGCAACTGGCGGAAGCTGACGAAAAGCGGAATGATGATGAGCGTGCTGGGCAACATGCGGCTCATCAAGAAAAAGAGGCCGATCGCCTGCGAGCCGCGCGCGCGTATCCGCGAGATGCTGTAGCCGGCCAGGACACTGACAAACATCGAGAGCGCGGTAGACGAGACCGCGACAAGCGCGGAGTTCCGCAGCCAGACGCCCACCGGACGTTCGTTGAAGATGCGCTCGTAGGCGGCGAAAGTCGGCTCCGGCTGTACGAATACCGGCGGGAAGCTGCGCAGCCGCGTCGCCGGCGCCAGCGATGTATTGAACATCCAATACAGCGGAAACACCAAAATGACGATGACCGCGATGACCACCGCGTACAGTATGACCGACTCGGTCCGGCTGCGCGTCATGGCTGGCCCGCTCTCGTCAGTAGATTGGCTGGTCGCTGCGCCGCACCATGAACCAACTGGCGATGACGCTGATGATCAGCGTGATGACGCCGATGGCGGCCGCGAAGCCAAAGTCGTGGAACTTGAATGCTTCCTGATAGGTCATGATGGCCAGGGTCTGCGTCGTGCGCTGCGGACCGCCGCCGGTCAAAATATAGATGATCGGGAAATCCCGAAATACCCAGAGCATGATAAGGATAAGCGCGATGCCGCGGACCGAGCGCAAACCGGGCACGGTAATGAAGCGGAAGCGGTTCCAGGCGTTGGCGCCGTCGACCTTGGCGGCGTCGTACAGTTCCAGCGGGATGGATTGCAGGCCCGCCAGCATAATGACCGATATGAAGGGATAGCCCTTCCATACCATGACCACCACAATGACAAAGAAGGCGGCGCCGGGCGTGGACAGCCAGGGGATCATCCCGCCGCTCAAGCCGCTGCGCACCAGCGCCCAGTTGATCAGCCCGAAAGAACTGTCAAAGAGCCACCACCAGATAATGGCCGCCATGACCGACGGCACTGCCCAAGGCACGGCCACCAGGATGCGCGCCAGTTTGCGGCCGCGGAATTGCTGGTTCACCAGTACCGCCGTGCCCAGGCCAATCACGTACGAGAACAGGGTCACGGTGGCGACCAGGCTTATCGTCACCCAGATTGCCTGGTAGAACTCCGGCGATGTGAAGAGTTCTTCATAATTCGCCAGAGTCAGGGGCGCGCGCGAGCGGCCCAGCTTGGCGATCTTGATCCTCTGGAAGCTTAGATCAATGGCGGCGATGATGGGGTAGACGATGATCGCGGCCGTCAAGAGCACCGCCGGCAGCAAGAGCAGATAGCCGAAGAGCTGCCGGTTGCCGGGCTGCCACATACTCCAGCGCGGCGCAGCGGCCGGGTTTGGCTTGGACGGTTTAATGG
>VXLV01000087.1 GCA_009841405.1 Chloroflexota bacterium | reverse complement strand
CCTCATTTTGGGATGCCTGCCATAGAGATGGCAGGAGGGGTTTGGGGTGGGGGTATCTTTAGACAGAGACACAAAGCGCACAAAGCCAGGAGGCGGGCTTGACACCGTGAAACATGGATGTTAGGCTACTGTAGTTATCAGGGGGCGTGGTGTAGCGGTTAACATGCCGGCCTGTCAAGCCGGAGATCGCGGGTTCAAATCCCGTCGCTCCCGTGAGTCGGAGACACTCCAAGCAGTGTCTCCTTTTGTTTGGCGGATTGCGCGCGCTCATGGTCTTTAACGCATCCATACGTTATGTCGACGATTCGCTGTTCATCGACGGCATCGCTGCCGATTCGATAGCGCGCGAAGTCGGCACGCCCGCCTACGTCTACAGCCTCAAGCAAGTCACCGAGAACTACCGTCGCCTGCGCGCGGCTTTCGCGCCGCTCGACGCGCGGATTCACTACAGCGTCAAGGCCAACGGGAGTCTGGCGCTGCTTCAGGCGCTTGGGCAGGCCGGCGCGGGCTTCGACTGCGTTAGCGCCGGAGAAATCGACCGCTGCCTGCGGGCTGGCGCTCACGCGCCGGACATCGTTTTCGCCGGCGTAGGCAAGACGCGCGAGGAAATTGCCTACGCCGTTTCATGCGGCATCGGCTGGTTCAATGTCGAGAACGTTGCAGAGTTGAGCTACATCAACGATATCGCCGCGGACACGGGAGTCGATGCCGTGAAGGTGGCGCTGCGGCTCAATCCACAAGTTAGCGCCAATACGCACCCGTACATGGCGACCGGGCATGGCGCTGCGAAATTCGGCTTGACCGCCGATGTCATTCGCGAGGTCTTGTCACGGCAGAGCGATTATTCCCGGCTCGACTTCGCCGGCATCCATATCCACGTCGGCAGTCAGCTTGGCGACACGGCCGCAACGCTGGCGGCGCTGGACGCGGCTCTGGACGTGATCGCGCCGCATCCGCGCATCCGCGCCGTCAACCTGGGCGGCGGCCTGCCCGTCGCCTATCGCCTTAACGAAGAGCAACCGTCTCTGGCGAGTCTGGTAAACGAATTGCGCCCTCGATTAGACGGATTCGAAGTCTTGCTCGAACCCGGGCGCGCGCTAGTGGCTGACGCGGGCTTGCTGATCGCAGAGGTCCTGTACGTCAAGCGGCAGGCGGGGCAAGTCTTCTACATCATAGACGCCAGCATGGCCGAGCTGCTGCGACCGGCGCTCTACGACGCGCATCATGAAGTCGCGCCGCTACGGCGGGGCAATGACGAAGCCGTAATTGCGCAGGTCGTGGGGCCGGTCTGCGAATCCGCCGATGTGCTGGCGCGCGACCGCCTGCTGCCGCGGCTGCAAGCGGGAGACCGCGTGGCGCTAATGACGGCCGGCGCCTACGGCATGTCAATGGCGAGCAATTACAATGCTCGTCCGCGTCCGGCGGAAGTCGTCGTGTCGGAGGCTGGCGATTCGTGGCGGTTCAGCCGGCGGCGTGAGACTTGGGAAAATATGCACATGGACGAAGTTCTCGTCAATTGGGCATAGGCAAACCATAGTTCGATCCTTCACCAAAGCGCCTTAGAGCGTCTTCGGCATCAACTATAGCTTGCCGATGCTCTGAGAGTTCGCCTTCGCTCAACTTCTCGGCTATCCAGGATCTGCCTCGCTTTTCCAAGACTGCGATCCAGTGCGGCTCTCCGACGCCTAATCCAGCGTTCACAGTGCTGACATGCTGTAGGGTCCACAAGACGCCGAAAATGGCAACGCGAGTGGAGATCGGGGCTTGGCCTCTCCAAAGGATTCGCTTTATGAACGCGAGGAACGGGTCAGCTTGGCTGCGACCGCTTCCTATAGATACATACGGAAACTCTGCAGTAATCTCAAATGAATCGGCCAAGGCGTTGAACTGGAATAAAGCAGGTGCGTTTACTAGGGGCAAGGCTACCAAGGTTTCACATCCACCAAATGCTCTTCCAGCGCTTTTGGCGCGCTTCGCGCTAGGCTCTATCTGCGAATACATTGCTTCAGAGACGAAGGCGCGAACATCCTTAACACTTTGATTCAGTTTGAACTCGTGCCAACGTCCACTAAGTTCTTCCTTTATCAGTTGGCTCAGACCAGCTGAACCAGAACACGCGACAATGACGTCGTCTTCCTCAATCGTGATTTTGTCGCTGACATGGTGTTCAATTGCGGTGCCGGCAGTTGCAATACTGTCTGCACCGATAACCACGCCGTCGCCACATATCACGCCAACAATGAGAGTCACTGTGCTACCATTCCTGAAAAACGCTGTTTTCGCGGAATTCGGGGTAGTCCTTATAAATTGCCCGGACAAGCTGCTGAAATGTAAGGCTTCTTGCCCAATTCACATTCTCTGTGATGAAAGACGACACTTCTTCGGGCAAATCCTCTAATTCTGTCGTGTATCCACGGACTGTAGCCGCGTATTCTCTCCACCCTCCTTTTGGGTTTATGGAAATCCTGATTTTCCCGTCGCGCTCGAGTCGTTCCGCGTCACGGTATATTTCAGCGGAAAAGGGACCATAGTCATATTTCCTAAATTGGTAATAGTCATCGGGCATGTACGAGCTACATTCCATTCCCAAGCGGAATGCCACTTTCTGCAATTGTGCTGGTGTAAGGGGTTCCCCTTCGGCAGCGGCTATGATCTTCAATAGCAAGTCTGTCCTTTTCATGCTGTCTCCTCCTCCCATGACTTCTAGCGACCGCACTGTGGTGGCTGTGATGTTAGGCTATTGTAGCACATACGTTTTACACGTTCAATTCGTTTCAGCATGAAATCAAAAAAAGACCCGTCTCGGGTCTCCCAATCCATGCTGATGGGAAGATTTGAACTTCCGACCTCGCGATTATGAGTCGCGCGCTCTAACCAGCTGAGCTACATCAGCTCAATAGCGGGGGCTGGATTCGAACCAACGACCTTTGGGTTATGAGCCCAACGAGCTACCACTGCTCCACCCCGCATCATCAGGCAACGCCAGACGTTGCGTATCCTTAGACTAACAGCCCTGTTGACCCTTGTCAATGGCGAGCTTGGAATTGGTCGAATCTCGCCGCTGCGAGCGGAATCCGTACTTGCGGACGCCAGCGATTGGCGGCTATAATCTATGAATTCACGAACACCTGTTCGCAGGACGAATGCGCAGCCATGCCCGAATTCGAATTGGAGTCGCCATTTGCGCCGACGGGCGATCAGCCAACCGCCATCGAAGGCTTGCTGGCCGGCTTGAAGCAGGGACATCGGCATCAGACCTTGCTGGGCGCGACCGGCACCGGCAAGACCTTCACCGTGGCCAATATCGTCCAGGCGACGCAGCGACCGACCCTGGTGATGGCGCATAACAAGACCCTGGCCGCGCAGCTCTACGCCGAGTTTAAGCGGCTCTTCCCGGACAACGCCATCGAGTATTTCGTCAGCTATTACGACTACTATCAGCCCGAAGCCTACGTGCCGCGGCATGACCTCTACATCGAGAAGTCGACCGACATCAACGAGCAAATCGAGCGGCTGCGGCTGTCGGCGACCGCCTCGCTCTTTTCCCGCCGCGATGTCTTGATCGTGGCTTCTGTGTCTTGCATCTACGGCATCGGCGACCCGGTCAATTGGCAGAAGATGTCGGTTGAGCTCAAAGTCGGCGAGGAAGTCCGGCGCGAGCGCGTGCTGCGCGATCTGGTGCGCATCCAGTACAGCCGCAACGACCTCGAGCTGCGGCGAGGCACGTTTCGCGCACGCGGCGATACGCTGGAGATCGTGCCCGGCTATTCCGAGACGGCCTTCCGCATCTACCTCTGGGGCGATGAAATCGAGAAGATCGTCGAGTTCCACCCCTTCACCGGCGAAGTGGTCCATGTTCATGACCTCGTGACCATCTTCCCGGCGCGCGAATACATTACCGATGACGAGCATATCCGCGAGGCCTTGCACGATATCGAAGCGGAACTGGAGCAGCAAGTCGCGCAATTCAAACGCGAGGACAAGCTGATTGAGGCGCAGCGTATCGAGCAGCGTACGCGCTACGACATTGAAATGCTGCGCGAGGTGGGCTTCACCACCGGCATTGAGAATTACTCGCGCCATTTCGACCGGCGTCCGCCCGGCAGCGCGCCCTACACTTTGATCGATTACCTGCCGGACGACCACCTGCTGATCATCGACGAAAGCCACATGACGGTGCCGCAGATTCGCGGCATGTACAACGGCGACCGGCAACGCAAGCAAGTGCTGGTGGATTATGGCTTTCGCCTGCCCAGCGCGCTCGACAACCGCCCGCTGCAATTCAACGAATTCTGGGAGCGCGTCGGGCAGACGGTCTATACCAGCGCCACGCCCGGCCCCTACGAAGCCAAGCATGCCGAGCAAGTGGTCGAGCAGATCATCCGGCCAACCGCCATCGTCGACCCGCAAGTGGACGTTCGGCCGATCGAAGGCCAGATTGACGACCTGCTCCAGGAGATCGCCCTGCGCGTGCGTGAGCGGCAGCGGGTCCTGGTCACAACGCTGACGCAGCGCATGTCCGAGGAACTGGCCGGTTATCTTAACGAGCTGGGCATCAAGGGCCAATACCTGCATGCCGAGGTCGATACGCTGGAGCGCGTGGAGATCCTGCGCGATCTACGCATGGGCGTCTACGATGTTGTAGTGGGCATCAATTTGCTGCGCGAGGGCCTGGACTTGCCGGAGGTGTCGCTGGTGGCCATTCTGGATGCCGACAAAGCCGGCTTCCTGCGCTCCGAACCGGCGCTGATACAGACCATCGGCCGCGCTGCGCGGCATGTCGAAGGCAAAGTCATCATGTACGCGGACAAGGTCACGCCGGCTATGCAAGGCGCGATTGACGAGACCGATCGCCGCCGCGCCAAGCAAGAAGCCTTCAACATCGACAATGGCATCGAACCGCAGCAAATCGTCAAAGACATCCAGGACATCACCGACCGGTTGCGCTCGATTGACGGCGAGGACGCCGATGATGAAGTCACGGTCGATTTGGGCTTGCAGGCGCTGCCCGCCGATGAATTGCAGCACATGATCGACGAGTTGGAAAGCGAGATGAAGAAGGCGGCGCAGGCGCTCGAATTTGAGAAAGCCGCCGCGCTGCGCGATCAGATCTTCGACTTGCGCGGCGCGCTCATGCAAGAGCACGGCCTTGAAGGCGACCTGATGATGAGCTAGAGGCCGTGAAGGCGCTTCGCCGCCGCGATCAGTTGTCCAATATCGGTACTTGGCCGTGCGGCCGGCGCTGGCCCGTAGGGATCGCTGACTTCGTCGCTGCCGAGAAGCGCGCGCGCGACATTAAGCCAGCCGTGCGCTAGCGCCTCCAAATCGTAGCCGCCTTCCATCACGAATACGATCTTGCCGCCGCAGAGCCGCTCGGCCATGCGCAGGCACTCCCGCGCCAGCCAGTCGTAACCGGCCAGGCTCAACTGCATCTGCGCCAGCGGGTCGACCCAGTGCGCGTCGAAACCGGCTGAAACCAGCAGCAGATCGGGCGCGAATCGCTCGGCGGCCGGCCAAAGGACCTCCGCAAAGAGCCGCTCGTAGCTGGCGTCGCCGTGCCCGCCGGCGATGGGCAAGTTCAGCGTGTAGCCCGCGCCCGCGCCCGACCCGGTCTCGCCGAGCGCGCCCGTGCCGGGGTAGAAGGGGCTCTGGTGGATCGAGATGAACATCACGGACGGGTCCGCGTAGAAAATGTCTTGCGTGCCGTTGCCGTGGTGGACATCGTAATCGATGATCAGCGCTCTGCCGCTATTGTGCCGGTTTTGGGCGTGCCGGGCCGCGATGGCGACATTATTGAGCAAGCAGAAGCCCATCTGTCGCCCCATCGTAGCGTGATGCCCCGGCGGCCGGACGATGGCGAGCGCGTTGTCGGCCTGTCCAGTTAGCACGCTGTCGACCGCGCCGATAACCGCGCCGGCCGCCAGGCGCGCCACCGCCGGCGACTGGGGCAGGGCGTAGGTATCCGGGTCAAGCCGAGCAACGCCATCTCCCCGAGAAACCGCTGCCAGCCGATTCAGGTGTGCCGCGCTATGCACGGCCAGGATTTGCTCGTCGCTGGCCGGCGCCGGCGTCAACTCCTGGACCTGCTCCAGCAAGCCCGCCTGGCGCAGTTGCCGCCAAACCGCTTGAATGCGGCCGGCGTGCTCCGGGTGGCGCGGGAAGTCGTGCTCAGTGAAGCTGCTGTGCGTCGCGTAGGCAGTAGCCATATCCCGCTCCAAGTAGAAGGTAATGAGTCAAATAATTCGAGTCTCAAGCAACCGTAAGTTTTGCCACAGATGTAGGTCCAAGTAAGTCCCGCAATTCCAAATCACCTACCGGCGGTAGGGGCGACCCGCTGGGTCGCCCGCCAACCTGGTCGGAAGGGTGGGCGAGCCAAGGCTCGCCCGTACATTATAATCTCTGCGCTCTCTGTGTTCTCTGTGTTTAATTCTCTTGTACGACTCACTCGCGCTGACTTAGCTTTCGTCCCGCTCGCGCGGATACAGGATCAGGTAGTCGAATCCGTTCATGTGGATCGTCTCGCGATGCAGATAAGCGCGGTCAATCGCCTCAAGTACAGCGGGCGGATAAAAGAGCGCCCGCAAGATAACGAGGGCAAATTCCTGCCCGTCAATCATAACAACAAGCTGATCGCCGTTGTAGCGCCCGGCCAGGTCCAGGTTGCGCAATTGCGTCGGATTGGTCACGACATCGCGTCCGGCGGCCATGGTGAAGCCGGCTTCTTCACTGAGCACGGAGCCCTCAGTCGCTTCTATCAGCGCGACAATCCTGTCTCCGGCTTCGCGATCGTCCTCAGTCAAGAAATAACCAATCTGGGCGTAGCCGCCGACGAGAAAAGTGGCCGAATCGTAGAAGTTCTCCCGCACGTTGCTCTCAACGCCCAGCAACTCGGCGATCCCTTGGAAGCGCCCGTCCGTCGGCAGCTTCAGCGTGGCGCGCGCGTAGCCCAGGTAGAGCAGCGGTATCAGCACAAGGCTCGCGGCGCAGAGCGGCGAGCTGCTTAGAAAGCGCAGTCTGCGCGGCAGCTTCAGCGCGCCGCCGAGAATCCGCGATAAGAATATCCCGCTGAGAATGCAGAGCGCCGCAACCGAGGTGACGAAGTAGCTGTCGCCCGCGCCCCATGTCCCGGAAGCGATGCCGCCCAGGAGCGCAGTCGCGGCGAACCACAAACTGTAGACCGACAGCCGGTCGCAGTAGGTCTCGTAGACCAGCATCAAGCACGCTGGTATCAGCAAGAAACCGTGCAGCTTGAACCATAGAATGAAGAGACCGAAAGCTTGTTGCCGGTCGAAATCGTTCACGTTGGCGATAATGGCCTGGAGCCACCACTGGCCGTCTGACGCCAGGTTGAGCGCGGCGAAGATCGCGCCGCCGGCCAGCGCGAAGCCGATGGTCCAGCGCAAGGCGCGCAGGGGCCCGCGCAGGAACATCCAGGCGATGGCGGCGACCGCGCTGATGGCCGCCAGCTGTTTGGTATAGCCGGCGCCGATCAGCAGCAGCAGCGCGATGGCGATGCCGCGCCGTTCGCGCCTGGGGAATGCCCGGCTCAGCATGACAATCGCCAGCGTCTCAAAGGCGACCATCATAATGTGCTGTCGAAACAGCGGGCCGATGTGATAGACGAAATTAGAGCTGAGAAAAGCCAGCGCGGACAAAGCGGCTATAGATTTGCGCCGCCCGCCTTCTACATAAACAGCGCCGGCGATTGCGGCCGCGGCCGCCAGCGAAGCGAGAAAACCAAGCAGCCGCCCGTACCAATAGGCGGGGCCAAACAGCCAAACGAACGGCGCCGCCATGATGTGGAAAAGCGGCGGATAATTGCTGGCGTAGAAGGGGTAGACTTCGGTGTCGCGATAGGGCAGTTGCAGGCGGCTGAATAGCACCGTGTCGTGGACCTCAAAGCCCTCGCCCTGGTCGTAATCGTAGGGGAAGCCGAGCAAGTTGAGGGCGTACAAAACATAGACCAGAAGCGAGAAAGACAGCGCGACAAGAGCGGCCAACACCAGCGCGTTGTAAATCGGGCGCGTCAGCCGCGTCATGCCGGCGCGTCGCCCAGCGGGATCAGCGAAATGCCGACCAGCGCCAGCGCCGCCATCAGCAGCAGCGCCATCGTTTGCGCCGGGCCAATGCCGCCTTGCCGCCCGACATCCAGCAGGTCAATGGACAAGATCGCCAGGAATCCCAGCGCGCCAATGACCGCCAGCCCGATGCCGAGCTGGCGCTTGGTGATGCCCTCGTCTCGTTCGCTCATGGCGGGAAGTGTAGTCAGATTCAGCAGCGCTGTAAAGTGCAGCCGCGCTGCGAGCGGTTGGCATGACACCGGTGGCAAATCACTGCAGTATGTCAGTTCCGCCAGCTTTTTGGGAAATCTCTGTGATCTCTGTGTTCAATCAATCTGCGCTGTGTTCGCCAAGAAATCTTAACCCGCGCTGCAAACCTTTGCCGAATGACCATACATATACCCCGGCGCTCGTGATAAGCTATGCGGCTGAAATTGCGAGAATGACGCGAGCCAAGAACACGCTTGACTGGAGCGGCGGCAATATGATGAAAACACATACCTGTGGCGAGCTTCGTGAAAAGGACGCCGGAATCCCGGTGCGGCTGGCGGGCTGGGTGAACCGCCGGCGCGATCAGGGCGGCCTGATATTCATCGACTTGCGCGATCGCTGGGGCATCACACAGGTAGTGGTTGATCTGGAAGCGGCGCCGGACGCGCACGCAATCGCCGACAGCGCCCGCAACGAATTCGTTTTGCAGGTGCGCGGCAAGGTGCGGATTCGCCCGGAAGGCACGGCCAACCCCGACCTGGCCACTGGCGACATCGACATTGTCGCCGATGAGATACGCATTTTGAATCGCTCGCGCACGCCGCCTTTCTACATCAACCGCGACGAGGGCGCGCTCGATGAAGCGCTGCGCATGCGCCATCGCTACCTCGACCTGCGACGCGAGCCGATGCAAGAGAATATCTTGCTGCGGCACAAGACCGTGAAGTTCATCCGCGATTTTCTCGATGCTGAAGACTTCATTGAGGTCGAGACGCCGATTCTATTCAAGACGACGCCCGAAGGCGCGCGCGATTTCCTGGTGCCCAGCCGCTTGCAGCCTGGCATGTTTTACGCGCTGCCGCAATCGCCGCAGCAACTCAAACAGCTGCTGATGGTGGGCGGGTTCGAACGCTATTTTCAGATTGCGCGCTGCTTCCGCGATGAAGACCTGCGCGGCGACCGTCAGCCGGAGTTCACCCAGCTCGACCTCGAGATGAGTTTCGTCGAGCGCGAAGACGTCATGCGACTCATGGAAGCGCTGGCGATAGCGATTGTCAAGGAGCTCACGCCGCAGAAGCGCCTGATCGCCGAGCCATTCCAACGCATACGTTATATCGACGCGCTGGAACAATATGGCACTGACCGGCCTGACATCCGCTTCGACTTGCGCGCGATTGACATCAGTTGCATCGCCGGGCGCAGCGCCTTCCCGGTTTTCGTGGAGAATGTTAAGGCGGGCAAGAAAGTCAAGTGCATGCGCGTGCCGGGCGTGGCGGGCGCGCTTAGCGGCACGCAGCTGCGCAGAGTGGCGCGCGACCTCGAAAATATGGCGCGGCGCGCTGGCGCAAAGGGTTTGGCGTACATCACTATCCCGACCGACCCCGAAGGCGAGCTGCGCGGGCCCATCGGCAAGTTCTTCAATGTCGAGCTCAAGCTGGAACTGATCGAAGCGATGGGCGCGGAAGGCGGCGACCTGCTGCTATTCATGTCCGACAAAGACGAAATTGTCTACGCCGTCACTGATGCGCTGCGCAATCATTTCAAGGCGGATCTGGACATGGACGACGACTTGCTGGCTTTCTGCTGGGTGATTGACTTTCCCGAATTCATACGCGACGAAGAGAACGACCGCTGGGACCCGTCGCAGCACATGTTTACCATGCCGCTGCCGGAGGACTTGCCGCTGCTGGACAGCGACCCCGGCGCCGCGCGCGGCTCGCAGTATGACCTGGTCTGCAACGGCTATGAAGTTGGCGGCGGCAGCATCCGCATCCACGACCGCGCTATCCAGGAGAAGATTTTCCCGCTCATCGGCCAAAGCATGGAACACGCCATGGCCGAGTTCGGCCACATGCTGGAAGCATTCGAATATGGCGCGCCGCCCCACGGTGGCATGGCCTGGGGCATCGACCGGCTGGTGATGCTGCTCGCGGGCGCGCCCAATATCCGCGAGGTCATCGCCTTCCCAAAGACGCAAGGCGGGGCGGACATAATGGCCAATGCGCCTTCGCCGGCCGAGCCTGAGCAGCTAAGCGAATTGCATATCCAGCTGGATCTGCCCGAGCCGGAAGACGCGCCCTGACGAGCCAACGGTGGCGACATCAGGGCAGGGGCGCCGGCCGGCAGCGCTACTTCTGCTTTTCGATTTCGTCCGGGTTCAGCAGATTGCCCTGCACCAGCCCGGCGATTACGCCGCCGCCGAAAATGCCGACCAGGTAAGGAATCAGGTAGGACGTGTCGCCCGCAACCAGGGCCGGGCCAAAGGTTCGCGCCGGATTGAGCGACGCGCCGGTGGCGGGCCCGCCAGCAAGGATGCTGGCCGCCAAAGTAAAACCGATGGCGACGCCGGCCAGGTTGCCCGCGCGCCCGAAGCCCGCCGCCTGTACAACCGCGCTCACCAGGAAGAAAGTCAGGATCGCTTCGTAGACCGCCGCCGTCCAGACCGAGCTCTCTGTCAGGAAGCCAGTGGTCTGGCCGAAGTTGTATGCGTTTTCGCCCAGGAATGCCGCCACGCCGGCATTATCCTGCGGGAAGACCGCTGTCAAGGCCAACGCCGCGATGATGCCGCCGATGAATTGCGCCACGATGTAGTAGGCTGAGCGCGTCGTGTCCTGCTTGCCAGCGACGGTCAAGCCGACCGTTACCGCCGGGTTGACCTGGGCGCCGGATATATGCCCGTATGTATAGATCAGCGCGCACAAGACCAGGCCGTGCGCAAGCGCCGGCACCACTACGCCAAAGACGGGCGCGACCAATACCGCCGCCGCCCCTACAAACACCAGCACAAAGGTACCGATTAACTCGGCGAGGCTCTCTCTAAGCAACTTTTCGTCCATAATCCCGCTCCTCTTGTGCCAACTTAAGAGTTTCGACACGCCCATTATATGCGTTTTGGCGTGAATCCGCGCGTGATAACGGCGCGCGGATTACGCCTCGCGCGGGGCATAACAGATATGGCGCGCTAAGAGATCGCCAAGACTGCCCGTGAATCCTTTTGCCCTCGGTGTCCTCGGTGTCCTCGGTGGTAAAAAACGTGTGGGTCGGTCGAATATCTGCGATGTTCGCGACTTCCGCTCTGCGCCAAATTTGACAGCTCTGGGCGTATCTGCTATAAAATGGCTCGCCTGCTGTATACGTGATAGAACTATATGTGCCGAGCCAACATTCTCTAGAGGGGAGTCCTTCTTTGGCAGCCCATGTAATAGGCCTGAGCCAAAACAGCGGTTGCCAAGCGATTCCCGGCCTGTAATTTTGCAGGTTCGAGACACTATGGCTACACGGTACGGTGGGTAAGCGATTATAGGCGGCGCGCGACAATTGCGGGCCGCCTTCAGTTTAGCGGCTGTAGTCGTCCCCAAAGGTCTCCCGCAGCAGCGCGGGCAGGCGCTCCACGACCGGGATCAGCACCTGCTGCTGATATTCTTCAGTCGTATATTCCTGCAGGTACTCAAAGTTCATAACGCGCATGCGGATGTCATCGGCTTCGACGTCTTTGGCGAACAAGGCGAGCTGCACAATTTGCTGGACATCCAGGCCGGTTTGCAGGTTCTCGCTCAAGCTGGCGAGCAAGGCCGGGACCTGCGCGATCAGCTGCAGAAAATTAACGGCCAGCACGCGCTCTCGGATACCGCTGATAACTTGCTGCTGCCGCCCGGCGCGCAGCACGTCATTGTTGCCATGGCGTGTGCGCGCGAATCGCAGCGTGTCTTCGCCATCAAGAATATGCGTGCCCGGCGGCAGATAGAATGGGTCGAAGCCGTAATTGTTGTCGGGATAGCGCTCGTCGTTGATGGTGTAATTGATGGACACCTCGATACCGCCCAGCAGGTCGACCAGGTCGACCAGGACTTTGAAATCAATCAGGACATAGTTGTGCACGCGCATGCCCAGATTCCAGCTGACCGTCTGCTGCAGCAGACGCGCTCCGCTCCCGGCGCCGCGCACCTCGCCCAGAAAATAGGCGCGGTTGATTCGGTCGCGCTCCTCCTGGCCGGGGATTTCCACCCACAGGTCTCGCGGGATGCTCAGCAAGCCGATGCGATTTGTCGCCGGGTCGATGCTGACAAGCATCAGGCTGTCCGTGCGCACGGGCTCGTTGGATTGGTCTTCGCGGCGGTCGAGGCCGGCGACGATTATGTTATAACGCGTTTGCCCGTCCCAGGGCGCGATCTCGATGACGCTGCCGTCATCCAGTTGCAAGACATCGACGCCGACACGCCGGCCATCGGCGATGTATTCGATGCGGGCGTTCACGGCCGTCGGCAGCGCCGGCGTCAGATCGGCCGGGGTCATCACAATCGGCGCCGACTGGGGGGCGCGCACCAAAACAAACATGGTCACAATCAGAACACCAAAGACAGATATCATGCCGCCTGCTAAGATGACCCAAGCCCATTCATTGCGGCGGCGGCGGCGGCTTAGCGCCCGCCGTTGACGAGCGCGCGCGCCCGAATCCCGCGGCAGGGGCGGTGGCGTGCGCTGCTGGCCGCGCGTGAACTGGGCCGTGCTGTAGATCGGCGCGCCCTTCGGGTCGGGCGCAGGCGCGGACGGCGGTAACTGCGCGCCCGGCGCGGCCGAGTCAGTCGCCGTTTCTCGGGTCTGCTGTGGCATTCGGAGTCGGTTCCATAACCAGTCAGATAGACGCTAAGTAGTCAGTATAGGCAAGGTCACAGAATGCGGCAAACGCGCAGGATACGAGAATCCGACTTCAGCGCCGGCGCGCGTAATATGGCTGTCGACAGCGCGATTGCGGGCGCCGTCGGCGCGGGGCGCCAACCCGCCACGTTGCGACTTTACGGTTGGAATCCGTACAGCCTTTCGCTCGGCTATGGGCAGCGTATCCGCGAAGCGGACAGCGAGGCGCTGCGCCGAAATGGCTGGGATCTGGTGCGGCGGCCTACCGGCGGCAAGGCGATCTTGCATGGCGACGAGTTGACCTACAGTCTGTGTCTTCCGCTTGACCATCCCCTGGCCAGCGGCGATATCGTCGCTAGCTATCGCCGGATCAGCACGCTCTTGCTGCGCGCGCTCGAGGCGCTCGGCTTGTCGGCGACCGCTGAGGCGGCGGATGCAAGCGCTGGTCGCGCGAGCTCGGGCCCGGTCTGTTTCGCGCAGCCATCGCATTACGAGATTCTGGTTGGAGGGCGCAAGTTGATCGGCAGCGCCCAACTGCGCCGAAAAGGCGTGATGCTGCAGCACGGCACGATTCCCATATGCGGCGACGTCGCGCGCGTCTGCGATGCGCTGCGCTTTGAGTCGGAAGCGGCGCGCGCTAAGCAGCGAACGCGGACGCGACAGCGCGCCGTCACGTTAACGGAAGCGCTCGGTCGATCCCCCGCTTGGGATGAGGTCGCGGACGCCCTGGAAGCCGGCTTCGCCCACGCGCTTGAGCTGGAGCGCCAGCCGGGCGCGCTGTCTGCCGAAGAGGAGGTCGACGCCGCGGCGCTTGTCCGAGACAAGTTCGGCAACCCGGCCTGGACCGGGAAACGCTAGGCTCCCCGCCCGCCTTATAAGACGCGCAGCAGCAAACCCGTCAGGTATTCGCCCTCGGGAAATGTCAGCGCGACCGGATGGTCGGCGCCGGCGGAGAGATGGCTTATGACTTGCGCCTGCCGGCCTGAATCAGCCAGCGCGCCAAAGACAATCTTCTGGAACATATCCCGGCTGATTGCGCCGGAGCAGGAAAAGGTCATCAGGTAGCCGCCGGCCACGATGAGCTTGAAGGCGTTCAGATTGAGGTCTTTGTAGCCGCGCGCGGCGCGCTGGATTTGAGTCTTGTGATGCGCGAGCTTGGGCGGGTCGAGAACAACGCAGTCGAAAAGCATATTCTCGCGCGCGCAGTGACGCAGATAGTCGAAAGCGTCGGCCTGGATGAATTCGGCCGTTTCGCCGTGTGCGGCTTCGTCGTAGCCATTCAGCCGGAAATTTCGTTCGGCCAGTTCAAGCGCCGGCCGCGAAGCGTCAACATTGACCGAATGCACCCGTCCAACGTCTGAGGCGGCGAGCGCGAATCCGCCCGTGTAGCTGAATAGATTGAGCAGCCTTGCCTTGCCGCTGGCGTCGGCGCTGTGTCGCCGAACGAGTTCGCGGAGCAACTGCCGATTGTCGCGCTGGTCGAGATAGAAGCCGGTCTTCTGCCCGCTCTTGATGTCCACCAGAAAACGGCGGCCGTCTTCGATCTCGATCAGATCGGGCAGCGGTCCGCCGCGCAAAATTCCAGTGGCTTGCGGCAGGCCTTCGCGCTTGCGCGCCGCCGCATCGCTGCGCTCGTAGACGTGGCGCGCGCCCGTGACGTCGGCCAGCGCCGCTGTAATCGCCACCTTCTGATTGTCAATGTAGCGGGTCAAGGCTTGCAGCACATACCAGTCGGCGTAGCGGTCGATAATTAAGCCGGGGATGAAATCGTTCTCGGCGTTTACCAGACGGCAAGCGGCCTTCTCGCTGTCGACGAGGTCGCTGGCGCGCAGGGCGAGGGCGCGCGATAGCATCGCCCGCCACCAGGCGCCGTCTATCGTTTCGTCCTGCCAGGACATGACGCGCGCTTGTATCTGGCTTTGCGAATTCCAGTAGCCGCGGGCGAGGAAGCGGTTTTTGTGGTCGACAAGCGTGACTAATTCGCCATCGACTGCATTTTCGGCCCGGCCGATTGCGCCCGAGAATATCCAGGGATGTTGATTGCGGATGGGCTTCTCCCGCCCGCGTTTGATCCACACCTTGCCTTCAGCCACGATAGCGCGCCGCCTGGCTCTCCATACGTGCGATTAAGTCATGCAAAATCATTTGCCACCGAGTGCGCAGAGTATTAATGAGGTTACAGAGAATAGAGTTATGATTCGATATTAGCGCAGTTTGTGTTTCCGCCCTTTGTAAAGCGCTGCCGCCAGCAACAGTTTTCCAAAGTTCTTTACTCGGTATTCTCGATTCTTTCTCGGATTACTCGGTGGTAAATCTCTTGCGTGTTTCTTCTGGTCTCATCCCCCGAGCAGCGCGCGCAGCTCGTCTTCGCTGATGACGGGCACGCCGGCCTTTTCCGCCCGCTCGACCTTGCTGCCCGGCGAATCGCCCGCCACGACGTAGCTGGTTCGCTTGCTCACGCTGCCGGTCACTTTGCCGCCGTTGGCTTCCACCAGCGCCTTGATTTCGCCGCGCGGCGCGCTCATCGTGCCGGTCAGCACCAAGGTCTTTCCCGCCAGCGCCGTGCCCGCGACGACTTTCTCTTCGGCTTGCATATTGACGCCGGCCGCCCCCATCTTTGCGAGCACGGACTTGTTGTGCGAGTCGGTGAACCAGTCGACGATGTTCTGCGCCAGGATTGGGCCCAGGCCTTCAATCGCGTGCAAGGGCCGCGACGCGTCGATGAGCGTTCGCAGCTGTTCCGCGATTATCGCTATGGAGTCCGCAGGCAGATTTAGCGGCCGCAGCAAGCGCTCAAGCCGCGGCCCAAGTTCCGGTGCTTCCAGGTAGCGCGGCGCCAAGTCCGTCGTCGGATGCGCCATGCGCTGACGCGCCTGCTCGACATCCGGGTCGCGGGCGGTCTCGTCGCCCAGCAGCGGGCGCGTTTTTTTGATGAACGCTGCTTCAGCATCGCGGACCTGCGCCGCCGTCGCCTGCAGGTCAGCCATCGACGCAAAGTTGTCGGTGAGCAATCCGGCAACGGTTGCGCCCACGCCGTCGATGCCCAGCGACGTCAACACCCGGGCGAAGGGGCGCGCTTTGGCCGCCGCGATTGCGCTGAGCAGGTTTTCGACTTTCTTTTCGGCGAAGCCTTCCAGCGCCAGCAAAGGCTCGGCCTTCAGCGTGAAGATATCGGCTTCGTCCTGGATCAGCCCGGCTTCGATCAAGGCGGCGATGGTTTGCGGGCCCATGCCTTCGATGTCCATCGCGCCGCGCGACACGAAGAACTCAAGCGTGCGCATGACGCGTTCGGGGCAGGTAGGGTTGGGGCAGAACCAGTCGATAGCGCCGGCCGGCTGTATCACTTTGGTCGCGCAGAATGGGCAGACTTCGGGCGGAAGGATCGGCGTCTCATCGCCGCTGCGAACGTCGGGGACGGGACCAATCACGTAGGGAATGACATCGCCGGAGCGCTTGACAATGACGCGATCGCCCTGGCGGATATCGAGCGCGGCCACCTGCTCGTAATTGTGCAGGCTGGCGCTGGAGACGGTGACGCCGCCGATGAAGACCGGCTCCAGCTGCGCGGTCGGCGTGAGCTTGCCTGTCCGCCCGACGCCGATTGTGACGCCGAGCAACGCCGTCGTGGCTTCCTCGGCCGGGAATTTATAGGCGATGGCGCCGCGCGGATCTTTGCCCACGACGCCGAGTTCGCGCGCGGCCGACAAGTCGTCTACCTTGAGCACCAGGCCGTCAATCTCAAAGGGAAGGGCGTCCCGCCGCGCTTCCCAGGCCGCCGCTTGGGCCGCCGCTTCGTCCAGATCGGCGCAGAGGCTGGCGTCGCTGATGACCTGGAAGCCCAGCGCGCGCAGGTAGCCCAGGATATCCCACTCGCTTTCAAGCGCGACGCCTTCGCTGTCCACGATATCGTAGATGTAGGCGCTCAGCTTGCGTTTGGCGGTTTCGCGGCTGTCCTTCTGTTTCAGCGAGCCCGAGGCCGTGTTGCGCGGGTTGATGTACGCGGGCAGCCCTTGCGCAACCTGCTCCTGATTGAGCGCGAGGAAACTGTCTTTGTGAAAGAGAATCTCGCCACGGACGACCAGCCTCGGCGGCGCGGCGCCGGCTGACGGGTCGACCGGGATTCGCAGCGGCACGGTGCGTATCGTCTTGACGTTGGCGGTGACATCATCGCCCATGACGCCGTTGCCGCGCGTCGCCGCCCGCGTTAATGCGCCGTTTTCGTAGCTGATGACAATCGACAGGCCATCGAGCTTGGGCTGCAAGACGTAGCGAAGCCGGCTGCCCGCAGGCAGGAGGCGCAGGTTGCGCTCCTCCCAAGCCCGCAAGTCCGATTCGTCAAAGGCGTTTGCCAGGCTGAGTATCGGCGCTGGGTGCTGGACCTTGGGGAAATCGCCGCTTAGGTCGGAGCCGACGCGCTGCGCGGGAGAATCGGCGCGCGCGTATTGCGGATGCTCGGCTTCCAGCGTCTGCAAATCGCGAAACATCCGGTCGTATTCGCCGTCGCTGATGACCGGCTCATTCAGCACATGATAGCGGTAGTTGTGGAAATGCAGCTTCTCGCTCAACTCGGCGATGCGGCCGCGAATGTCGATAGTCACTGGCTCTGTCCTGAATTGTCGGAAACAGTCTGCAAGTATCGGGCCACGGCCCAGCCGATCACTTCAAATTGCGGGTCATGCAGCTGCCACCAGGTGAAGCCGTCAGCTTCCTGCGGCCCGCCGATGACGTTGAAGACTGTGCCCGCGGCCGCGCGGAACAAGACTTCACTCCTGTTTATACTCGGAATATTGCGCACATTCAATTCATCGCTGCCTACATTGTAGACGATGGCTTGCGCGCCGACGGCAAGCGGAATCGGCGTATTGGTGACGATGACCGTCGGCACCGGCGGGCCGGTCAACGCCAGGCTGGCAGGCGTCTCCGCCGCCAGGATGATTTGCGCGCCGCTATCCGACGCGCTTGTGCCCACCGTCTGCGTGGCGTCGCCGCTCGCGCTGCCTGCCTGCGCCGTCGCCACGACAATGACCGGTTCCAGCGGCGCGGCCGCGGAGTCCCCGCGCAGGCCGACGATGGCGGCCACGGCGGCGGCCAGGGCGAAAAGCACAAGTAGCGCCGCTGCGGCCAGCCAGCTGAGCGGGATGTAGAGCGGATTTCGGCTGCGTCTGATCGCCCGCCGATATTGCCGGCGCGCCACCAGTTGTTCGCGTGTCGGCGCTGGCGGCACGAGGCGAGCGTCCGGCGCGTCTGGCCGAGGCGCGTCGCTCATGTCGGCCTGCTGTCCCTGATTAGGGGCGCGCGCTTAGCCATTGCGCAAACCGCTCGAATGGCCAGGTATTGACGACATGCGCCGCCTCGACCCATGCGCGCCGGGCATTGGTCACGCCGAAGTCCATCAGGTCCAGATGCGCGATCTGATGGGCGTCGGTGTTGATGGCCAGCAGCACGCCCTGGTCCTTCGCCAGGCGCGCTCGCTCCGGCTTGAGATCGAGCCGCAGCGGATTGGCGTTGATCTCAAGAATGGTGTCGTGCTCCCTGGCGGCGGCGAATACCGCGTCCCAGTCAGCGTCGACTTCGTCGCGGTTGGGGAATTGCCGCGCCGACGGATGCCCGATCATATCGACATGCGGATTGCGAATCGCGTTCAGCAGCCGCGCAGTCACTTGCGCGCGCTTCTGCTGCAAACCGGAGTGCAGCGACGCGATAACGAAATCCATCTGCGCCAGGATCTCGTCGGGATAATCCATTTCCCCGTCGGCTTTGATATCCATTTCCGTGCCGGCCAGCACCTGGATTCGGTCGCCGTATTCCGCGTTCAAGCGCCGCACTTCTTCCGCTTGCGCCAGCAGCCGCTCGATGCTCAGCCCGTTGGCGATGCCCAGGCTGCGCGAATGATCGGTGATGGCGATAGTGCGCAGGCCGCGCTTGATGCAGGCGTCGACCATTTCGCGGATGCTGTGTTTGCCGTCGCTCCAGGTACTGTGCATGTGCAAGTCGGCGATGATGTCACCGCGCGTGATCAGCCGCGGCAGGCGCCCCGCGCGCGCCGCTTCAATCTCGCCGCTGTCTTCGCGCAATTCCGGCGGGACATATTGCAGGCCCAGAGCCGCGTAGACTTTCTCTTCGCTGTCGCAGAGGATCTTCTCTGCCGACTCAATGATGGTTTTGCTTTCGTCCACCGGGCTGAGCGCGTGTTCGTTGAGGCTGAGTCCCTGCTCAAGCGCGATCTGCCGCATCTTGACATTATGCGCCAGGCTGCCGGTGAAATAATTCAGCGCCGTGCCCCAGCGCGCTTTTTCCAGCACGCGCACATCAACTTGCAGGCCCGAAAGCAGCTCGACCGAGCTCTTGGTCGGCCCATGCCCGAGCACGCGCCCGACATTCTCCATCGTCACGAAGCGTTCCATGATGGGCCCGGAGTCGTCGGCGGCGATCAAGATATCGACATCGCCGATAGTCTCGCGTCCGCGGCGGATGCTGCCGGCCAGCGCGCCTTCTTGCGCTTCCGGCAGTTCCAGCAGAAGGTCCAGGATTTGCTGGGCCGCGGGCAAGGCGTCGCCGATTGAGGCGCGGCCGGTCTGGCGCGACAGCGCTTCGATGCCGTCGAGGATCTTCTGTTGGCTTTTCTTCCCCATGCCCGGCAATGCCGACAGCTTGTCGTTGTCGGCGGCGATCTTCAGCGCGTCAACCGACGTGATATCGAGCTTTTCCCAGAAGAGCTTGGCTTTCTTCGGGCCCACGCCGTTGATGTGCATGATGTCGACCAGGCCTTCGGGCACCTCGGCTTTGAGGCGCTCGTAAAATTCCAGTTGGTCCGTCTCCAGCATTTCATCGATTTTGGCGGCGATCGTCTTGCCGACATAGCTGAGATCGGTCAGCGCGCCTTCGCCCGATATCACGCGCAGGTCGCGGGGCGCGGCGCGGATCGTTTCGGCGGCGCGGCGATACGACAGCACGCGATGGATGTTGTCGCCGCGAATCTGCAGCATGTCGGCGCAGCGCGCGAATATGTCGGCGATCTCTCTGTTGCTGAGGCTCAATCCGCACTCCTGACGCTGGCTCGCTTAGAACGCATATTCGACTTAAGTATAGCAGACTTCTCGCTCCGCTTAAAGCAGAAAGTTCAGCCACGGTGGGCACAGAAGCAGGTCCGAGAGAATGGCGCGATGGGAAGAATGTTGCCGTAGGGGCGACCTATCAGGTCGCCCGCGTCATTTCAGGTCTGGTATTCGGGCGACTTAATAAGTCGCCCCTACGGCTTGCGAAGGGAATAGAACTGATAACCGGGCGAGATTCATAAAACTGAGTACACAGAAGTAGGTCCACGAATGTGATGAGAATTTCGCCGAAAATTCCAACTGCAACAAGAAGTCACCCTTCCCTGATGATTCGGGGAAGGGCCGGGGATGGGGTAGAAAAGGGACAATCCCAGACTTCGCATTACGTTCTTGGAACCATTGAGACACCTCAGTGGGCGAAGATTCCGCGTCGCGCTTGACACGCCCAAGATTCCGCGCTAGGATAGCTGCAATTGAATACACGAAAAGACTGTGAACCAGAGTAGTACGCGTCATCGTGCAGGCCAGAGAGTCGCCGGTAGCTGGAAAGGCGATACACGCAGAGGCGCGGAATGGGCTGGGGAGTCGCGCAGGTGAAAGGGCAACCGATTAGCTTGCGCCGGCGCGCGCCCCGTTAGCAGCGCAGGATATCGACTGATCGTCCGTATCCGTAGAGCGATCCGCTTCGGTGGGTAATCAAGGTGGCACCGCGGGAACCCTTCTCGTCCTTGAACGGATGATTTGGGTTCTTTCGATTTTCACGGGAGAGTGACCATGCTGGGAGTGATGCAGGCTGAACGAATCGACATCAAGCCGTCGCGCGCGGATGCGCATCGTTACTTTGAACAAGGCGACCACGTCCCGGTCTACCGTACGCTGATAGCCGACCTGGAGACGCCGGTGTCGGTCTATATGAAGTTGAAAGAAGCGGGCGAGCCGGCCTTCTTGCTCGAAAGCGTCGAAGGCGGCGAGCAGGTCGGGCGCTACTCCTTTATCGGCGTGAAGCCCAAAGGCACGATCACCGTGCAAGACAACATCGCGACCTTCGCGCGCAATGGGCACAGCACCCAGTTTGCCATCCCCGAAGGTCAGGATCCGCTCCATGTCATCAAGCGGCATTTCCAGACCGTGAACCCGGTCGCGCTGGAGGGCTTGCCGCGTCTGGTCGGCGGCGCTGTCGGCTATATGTCCTACGACATCGTGCGCTACTTTGAAGACTTGCCAGCCACCGCCAGCGATGATCTGGCGGTGCCCACCGTTGCCTTTATGCTGCCCGACACATTGGTGATCTTCGACCACGCCATGCATCAGTTGACCGTTTTGTCCAACGCGCACAACAGCGGCGACGACCCTGACGCCGCTTACGACCGCGCAATCGCCAGTATCGACGAGATGGTTGAAGCGCTGTCGCGGCCGCTGGCGCACGACGCCTACGACCCGCCCAGCGGCAGCTTGTCCAGCGACCCGCGCTCCAATGTCGAGCAGACCGTGCATGAAGACCGCGTGCGCAAAGCGAAAGAATACATTCGCGATGGCGACGCCTTTCAGATCGTCCTGGCGCAGCGCTTTAGCCGCCAGACCGAAGCCAGCCCGCTGCAGATTTACCGCGCCCTGCGCGCCACCAATCCCTCGCCCTACATGTTCTTGCTCGAATTCAGCGATGACCTGACCCTGGTGGGCGCGTCGCCGGAGATGCTGGTGCGCCTGGAAGACGGCATCGCCTACAACCGCCCCTTGGCCGGGACGCGGCATCGCGGCGCCACCGAGAAAGAAGACCTGGCGCTGGAAGAAGAATTGCTCAACGATCCCAAAGAGCGCGCCGAGCACGTCATGCTGGTCGACCTGGGCCGTAACGACCTCGGCCGCGTCTGCGATTACGGCACGGTGAAAGTCAAGAAGATGATGTATGTCGAGCGCTACTCGCACGTCATGCACATAACGAGCCAGGTGGAGGGGGTGCTGCGCCAGGGCATGGACGCCTTCGATCTGCTGCGCGCGACCTTTCCCGCCGGCACGCTCAGCGGCGCGCCCAAGGTGCGGGCGATGGAAATCATCGAAGAACTGGAAGAGACGCGCCGCGGTCCTTACGGCGGCGCTGTTGGCTACTTCAGCTTCGACGGCTCCATGGATATGTGCATCACCATCCGCACGCTCTTGATGCAAAACGGCACGATCAGCGTGCAAGCCGGCGGCGGCATCGTCGCCGACAGCGACCCCACCGCTGAATACTACGAGACAATCAACAAAGCCAAGGCCGTCTTCGAAGCGGTCAAATACGCCGAAAGCGGCCTGATGTAGCCGCCGCCCGGGGCGAGGACATACCATGATTCTGGTGATCGACAACTACGACAGCTTCACTTATAACGTCGTGCAGGAACTGGGCGAGCTGGGCGCGGACCTGACAGTCTACCGCAACGACAAAATTACGGTCGACGAAATTCGCGAGTTGGCGCCAGAGCGCATCGTGATCTCGCCGGGTCCCGGCTTTCCCGTCGACGCCGGCGTCTCGCTGGATGTGATTCGCCAGCTGGGCGCGCAGATTCCGCTGCTTGGCATTTGCCTGGGCCACCAAGCTATCGGAGAAGCTTACGGCGGCCTGGTCGTGCACGCGCCGGAATTGATGCACGGAAAGACCAGCATGATCTACCACGACGGCGATACGATCATGTCCGACATCCCCAATCCCTTTGAAGCGACGCGCTACCACAGCCTCATCGTGCAAGAGGAGACGCTGCCCGAATGTCTGATGATCACGGCGCGGACGGCGACCGGCGAAATCATGGGTCTGCGGCACAAAACGCATCCGGTCATCGGCGTGCAGTTTCACCCCGAGAGCATCTTGACCTACCATGGCATGCGGATGCTGGGCAACTTCATGAAGTATCAGGCGACAGAAATGATTGCGAGCCCTAGCGTATAAAGGAACAGTTATGGATATTCGACAAGCAATTGACGCGCTGAGCCGCTATGGCCACCTGACGGTGGAGCAGGCGGAGTCGGTGATGGAGCAGATCATGACCGGCGGCGCGACCCAGGCGCAGATCGGCGCTTATCTGATGGCGCTGCGGATGAAGGGCGAATCGATTGAAGAGATCACCGGCAGCGCAATGGCCATGCGCAAAGCGGCCGCCAAAGTGCCCACTACTGTCGACGCCGACTTGCTCGACCCGGTCGGGACGGGCGGTGATAGATCCGGCACCTTCAATATCAGCACGACCTCGGCGTTTGTGGCGGCCGGCGCCGGCATTCCCGTCGCGAAACACGGCAACCGCGCCGCGACCAGCAAATGCGGCAGCGCCGATGTGTTGGCGGAGTTGGGCCTGAACCTCGACCTCAGCCCGGAGCAAGTCGGGCGCTGCATTGACGAAATCGGCATCGGCTTTATGTTTGCCGTGAAAATGCACCCGGCCATGCGCCATGCCATCGGCCCGCGGCGCGAGCTGGGCATACGCACCATCTTCAATATCCTCGGCCCCTTGACCAACCCGGCCGGCGCGCAGCGCATGTTCATCGGCGTATTCGCGGCCGAGATGACCGACCTGCTGGCGCAAGCGCTCAGGGCGCTGGGAACAAAATCGGCGATGGTCGTCAACGGCTACGGCGGCCTGGACGAATTGACTGTGACGGGCCCGAATCGCATTAGCTACCTGCAAGAAGACGGCAAGATCACGCATTTGGATATTGACCCGACCGAGCTCGGCTTCCATACGGCCAGCATTACCGATCTCAAGGGCGATGACGCGCCGACCAACGCCGCCATCTTGCGAGCCGTCCTGGATGGAAGCGACACCGGCCCCAAGCGTGATATTGTGCTGTTGAACGCCGGCGCCGCCATCATGGCCGCCGGGCGGGTGAACTCCATCGCTGACGGCATTGTCCTCGCCCGCGACAGCCTGAACCACGGCCACGCGCTGCAAAAGCTGGACAACTTAATTGAGATGAGCCAAAGTTTCGCCTCGTGAGCCAATTATTCGTCGCCACCGACACGGTCCTCGACCGCATCCTTGACCGCAAAGTGGAAGAGCTTGCCCAGCGGCGGGCTGATGTTCCCGAAGCGGAGATGCGCGCGCGCGCCGAGAATGCGACATACGCCCCGCGTGATATGCTCGCGGCGCTGCAGGGCGATACGGTCAGCTTGATCGCGGAAGTCAAACGCGCCTCGCCCAGCAAGGGCACGCTCACGCGGGACTTCGCGCCGGTGTTGACCGCGGCGACCTACGCGCATAATGGCGCCGCGGCGATTTCCGTGCTGACGGACGAAGACTTCTTTCAGGGCCGCCTGGATTATCTGACTGCGATACGGCGCGCGGTCGCTGTGCCGCTCTTGCGCAAGGACTTCGTCATCGACCCCTATCAAGTCTGCGAGGGGCGCGCGGCCGGCGCGGACGCCATCCTGCTTATCGTGGCGGCGCTGGCTGACGGACAACTGGCTGACTTGTACGCGCTAACCGCGCAGCTCGGCATGACGGCTCTCGTCGAAGTGCATCAAGAGTGGGAGATGGAGCGGGCGTTGCGCCTGGGCGCCGACTTGATCGGCATCAACAACCGCGACCTGAAGACTTTCGATGTTGACCTGGCGACCACCGGCCGCCTGGCGGGCATGGCCGCGGGCGAAGCGATCCTGGTGGCGGAGAGCGGCATTCACTCAGCCTCTGACGCGCGCGCGATGGGGCGTCTCGGCGCCAGCGCCATCCTCGTTGGCGAGTCGCTGATGAAGGCGGCCGATCTGGTCGCGCTAACGCGCGAATTGAGCAGCCAGCCGCGAGGCGCTTATGACCAGGATTAAGATTTGCGGCATTCGCACGGCTGAGAATGCGCTGATGGTCGCGCGCGTCGGCGCCGACATGATCGGGTTGAACTTCTACGCGAAGTCGCCGCGCTACATTGACCCCGCCGCGGCGCGCGAAATCGTGAGCAGCCTGCGCCGGGAATTGGGCGAGGACGCTCCCGCAATCGTCGGCGTGTTCGTGAACAGCAGTGTAGGCGAGGTGCGCGCCATCGCCGCTGAAGTTGGCCTGGATTACGCGCAGCTCAATGGCGACGAGTTGGCGGAGTTTGTCGGCGCGTTGCCCGGGCTGGCCTTCAAGGCAATCAGGCCGGTCGACGAAAACGCCGCCCGCGCTGAACTCGCTGCGCTTGAATCCACCTTCCTCGCCAGCGCTGACGCGCCCTCAGTGCTGCTGGACGCCTTTAATCCCAAGCTCTACGGCGGCACGGGCGAGACGGCAAGCGCGAGCGTCGCCGAGGCGGTCAAAGCGGCGGTCCCGCGCATGATGCTGGCCGGCGGCTTGAATCCCGAAAACGTGGCCGAGCGCGTTCGTAAGCTCAAGCCCTGGGGCGTGGATGTGGCCAGCGGCGTCGAAGCCGGCGCGCCGGGCATCAAGGACGAAGCCAATGTGCGCGAATTCATTCGGGCAGTGCAGGCGGCCGACGCGTGAACGAATTGTTCGACATTTACGACGAAGCGCTAAACCACATCGGCGTAAAGCCGCGTGAACAGGTGCATCGCGACGGCGACTGGCATCACGTCTTCCACTGCTGGGTGATCGGGCGCGACCCGGACGGCGCCGCCTTCATCGTGCTGCAGAAGCGCGCCCTGGACCGCGATTACCCCAGCAAGATTGACATCAGCGCGGCCGGGCATCTCGAGGCGGGCGAAAGCGTCTGCGATGGCGTGCGCGAAATTGAAGAAGAGCTGGGTTTGCGAGTGGCCTTCGAAGATCTGCTTCCGCTGGGCATTCGCATCGGCGCGACGAAAATCGGCGACTTCATCGACCGCCAATTCTGCCATGTCTATTTCTACGAGTGCGATCGGGCGCTGGAGTCGTATCGCTACCAAGATGAAGAAATCCTGGGCTTGGTCAAGCTGCCCATTGACGAGGGCATACGGCTTTTCAGCAGCGAAGTCTCCGCGGTCAGGGTTAAGGCGGTGGGCCTGGGAAGCGATTACATCGAATTGACGTTAGCCGACTTCATCCACAGTCCGGACAAGTACGCGCTCAAGATTCTAATTCTGGCGCGGCGTTATTTCGCCGGCGAGACGCGACTTTGGATTTGACCGACGCGAGGACTACCCCTTATGGCTGAACTTTACATTCGCACCGACATGACCGATCTGCCCGACGCACGCGGCTACTTTGGCGAGTTCGGCGGGCGCTTCGTGCCGGAGACCATCATGCCCGCGCTGGATGAGCTCGAGCGCGCCTACGCTGAGGCCATCGCCGACCCGCAATTTCACGCCGAGCTGAGCCACCTGCAGCGCACCTACACCGGGCGACCGACGCCAATTACATACGCCCGCCGGCTGAGCGAGGCGCTGGGCGGCGCGCAAGTCTACCTCAAGCGCGAAGATCTGGCGCATACCGGCGCGCACAAAATCAACAACGCGTTGGGGCAGGGCTTGCTGGCCAAGCGCATGGGCAAGCGCCGCATCATCGCCGAGACCGGCGCCGGCCAGCACGGCGTCGGCACAGCCACGGCCATGGCGCTGCTGGGGCTGGAATGCCACGTCTACATGGGCAGCGTCGATATCCGCCGGCAGCAGCCCAATGTCTTCCGCATGAAACTGCTGGGCGCCGAAGTCATACCGGTCGAAAGCGGCAGCCGCACGCTCAAGGACGCCATCAACGAAGCCATGCGCGATTGGGTCACCAATGTCGAGACGACCTTCTACCTGCTTGGCTCGGCTTTGGGTCCACATCCCTATCCCATGATGGTACGAGACTTCCAGAGCGTCATCGGCGTCGAAGCGCGCGAGCAAATCCAGGCGCAGACCGGCCAACTGCCCGACGCCTGCATCGCCTGCGTCGGCGGCGGCAGCAACGCCATCGGGCTGTTCCACGCCTTCCGCGACGACGACGCCACCGAACTGATCGGCGTCGAAGCCGGCGGCCGCGGCATCGAGAGCAAGGAGCACGCCGCTCGCTTCGCCGATCTGGATATCAGCCGGCCCGGCATCTTGCACGGCACGCGCTCCTATGTCATGCAAGATGACGACGGTCAGATCATGGAGACGCACAGCATCTCGGCCGGGCTGGATTACCCTTCGGTCGGTCCCGAGCACGCGCACTTGCGCCGGCTCGAACGCGCCTATTACACGCTGGCGACTGACGAAGAGGCGCTGGAAGCCTTCCAGGTACTGAGCAAGCTCGAGGGCATCATCCCGGCCCTGGAGAGCGCGCATGCCGTCGCCGAAGCGATAAAGCGCGCGCCGACCATGCCGCGCGACAGCGTGCTGCTGGTCAATTTGTCCGGCCGCGGCGACAAAGACCTCGACACCGTCATCAACACTCTTGGCGATTTGTAGGGGCTAGCCATTGGCTCGCCCGCATCACCGGCGGACTGTAGGGGCTAGCCATTGGCTCGCCCGCCACTCCAGCGGAATGTAGGGGCGACTCTGTGAGTCGCCCACTTGAAAGGACACCATGACCGC
Source organism: Chloroflexota bacterium (assembly GCA_009841405.1). Lineage (GTDB taxonomy): Bacteria > Chloroflexota > Anaerolineae > Aggregatilineales > Phototrophicaceae > UBA6055. The sequence goes on along the minus strand of VXLV01000087.1, from coordinate 872 downwards.
AACGCAAAATCTCCACGGCATCGCCGCGCTCGAAGCGATGTTCGCGCGCGCGAAAAGCGAAAGCCGCGCCGCCTTCCTGCCCTATTTCCCCATTGGTTATCCCGACTATGCCGCGTCGCTGGCGACCATCAAGGCGCTGGCGGATGCCGGCGTGGACGGCTTCGAGATCGGCATTCCCTTCAGCGATCCCATCGCCGACGGCCCCACCATTCAAGCGGCCACGCAAATCGCCCTGGAAAAGGGCGCGACCGTGAGGCTTTGTCTGGAAGCCGTGCGAAAGTTGCGCGAGCAGGGCGTCCGCCAACCGATGCTGATGATGGGCTACGCCAATCCGCTGGTGGCTTACGGCACAGATCGCTTCGTGCGCGACGCGCGCGCCGCCGGCGCTGACGGTTTGATCGTGCCCGACTTGCCGCCGGAAGAGGCTGCCATGTTCGCTGACACTTGCGCGCGCGAAGGCATGGCGCTGGTCTTCATGCTGGCGCCGACCAGCAACGACGCCCGCATCAAGCTGGCTTCGGCCGCGGCCACCGGCTTCATCTACGTGGTTTCGCTGACCGGCATCACCGGCGCGCGGCGGGAGCTGCCGGCCTATCTCAAAGACTTCATCGCGCGGCTGCGCGCCAGCACCGACAAGCCGCTGGTGCTGGGCTTCGGCATCAGCACGCCCGCGCACGCCCGCGAAGTCAGCGGATTGACCGACGGCTTCATCGTCGGCTCGGCGCTGGTGCGGGCCGGGGGCGAGGGCGTCGAGTCCACGCGCGCGCTGGCGGCGTCCATGGTCGCGGCGATACGGGAATGAATTGACCACAGCCGCTCGCAAGTCGCAACACGGCTCCAACAGAGACTTAAGCTGCTGCCAGCCCCCATCC
>VXLV01000108.1:4855-28696 GCA_009841405.1 Chloroflexota bacterium | reverse complement strand
CCCCCATAAAGAGGGAGGGGGCTTATTTAGCGTAAAGTGCCTCGTCAGTCTCCCCTTCCCCCATATTGGGGATGCCTGCCATAGAGATGGCAGGAAGGGGCCGGGGGATGGGGGCGTCCCGCAATGAAACGCTCCCGGCCCTTCCTCAATCTCATGCTCGCGGACTTCATCGCCCGCTCCGCCTACCAGATGGGCAAGACGCCGCTGCTGCCTATATTCGCCGCGGCCTTGGGCGCGTCGGGCGCATTCCTGGGATTGATCGTCACCGTCTCAACCGTGACCGGGCTCTTCCTCAAGCCGCTCTTCGGCATCTTGTCCGACCGCTGGGGACGCCGCGTCTGGCTGCTCATCGGCGCCAGCTTCTTCGCCTTCATGCCTTTCCTGTACCGCTTTATCCAGACCCCCGACCAGTTGCTCGTCATCCGGCTGATACACGGCCTGGCGACGGCGATTTACGGGCCGGTGACGCTGGCCTACATCGCCGAGCTGGCAAAAGACGGGCGGGTCGCGGAAGACATCGGCTGGTTCGAAATGGCGCGCAGCGGCGGCTACGTGGTCGGCCCGCTGCTGGCCGGCTGGCTGCTGCTCTCCTTTGAGCCGGCCGCCGTCTTCACAATCATCGGCATCATTAGCTGCGCCGTATTTCTGCCGGTGCTTTGCTTGCCCGAACCGCCGACTATGACTAAACGCAAACGCATGTCCGTCTGGCGGCACATCATCAGCGCGATCCGCGATGGCGGCCGTACTTCGGCGGTCTGGCTAACCGGCGCTTTGGAAGCCGCTGCCTTCATCGCGCTCTACACGCTCAAGGCTTTCCTGCCCGTATTCGCCTTGGAGGCGGGCGTCAGCGTGGCGCTGATCGGTCTTTTCTTCAGCTTGAACGAAGCCGTCCACGCGCTTTGCAAGCCCTTCTGCGGCCGGCTCAGCGATCGCTGGGGCTACCTGCCGAGCATCAGCCTGGGCATGCTGATTCTGGCGGCGTCGTTGCCGCTGGTCGGCGCGCTGGACCAGGGCGCGCTCTTCCTGTTGCCGGCGGCGCTGATAGGCCTGGCGCAGGCGCTGATCTTCCCGGCCGCGAAGGCGCTGGTGTCGAACCGCATCAGCGCGGAGCACCTGGGCGCGGGCATGGGCTTGATCGGTATGCTGCAGAACTTCGGCAAGGTTGCGGGCCCGGTGCTGGGCGGCCTGGCAATCGCCGCGCTGGGGTACGCCTCTACGCTGCTCTTGCTCAGCGCGCTGTTGGCCCTGGGCGCGCTGGTCATTTGGGCGATCTTCGCGCCGCGCAAGCTGGGCAACGCCACGCCGTGAGCTCATTGAGTGGTGTTGAACACGTGGCCAAACGCAGATAAGCTATGTTAGAATTAAGTGAAGCGAATTGAGTTGCTACACAGGTCAAGAAACATGCGTTTGCGATCAGAAAAGGGATCTGTCGAACTTTCGCGCGAAGGCAGGCTTCGCGCTGATTTAACTGGCGCAAGTCTGGAAGGCGTCTCATTGCGTCAGGCGAATCTGCCAGATGCTGTTCTTGACCGCGCAAATCTATCGCATAGTGATTTACAAGGCGCAAATCTAAGACAAGCCAGTCTGTATTGCGCAAATCTATCGTGGGCGCGTATGGACGGCTCGAACCTTGGTATGGCCGACCTACGCTTTGCTAGCCTGGAGCGGGCAAATCTTTGCCGCGTCAATCTTCATGGGGCTAACTTGCTGGGCGCGAATTTGGCCGGGGCCTGTGTAGAAAATTCGGATCTGACGGAGGCAATTCTGCCCGACGGGACGCGCTTAACAGACGAAGTTGACTTTGAAAGATTCACGGATGAGGGCAACACGGCGTTCCAAGCAACGCTAGAGGCGATAGCAGCAAACCGCGAATACAGCACCGCTGGGCTAGATTACAAACGGAGCGCCGGCGGACAATCTTGGGCAGAATTCGTCGAACACACTTATGGCAGCCTCGCTAACGATCCAATTGAATGGCATCCGCCGGACTCCATCACGAACGAATTGGGGAGTGAATGAAGTATTTGCTCGACACCAATACTTGCATTCAGTACATAAATGGGCGTGTACCTCGCCTACGCGAAACCTTTCGTAGCAAATCTTTTTCCGACATCGTCATTTGTTCCAAAACCAAAGCTGAAATGTATTTTGGTTCTCAAAAGAGTCAGACACCAATCCGATCAAGAGCTGTCCAAGACGATTTTCTTCAGAATTTCGATAGCTTGCCGTTCGATGACGCAGCTGCTGAAGAGTACGGCGCCATTCGCGCCTATCTCGAGAAACGTGGCACACCAATTGGCCCACACGACATGCTTCTCGCCGCGATCGCGCGTGCAAAGGGCCTGATAATCGTGACACACAATACGCGTGAATTCATGCGAGTTCCCGGCTTAAATGTCGAAGACTGGGAGACTGGCTAACATCCAAAGCGACATTCATCTGGAAGTGTCACACCCAGCAGCCATTCGTCACGCCGCCCCTGATATTGGTCACGCGCTGCTTCCCCGTCCCATCGGCGTTCATGATCATGAGCTGATGATGACCGGGGAATGTTGAACCCGTGACGTAACTGATCCGCTCGCCATCCGGCGACCAGCGCGGCGAGCGGCCGCCGCCCGGTCCGTCGGTCAGCTTAACAGGCGCGTGCCCGCCGTAGCCGTGAATGCGGTAGATTTGCCCGTCTACGACCAGCGCCAGCCATTCGCCAATCGGCGACCAGGCGACTTCGCTGATCCGCTGGCGCGTCTCGAAGATGACCTGCTCCTGCCCCCCGGTCGGCAGGGCGATGACGAGCCGCGAAGCCCAATCGGCGTCATCATGGCGCTGGATGATGTATGCGAGCAGGCGTCCAATGGGCGAGTAATCCGGCGAAATATATGAGCGCTGCGCCGATGGCCCTCTGATAATTCGGTAGTCGCGGCTGAAGAGATCCCCGGCGACCAAACCGAAGCGCGGCGCCTCGAAATTATCGAATTGGCGCGAAACCACAATGCCTGTGCCGTCGGGCGCGATGGCGATCTGCCGCGTCGCAGCCAGCGAGTCGCCCGCGGCCGGCTGGTCCAAATGCAAGCCCGTGCCATCCAGCAGCGCATGGTGGAAGCCGTTGAGATCGCGCCAGTGGCTGGCGATCACGAGCTGCTGCGAGGCCGCGTGGCAGTCTACGTCCGTCGTGCGCAAGTAGCCATTGCCATGCGGGATTGAGCCCACGATGCGCCTCAACACGCGACCGTCGCTTCCAATGCGATAGACCGAGTTGGAATTCCGGCTCGCGTCTATGGAGTCAAAGTCGGAGATGAAGATCAGCGCGTCTTGAACCGGCTCGCTGGCGGGCGAGAATAGCTGACGCCCCAGGAAGAGGATAACGACCGCGATCACGTAGGCGGCGATGACGTTCGTCCGGCGGGAGCGCGTCATGCAGGTCATGCCCTCCCCTGCTCTGCTCAAAGCGCCGCGCGCAGTATCTCAGTGAGTTCTACGGCGGTCAGCGCAATCGGGTTGCCTTTCATGCTGCTGGAGACGCGCGCCTTGGCGACGATGTCGTCAAAGTCCGCCTCGCGCACGCCATAGGCGCTCAGCCCGGGGATGCCGAAGCGTCGGCTGTTTTCGCCGATCCAATCCATGGCGTCTTGCGCCGTCGCCGACCGGTCGAACAGCAGAAACTGCGCCGCGTACTCGTAGCGCTGCAAGGCGGGGTTCTCGGGTTCGCGATCCCGCAGCGCCTTGATATTGGCGGCCATCACCGGCGGCAGCAGCGCCGCGCAGACCGCGCCGTGGGGCGCGTCGTACATCCCGCCCAGAACGCCGGCGAAACCATGTACCGCGCCCAGTTTGGCATTGGCCAGGGCCAGGCCGCCCAGCAGGCTGACCAGCGCCATGTCGCGGCGGGCCGCGGTATCATCAGGCTGCTCATAAACGCGGCGCAGCGAGCGCCCGGCCCGGCGCAGTCCTTCGCTGCACATGCCGGCGGTCAGGGGAGTGCCCAGGTGCGAGACGAAGGGTTCAAGCACTTGCGTCAGCGCGTCCATGCCGGTGCTGGCCGTGACGGCCGGCGGCACAGAATGGGTCAGCAGCGGATCAACAAGCGCGATATCGGCTAGCATCCGATTGTCGCGCAGGCTGACTTTGACGCGATGCGCCTTCGAGCCGAGCACGGCATTCTTGGAGACCTCGGCGCCGGTGCCGGCGGTCGTGGGAAGGGCGATAAAGGGCAAGGGATCGGCGACCAGTTTCTTCCCCGCGCCGATGACTTCCAGGTAATCGAGCGCCGCGCCTTCGTTTGGGATGAGCGCAGCGCCGGCTTTGCCGCAATCGATGACGCTTCCGCCGCCGATGCTGATGACGATATCGCAGACCGCCGCTGTGGCGATCGCCTTGGCCTCGCCGACCATTTCGACGCTGGGCTCGCCGCTGACGGCAAAGCGCGTCATTGGCAAGCCGGCGTCGCGCAGGGCCGCAATCAGCCGCGTCACTGCCTCGGGCTGAAAGCTGTCGGTGACGAGCAAGGCGCGGCTGCCCAGGCCCCGCGCCAGTTGCGGCAGTTGCGCTGCGCTGCCATCGCCGAAGATGATGCGGCTCGCGGTGGCGAATTCGAATTGCATGGCGCTCCTTTCGAGCTAGAAAAGCTTTTACCACAGAGGAAAATGAGGATACACAGAGGACACAGAGGATTCTATACATTTTCACTTCTGCCGCAATATAAGTAGTCACCTAACAAATGGAACCTGCCGCGAACATACCATCGCTTAACTGCTTTACTCGGTGTCCTCTTTTATCCTCGGTGTACTCGGTGGTAAATCTTTTCATTACATTCTTGGTCTTACTTCTATGCCTCTGTGGTAAAGAAAGTGTCGCTCAGTTGTGTCCGGTAACTCGCTGACCTTGATTAGCGTCCTGGACTGTGCCAGTATTGTCGCATTATGTCGAAATTGCGGGAGAATTGCGAATGCTGCAAATCCAGCCGGCGCTGACGGAGCAAGTCCAAGCCGGGCGCGAGCAGGTGGCGCGCATCGGGCGCTTCTTGTTCGACCGCCATTTGACCGATGCCGGCGGCGGCAACATCAGCCTGCGCGTCGGCGATATCTTCTGCATGTCCCCGACGCTGGCCGGCCAGAACAAGCAATGGCAGCTGACGCCCGACGATGTGCTGGTCGTCGATAGCCGCGGCCAAATCCTCGAAGGCGAAGGCGGGCTGACGCGCGAGATTTCGGTGCATTTCGGCTTGCATGAGCGCTTCGGCGACTACGGCAGGGCCGTGATCCACGCCCATCCGCGCAATTTGATGGTCTTCGCCTGCGCCAACCTGCCCATGCCGCCGGTGATGGAAGCCACACGCAAATTCGGCACGACGCCCGTCATCGAATACGCGCCGGCGCACAGCCCGGTACTCGGCGAGCGCATCGTCGCCACGATGCGCGGGCGCGAAGCGATGATCGCCAAGCACGCCGCCGGCACGATCGCCCCCTGGCACGGTTTGTTCCTCATCGGCAAGAACCTGCCCGCCGCCCTGGACGCGGTCGAGCGCCTCGACACCAACGCCTACGCGATCATGATGTCGCAGCACTTGGGCGCCAGTCCGATGCTGCGCGCCGAAAGCGCCGCCATGGAAGCGGCCATCGCCGACTTCCGCCCCGACTGACGCCGCGATGATCGTCTCCCTGACGCCGAATACCACCATCGACCTCACGGTATTCGTCGAGCGCCTCGCGACCAACACCACCATCCGCGCCACGCGCACGGTTTACAGCCTCGGCGGCAAACCGACCGACGCCGCCTGGATCCTGGGACGCATGGGCGTGGGCAGCCTGGCGCTGGGCTTGGCGGCCGGCGCCATCGGCGAAAAAGTGAAGACGCTGCTGGAAGATTTCGGCGTGAACACAGACTTTGTGGAGGCCGAGGGCGAGACGCGCATCAATACCGTCATCATTGATGAGAGCAGCGGCGAGCACACCACCATCACATCAGCGTCGATGCGCGTCCGGCCAGCGCATTTGGAGCTTCTGCGCGAACGCTGCGTGGCCGCGCTGGAGCGCGCGACAGTACTAATCACCGGCGGATCGCTGCCGCCCGGCATGGAGCCCGCCTTCTATTTTGACGCGATAAGTCTGGCGCGCGAACGGGGCGTTCCGGTGATCTTCGACGCCGCCGAACCCAATCTCAGCGCCGGCCTCGCTGCCCGCCCCGACTTCATCAAGCCGAACGAGCATGAACTCTCCGCCCTGGTCGGCCGCAAGCTCAAGTCCGACGCCGAACTGTACGAAGCCGGGCGACAAATCCTGGAGCGCTACGGCACGCAGTCAATCATCACAATGGGGAAAGACGGCGCGCTGGCTGTCCTGCGCGACCGCAGCTACCGCATCCCGCCGATAGCGGTCGCGGTCAGCAGCCCCGCCGGCGCGGGCGATGCGGTGCTGGCGGGCCTGGCGCACGGCATTTATCACAGACACCCGCTGGAAGAGGGACTGCGCCTGGGAGTGGCCGCGGCGACTGCCGTGTGCCTGCAGCCGGGCACGGCCGCCTACGACCTCAACGATATGCAGCGCTTCCTGCCGCAAGTCGAACTGATCCCCTATCCAGGCTGATGACCTACCGCTTTGAAGTCGCTGTCGACTCACTGGAATCGGCGCTGACCGCGCAAGACTGCGGCGCTGACCGTGCCGAGCTCTGCGCCGACCTCGGCATCGGCGGCATCACGCCTTCACTGGGCGCGCTTGAACTGGCCGTCGAGCGGCTGCGGATACCCGTCCATGTCATGATCAGACCGCGGCGCGGCGACTTCCTCTACACCGACGCCGAATTCGAGACTATGACCCGCGACATCGAGCTGGCGAAATCAGCCGGCGCGCACGGCGTCGTCTTTGGCATGCTGCTGGCGGACGGGGACATCGACCGGGCGCGGACTGACGAACTGGCGCGGGCGGCGCGACCGCTTAGCGTCACCTTTCATCGCGCCTTCGATATGTGCCGGGATCCACTGGCAGCGCTGACGGACCTGATGGATCTGGGCGTGGATACCCTGCTCACATCAGGGCAGGCGCCAAGCGCCGCCCAGGGCGCGCGCCTGCTGGAGGAGCTGGTCGTCCGTGCCGCCGGGCGCATCGAGATCATGCCCGGCGCCGGCATTAACGCGGGAAACATCGCCCGCATCGCCGCCGAGACCGGCGCGCGGACTTTCCACTTTTCGGCGCGCGAGACGCTTGACGGGCCGATGGTCTATCGCAATGCGCGCGCGTCGATGGGCGCTGACGATGCAGCCTATGCGCGCAGCTACGCCTCGGCCGAGCGGATTCGGCAGATTATAGGAGCGCTCAGCTAGGCTTCGCCTTGAGTGCTGAGAGGAGTCGACTCGTTACTGCCGCTGTGTGCGATACCACGCAAACGATTGATACGGCCGGTTAACACGTCATACGAGACAACAGAAACCAGCACCACTGTATACATCGAGAAGAGAAAAAGTCCAATGAGCATGAGCGTTTCCATTACGTCGTACTCCTGACATCGTTATTCTCAGAGACAAACCGAATGGCTTGAAGCGATACACAATTCAGACTCGCAACCACTCCAAGTATTATACCACCATTCGCGATGAACGACTGCTGCAATCCAAAATCCTGGACGTGTTTATTGATATACACTGCTGCAAACATCATACCGATCATTATGATAAAGAGTAACTGAAGTTCGGTCAAAACATTGTATACGCGAAACTTAGAAAAGTTGGCCCGCGAATTCTCCAGATCGTTTTTGGTAGACGCGAGCACAGTTACAGACAATATGTACAGTTCGGTCCCACCTAGCAAACTCTGGTATTAGAGGCCAGCGCCTTGACCCAACTTTAGAAGCCCAGCAAATAGCATAGGCAGAAGCGGGATGACAATCGAATAGATTACCCACCGTCTAACGCTTGTCCGTGTATTCATCTTCGCACCTGCCTATTTGACGCTCACACGTCCGATGAATCATCGATCAACTATCGGGTCAATCTCTCTACAGGTCAAACCGCAGTATAGTGGCGGACAATGCGCGAGAATTGTCCGCCTTTGCTTTAGCCTACACAAACAGCGGCGCCATCTCCCATTCGGCGACCATGGCTTGCATAACCGGCTCCGGCGTCCGCTCTTCGAAGCGCGCGGCGGCATCCAGCACCAGCGGCAAAATGTGGATATCGCCGGCGGTGTTCAGGAAGACATCGTCGTTGCCCAGGATCCAATGCACCGCTTTGTCGATGCTGGCCTGGTCGGTCAGCGGTTCGTACCAGGTGGCATGGCTGCGCTGCTCGCCCATATAAGGCCGGCGGGTGATGCCCTTGATCGTCTGCACCGCGACATCCCGCGCCTTGCAGATCTCCACCACCTCATTGAAGCCGGCGCGATAGACCGGATTCTGCATCATCAGGTAGTTATAAGGCAGCAGCACCGAGTCGAAGTCGAAGCGCTCCAGGCTGCGCTGGTGCATGCGCGCGATGGCGACATCGTGGCCGGTCACGCCGATGTGCTTGACCAGCCCTTGCTCGCGCGCTTCCTGCAGGTATTCCAGCGCGCCGCCGGGCCCCATGGCGACTTCCCACTCCTCTTCGCCGACCAGGTAGTGCAGTTGAATCAAGTCGACCTCGCTGACCCGCAAACGCTGAAGCGAGCGCTCGAATTGGCGCTTGGCGCCATCGTAAGCGCGTTCGTCCGTCTTGGTGGCGAGGAAGAATTTGTCGCGATGCGTCTCCATCCAGGGACCGAGGCGCAACTCCGAATCGCCATAGCTGGCGGCGGTGTCAATATGATTGACGCCACGGGCAAGCAGCAGCTCCATAGTCCGGTCGGCTTCGTCTTGCGTGACGGCGCCGAGCGCCGCCGCGCCAAATAGCGTGCGCGCGCTTATGTGGCCGGTGCGTCCAAAAGCTTTCTTGGGGATAGTCATGGGATTACCTCATTTCATTAGTATGCTCGGACTGGATACGGGACAATTATACTAGCAAGCTCAGCCAAACAATTCCTTCAACGCGCCGACCGAAGCGCGGAAACCATCCTCGAAACTGCCGCCCAGCGGACGATAGACGGACTCCAGCGAAATGGACCCCGCGTAATCGTCGGCAGCCAGGGCGGCCGCCAGGTCGCCAAGGTACGGGGCCATCTGCCCGCAGCCAAACTGACGACAAGTCACAGTCGCTTTGGCGATGTCCACCGCCACGTCTTTGAGATGAACATGCCCCAGGTAGCCGCCGCGCAGCGCGCCATAGCCGTCCGGGAAAGCGGCTTCGGTGCTATAAAGCGCATTGGCCGGATCCCAAAGCAGTTTCAGCCGTTCGGAGCCCAACTCGTCAATCAGCTTGCAAGCGAGCCAGGCCGAGTTAGTGATGGCGTTGTTGCCAGTTTCCACTACCAGCGTGACGCCGCGGTCCTCGGCGATCTGCACGGCGCCGCCGATTAATTCCCGCGCCTTCTCCCACGCGCCCCTGGCCACATTCCATTCTTCCGCGCCCTGACTGCCGAAGAGGATCATCTCTTTCTTAAAGCTCATGATGCGCACAAGCTGGCAATCCAGCGCTTGCGCCATGTCGATGCAGCGGCCCAGCGCGTCCAAATGCGCCAGGTAGACGGGCGCGGACAGCGAGATGTCGCCCAGCGCCAGCCCGCCGAATATGTGCCGGGATATGCAGGAGACCTCCACCGCGTGGGCTTTCACAAGCTGCTGTACGCGGTCCAGCTGGGCGTCCGAGAGGTCGCCGACCTCTTTGTCCCACAAGTACTGCAGTTCGGCTTGCGTCAAGCCGAACTCGTTCATGACCGACAGCGCGTGCTCAAATTCGCGGCTTATGCCATCCGTGATGACGCCTAGTTTCGCCATTGTGAAATTCCTGTCACTTGCGGTCAGCTTACCCCACCGCCGGCCCCTCCCGCCATCTCTATGGCGGGCATCCGACGAGTCAGGGAGGGGAGCAAAATACCGCATGATCTAACGTGATTTGCGAGGGCAGTGGCATTGCCGCACATATCTACATTCGTCGTTGGTCGCAGCCGGCCAGTTACCAGGAAACCTCTGTGCCGGAGAATTCTTCCAGCAGCTTGACGATGGCCCAGTTGTCGCCTTCGGGAAAGCGCGAGATGCCGGCCTGAAAGAGCTCATTGGCAGCGCTCGCAGCGAAGAGCGGCAGGCCATTCTCGCGAGCCATGGCCATGCTGATACCCAGGTCTTTTGCCATCGTGGCGATATGGCTACCCGTATTTTCGAACTTGCGCGCCATGATCAACTCGGCGCAATTCTTGAAAAAGGGCGTATTGCCGACATGGGTGCTGCTAAAGACCTCGTAGAGCGTCTCGCCCTTGATGCCGGCAGCCGCGCCCAGCGCCAGCGACTCGAAGATGCCGGCGAAGCTCACGCCGATATAGGCTTGCAGAGCCGCCTTGACCGTCTGCCCCATGCCGATGCGCTCGCCGACGTGGAAGATTTGCCCGCCGACGGCATTGAGCGGGGCTTGATTGGCGGCGAAGACTTCAGCTTCAGCCGCGACCATCATCGTGAGCGTGCCGGCTTCGGCGCCGGCTTGGCCGCCGCTGACCGGGCTGTCGATTACGTTTAGCCCCGATCCCGCCAACGCTGATTCAACCGCACGGACCTCGGCCGGCTGTACGGTAGCCGTGACGATGATGCTAGCGCCGGGCTGCAGCGTATCCCGCAAGCCGCCCTCGCCCGCGACGACGTCCATAACCTGCGCGCCAGTCATCACCATGACGAAGACAGCATCGGCGTCCGCCAGGTCGGCAAGCGACTGGGCTGCGCGCCCGCCCTGCTCCGCCAGCATCTGACCGCGCTCTGAGCGCAGGTCGAAGCCGATAACGTCAAAGCCGGCGGCGAGCAGGTTCAGCGCCATGCCCATGCCCATGTTTCCGAGGCCAACTACGGCTGCTTTGGTCATTGTGATTAATCCTGTCTGAATTTTGAGGGCGAGCCGCCGGCTCGCCCGTACGCGCCATTTGGGCAGTTTGCGGGCGACTCACAGAGTCGCCCCTACACAGACGTTGGCGCTGTTAGGACTGATTATGAACCGGCCAGGAATTTCACGCCTTGCAGCACGCCCTGCTTCTGCTCGTACTCCGTGTCGTCGTAGTAGTGATCTTCCAGCTCAATGCTAACGCAGCCGTCGTAACCGCTGTCCTGCAAGATGCCGAGGATGATCTTCCAATCGGAGACGCCGTGGCCAGGAATAGTATAGCGCCAGTTCATGCCGCCGTACTTGAAGGGCGCGGCGAAGGTCGCTTCTTGAAGATTGCCGTACTGATACAAGTTTTCGTCGATGATCATGCAGTCCTTGCCGTGGACGTGGAAGACGTGGTCGACGAATTCGCGCAAGAATCGAATCGGGTCGATGCCCATGCGCACTAAATGCGAGGGGTCGTAATTGACACCCATATTGGGCGAGCCCACCTGCTCAATGAAAGCGCGGTATGTCTCCGGCGTACAGACCAGCGAGCCTGGCCCCGGCCAGCCTTCAATAACCAAACAGGCGTCATTGTCTTCGAATGTCGAGCGCAGTTCGCCGTAGCTCTCGACCATGTAGCCGAAGTTCTCGGCGCGGCCCCGCGCCGGGTCTTGCGGGATCATGCAGATGAAGAAAGTCTTGGCGCCGGCCGCCGCGCAGGCGCGGATGTACTCGGCATTGCGCGCCACCGCCTCCCGGCGCGCGCCGGCGTCGGGCGACATCATCTCCATCCACACGGTCAAATCAGCCGAGCCGACGCGCAGCCCGGCGTCAATCACCGTCTTGGCGATCTCATCGGCATCGCGCCCCAGGTCGATGACTTCAAGCTCGTTCTCCAGCGCCCAGGCGATCATGCCGTCGAGGTCTTGCTCCCAGGCGAAGTTGCGCCGCCGCCAGCCCAGCGGGAAATTGCCCGTTGCAGTCTTCATGCTTGTTCTCCTTACTCAGCGAATTTGGCGTATTTTACCCGCGCAAGGCAGCTTGACCAGCATGAGAAAGGCAGCGTGGGCGGAACGCGAGCAATGGGGCGCAACATTGTGGTGAGCCACAACCATCCGAACATCAGCGGCGCCTCGTGGGCGGACGTCGACTCGGCCGCCTGGCTGGGCGCAGAACACATGCTGATCGTCAACCCGTACGGCAACGGGCATCGTCACCAGAGAATCGGCGGCGAGATAGTCGAGCTCAAGCCGCTGCATTTTCCGGGAATGGATCTCGCAGGTCACGGCAGAAACTTTGCGATATCCCTCGAATCTAGTGTAGTAAAGAGTAGTTTCAACTTTCACGACCTGGAAACGGGCCAGGAAGAGCCGCTATTCGATTGGCCTGAAGACGGCTTGAATGGCGGCGACTCGTGGAATAGGGGAACAATTCCAATGCGCAAACATAAACGCAAATCGAAGCGCAAGCCGAAGCGATATCTGCGACGCGCGGCCGTAGTTTGCGCAATACTGGTGTCTGTTCTTTGCTTTCTCTTTGTGGCATGTGCGGTGATTGAGCGGCTCGCGCTGAGTATATTTCTCAACGCGTTGACGCCTATGCATTGAAAAGCAACAGTATGCCGAGACAATGTTCATTAATGGCGCCTGGGCATTTGAGCGGCAAAGCGTCTCACGGCAGTTCCCGGATTATAGCGATGATCATATCTATCGATTCAACCATTGGGTAGGCGCTGATTCATGGGAACAACTAGGGTTTCAATTTCTAGACTCCGACGTGCAGGATTTGTACGGAATGTTCACGGTCGAAGTCTCGAACGACCCCTACCACAGAAGACCGGAAGCTTGCGGACGTTAGCCAAGTGGGCCGGCCTCTTTCAGACATATCGGCGGCTCTGCCGGCAACTACCCCACGTCGAGCATTTGCACTGGCCATTTGTCCAGATACACAAGTTCTCGATTCATCGTTGCGCTCGTTTGGCTGGATGCTGAGTACTTCCTCGTCGTCAACCCGGACGGCACAGTGCATCGTCACCAAAAGGTCGACGGCGCCGGTTTGCAACAACGGGTGGACGTTGATTGCCGAATAATCGACATCGCCTGGTCGCCGCAGTGACTTGCGGGCGGCCAGTCCCGATACAACCCTTTGCCCGTCCGCCGCTAACTACCCCCAGCAATCGTCTGTACAGGTTGCCCGCCTTGGCTCGCCGATTCGACGATGGCGTCCCAGAGCCGCGCCATGCGCAAGCCCACTTCCGGCGGGCAAGGATTCTCGATCTCGCCGGCGCGCACCTGCGTAAACTGCTGCCAGGCGCCGCGCATCGCAGGCAATTCGGGCGCCGTCGCTTCGGCCTCGCCCGCACGGCGGATGAAGAGGCGCTCGCCGTAAATGCCGGTGCGGATGACGCCGCTGGTCAGGTTGACGAAGATCTCATTCTCAAGGCCCGGGATGCAGTCGCCGCAGCCGTTCAACGTCACCAGCGCGCCCGATTGCAGCCGGCCCATCACCACGCCGTTGATATCGACCGCCGTGCCGCGATTGTCCGTCCAGGCGGCCACGCTCGCGAAGTCTTCGCCCACCAGCGTACAGACCGTATTCATCATGTGCGCGCCGGAATCAAAGAGGAAGCCGCCGCCGGCAATCTCGGGGACCTGCCGCCAGGAACCCTCGGTCGCGCCTTTCCAACCCTGCCAGACCATGCCGGTCACTGTCTGCAATTCGCCCAGTTCGCCGGCAGCGATCAGCGCGGCGGCGTGGCGGATCTGCGGGGACAAGCCGCCTTGAAAGGCCACGACCAGATGGCGGCCGCTGCGATCGCGCGTTTCCATCAGGCTCATCGCCTCGGCGGCGTTCAGCACCATCGGCTTTTCCAGCAACACATCCAGGCCCGCCTCCATGCACATCTTGGCGTGGTCGTGATGCAGATTGTGCGGCGTGATGATGAAGGCGGCGTCCAGCTCGGCGGCGCGCTTGTCCAGCAATTCCGCCAGGACCGGCTCGTTGGGCGGCGGCGGCGCGCCCAGCTCCTCCAGCCGCGCCAGCGCCAGCTCGTAGTTGTTCGACGACGGTTCGCAGACGACGCGGATATCGGCGCCGGTTTCGATCATCAGCGGCAGGTGATGGCGCGCCATGCCGCCCGCGCCGATCAAGGCAACTTTTGTAGTCATGTCAACTCTCTCTGGGTCTCATAATAGCGCTATCAAAATACAATGCGCGCGATTGTATCGGATGCGGCGGCGAAAGGCGAACTTCCAGCGCGAACGTAAGAAGGATAGCTTGACTGTGCCAGCACAGACGCAGTAGAGTGTATCTACAATGTAGAGCCGGAGTCTCAATGATGCTGACGAAGATTCAGAAATGGGGCAGCAGCTTGGCGATACGAATCCCAAAGGCGCTGGCGGACGAAGCCGGGCTCGAACAGGGCAAGCCGGTTGAACTGCGCTATGAAGATGGAGAGCTCCGCATCAAGACGCGGCGGCGAAGACGATACGATCTTGACGAGATGCTGGCGAGCGTACCCGAAGATTTTGAACCGGAAGAATGGGACACTGGACCGCCGGTTGGCAATGAGATCTGGTGGTGAGCGAAACGTGCGTCCGGCAAACGTGTTTTCGCGCGCTAGACTGGCAATGGGTTCGTCAAATGCGCTGCGCTAGTCTTGACATTTGAAGTTGACATAAGATATGTTGTATCTACATTGGATAAACAGGAGGCAGATGATGCTGGCTACAGTATCCAAATGGGGAAACAGCCGCGCGCTGCGTATTCCGAAGCAGCTGGCTATGGAGACCGGTCTCGACTTCGGCAGCAAGGTTGAACTTGTCCTCGAGGACGGACAGTTGCGAATAGTACCGGTCAAAGAGCCGCGCTATACGCTTGAGGAATTGGTAGCGCAAATCACGCCTGAGAATCGACATGGCGAAGTCGATATCGGCCCCGCTGTTGGCAAAGAGGTCTGGTGGTGACGTATATCCCGGACCGTGGCGACATCATATGGATCAATTTCGATCCACAAGTAGGCCATGAGCAAGCGGGGCACAGACCCGCTTTGGTCGTATCTCGGCGGATCTACAATCGCGCCTCCGAGTTGCTGACCTGTTTCCCAATTCGAAGTCGCCAGAAGGGATATGGCTTTGAAGTACCGTTGCCCCGGAACTTTGAAGTTAAAGGCGTCGTGCTAGCTGATCAGGTAAAGAGCATGGACTGGCGCCTTCGCAAGGCGCGATTTTTCGCTAAAGCGCCGGACGCCGTTCTCGCTGAAACCTTGGACAAACTTAGCACGCTGGTCCAATAAAGCGCTCTTGCTATTATGTTGGCACAGCCACTCGCTTTAATGTATTCTCTCCCCAATTAACCAACACTGATCACGTGCCCCACAGTCCTATCCAGGAATTCGCTTATCACTCCGACGGAGACAATCATGTTCAACTGGACACACGACGAATTGCCCCAAGCGACGACCGACACCGCCACGCTGCAATCGAACATCGACGAATTCGGCTACTGCCTGGTCAAAGACGCCATGACGCCCGGCCAGATTGCCGTCGCCAAGCAACGCCTGCTGGAACAAGCGCAGGCGGAATTGGAAGGCGGCCACGCCTTTGAAGACGGCGGCGCCAAACAGCAGTGGGGCCAATTCACAGACGAAGAAGGGCGCGTCCGCCGCGAAGCCTTCTCGGCCGCGGCCGGCGGCGTCAACCAGCGCGTCTGGATGCTGATCAACAAAGGCGTCATCTGGCGCGAACTGCTGGCGCAGCCGACCATGCGCGCGGTCGTGGGGCATGTGCTGGGGGCCGACTACTTGCTCTCCAGCTACGGCGCCAATATCGCCAAGCCGGGCGGCATCGCCATGAACCTGCATACCGACCAGTGGTGGATGCCCGAGCCGATTCATCGCAATCCCAATCCAGTGCCGGCCGGGTCGCTGACGCGCGAGCTATCCAACCGCGTCGACGACCACCCGGCCATGATCGCGCCGCCAGTGGTCGTCAACGTCATGTGGATGCTCAACGACTTCACGGAAGCAATCGGCGCCACCCGCATCGTGCCGCGCAGCCATCTCTACGGCCGCCGCCCCGACGCCGAGCGCGACAAAGACGTGGTCAGCATCCCGGCCGAAGGCGCGGCCGGCAGCGCCATGCTCTTCGACGGGCGAATCTGGCACGGCACCGGCGCTAATGTCAGCGATCAGCAGCGGCTGGGCGTGCTGACCACGTTTGTGGCGCCACAATTCCGCACGCAAGTCAACTTCACCATGGCGACCGCGCCAGAAGTGGTCGCGGAAGCGGACGAGGACCTGCTGGCGCTGCTCGGCTTCAAGATCTGGAATGCCTACGGGCGCGTCGAGAGCCCGGTGGCCGGCTATATCCAGCAAGGCGAGCGCTCGCTGGGCGAGCTGCAGCCGAACAACTGATGACTTGTATGTTACAGTAAAGGAGAATCTATAGCGGAAAGCAGGAGAAATCATGTCGAAGAAGCGGCTTTTGACGGGGCTTGCGCTGCTGTTGCTTTTGGCTTCAAGCGTCTTTTCCCAAGCCGAAGACAAGCCAAGCGTTTGGCTACTTTCTTTCTACCCCTTTGGCCCGACCAATGCGATCCAGACCGGCATGCTGGACGTGCTGGAGGCTTACGGCTACATTAACCCGGACGATCGATCGGATCAGCGGATGCAGGTCATGATCGAGTCGGCCGATAATTCGGCCATCCTATTCAATCGCCTGGAAGCCAACTTTGAACTAGACCGACTGCGCGAATTGGTAGCCTTTGCGCTTGATCACGAGCCGGACGCGCTGGTGACGATCTCGGCGCCGATGACTATCCAAGCGCTACTCGCCACCGCTGACATGGAAGACCCGCCAGCGATATTCTTCGCCGATGTCTACAATCCTTATGAGGCCGGCATCGCCGATGCGCCCTGCATCAAGCCCGCGAACCTCAGCGGCGCGCAATCGGTTGTCGATTATGAGGCAATTGTCGGTTTGCCACTGCTGCAAGATCCCGATATCACGACGATCGGCACGATACACAATGCGGGCGATGCCAGCGGCGCATACGGCGCGAATCAGATTGCCCACATAGGCGAATCGCTCGGCTTGACCGTCGAACAAACTACCGATGTCACGCTGGCGGATCTTGCCTTCGCGACCGAAGGGCTGGTGAGCAAGGGCGCTGAAGCCATCTTGCTGACGATGGATTACATGAACCTGGCCGGACTGCCGCTAATCTCCGGCGTCGCCATGGACCAGGGCATTCCGGTATTCTTCGCCAGTCTGGACGGACTGGTATTGGGCGCTACCGTTGGCGCGGGATTCTCCCAGCTCTTGGAACAGGGAAACGCTGTCGGCGTAATGGTGGCGGCGTACCTGGCGGGCGAGCTGGACCCGGCAACGACCGCGATCAGCGCGCAAGCCGGCGATATGATTGTCGGCATCAATATGCACACCGCCGGGCAGATGGACTTAGAATTCTCCCAGGCGCTGCAGGAGCGGGCGGATATTTCGCTCACGATGGATGAAGCAACCGGTTTGCCCTCGATTATGCCTGTCAGCCCGGCAGCGCAGGCGGCGGTTGGACAGGCATTCTTCGGCGGTCCGGTTCCGCTGGAGGCGCGCCAAGAACGCGACCGTGAATTCCTGGCGAGCCTCGAGTGCACTCCCGAGCGGGTCGCCGAGCAGCAGGCTGAATTGGATGCGGCTGAAGAGTAAGGCGAGAGACCGGCGGCGGGCAATCTAGATGAAATGAAGGGCGGTGTCTACGCGCCCGGCTGAGCCCCGCCTGTAGAGGTCGCAAACGTTTACAGGCGAACCTCGACTTGTACGCCTCTTCTGCTGCGGCCTGCTTAACCGCGGCAAATACAATTTGCAGTGGCGGGAAGATCCTATGAATTTGAATGCGCTGATAAAGCTGGCTGCATTTGCAAAGACGGTGGGCCCCTATGTTCCGCGTGTAAGATTCCTAGTTCAGTTGCTGAAGCAGTACAATCACGCGCTTGCGAAATCTTACAGCAGCAGCGGGTTTAAGCCGGTTGGCAAAGCTGGTTTCGTTTACATCGTTAGAGACAGAGAAAACGGCGGCCTGTTTAAGATGGGTTACCGCGCCAAACCTCCGTGGCTTGATGCCCAACTGAAAAGGGAGTTGGGGTCCCGCGTCGAGTTTAAGCTGAACTTTCCTGCAAAGGACGCCGGTACGCTAGAGAAACAGCTGCGCACTGTATTCGGCAATCCCAAAAGAGGCGAGTGGTTCGCGCTGGACGAAATAGACCGGCGTACCGTTCAGATAATTGCCGCAATTGTGATGGTAGCTGCTCGCGACACACTGGGGATGGCGCCAATTGATGAGAAAGACGTCGAGTTAGCGAAAGACCTTCTCAAGCGTCTAGGACAGCTCGCAGCTGCGATGGCGGCAAAAGTGGCGCAGACTGCGGCACAAGCTGACTCAGACGAAGCTCCAATTGAGACTGCACCTGACTTCGAACATATCTCCGCGCTCCCAGACTTTGACTGGAACTGGGAAAATGTGCTGACCAAAAATTACCGCGCTCTCCCCAAGCTCAAGGGCAAAGACGCCTATTTGACGGTGATTTGCGACAACAACGCAAGAGAAGGCAAGGTATTCATTGACGACCATCCAGCGAAGTCAATAGATGCCGCATTAACGGAACAGTGGCAACGTATTCCGCTGGAGCTAACACTGATTATGAAAGTCGACAACAGGAAAAAAGTGAGGCGTGCCTTACAATCGTCCGCTGATGAGCAAGGTGAAAATGGTTGGGGTTCATTTTCGGATGAGGCGATGGGTGAAGTCAAGCAGGCCGCAGGGTCTTTCTTTTACGGATTCAAACCCTTCCTTCACCCGAAGACACATTGGGGACTCAAGACCTTAGCGTCTCGATCCTACAGGAGACTGCCCAAACTTAGCGGAAAACAAGGCTATGTTTGCGTCGTTCAAGGCAGCAGGCGTGGTAATCGTTACAAGATTTGGAGAACTCAACTTCCCAAAGACACGGGCGGTCTTACCGGGATGGCAGCCCAACTCAATAATCCGCATGATGCCTTGCATGCGCGCAACCGCGTCTGGTTTAACTGTATCATTCAGGCGGATCATGCCGAATCCTTTGAAACATTCCTGAAAGAGCGCTACTCTAGGTCGAGAAAAAGACATTACTTCTATGAGACTGGCGATTGGTACACGCTGACCTCCTCACAGTTGCAGGACATACGCAACTTAGGAAGATGAACAACATGGCGCAAGCACCTGACAAACTCGAACAAATCCACATCGGCAAGCCCGGCGCAGCGCCCATCGCAGCGCCGGGCTGGACCGCCAAACCCGCCGACCGCGTCAAACTGGTCGACTGCGACGTCCACCACAACTTCCACGACCCGCATCAGCTGCTGCCCTACCTGCCCAAGTTCTATCAGGAGCACCTGCTCGATCAGGGGCTGCACCTGCCGGGCAGCGGCTACGCCAACACGCCCTTCCGCCGCACCCGCCCCGATATCAAGGACCCGGCCCTGCAAGAGCGTGATTTCAACTTCTCGCTCGAGTTCACGCAGAAAGAGCTGCTCAACCGCTGGCATATCGACTTCGCGCTGTTGACGGGTCCGCCGGTATTCCTGGCTGTGGCCGGCCTGCCCGATCCCGATTGGGCGGCGGCTTTATGTACCGCCTTCAACGACTGGACGATCGAGCATTGGCTGGATAAAGACCCGCGCGTGGTCAACGCCATCCTGGTCGCGCCCAACGACCCGGCGCTGGCGGTAAAGGAGATCCACCGTCTGGCGCATCGCAAAGACACGGCCGCGGTCATGATGCCCATGCAGACGCCGGACCTCTTCGGCAAGCGCATCTACCACCCCATCTGGGAAGCCTGCGCCGAGCATGATTTGCCGGTGGTCTCGCATATCGGCGGCGGCAGCCCGGGCGCGACGCCTACGCCAGTCGGCTTCCCCAGCTATTACATGGAAAATCGCATGACCCGTCCCAGCGTCGCCAGCGCCCAAGCGGCTTCGCTGATCGTCGAAGGCGTCTTTGAGAAGTTCCCCAACTTCAAAGTCGCGCTCATCGAAGTGCAGCAGATGTGGGCGGTGCCGCTGATGTGGCACATGGACGCCGACTGGAAGGCCATCGGCGATCAGACGCCCTGGCTCAAGCGCCTGCCTAGCGAATACTTCCGCGAGCATATCCGCATCGGCTCCCAGCCCATGCACGAGCCGCCGCAGACCGAGCAGGTCTATCAAATGCTGGAGATGCTGCACGCCGACGAGACCCTGATATTCTGCACCGATTTCCCGCATTTTGACTGGAACGACCCGGTGACCGTGCTGCCCAAGCTGGACGAGCGCATGCACCGGCGCGTCTTCGCCGAGAACGCGCTGGACTTGCTGCGCATCAGCGATGATATGATCGAGGCGGTTGTGGCGTGATGGGCATCGTCGTCGGCAAAGCGGCTGATATCCCGGACGGCGGACGCAAGATCATCGTGCCTTTTCGCGGGCGCGCCGGCATCGGCATCTTCAACGTGAAGGGCAGATTCTACGCCCTGCGCAATATCTGCCCGCATAAACGCGGTCCACTCTGCACCGGCGAAGTGGCCGGGCGCAGCGCCACGTCTGCCCCGCCCTCGCTGACCGAGGGCTTTGTCGGCTACGAGCGCGAGGGCGAGATCATCCGCTGCCCCTGGCATGCCTGGCAATTCGACATCGCGACCGGCGAGTGCCTGGTTGACCCGGCTGTGCGCGTCAAAACCTACCCCGTTATCGTTGACGGTGAGGACGTCATCGTCGCAGTCGATGCCAGCGATTTCAAGGCGGATGGCTAGCGGCTATGCCCGATAGAATTCGCCTGGGCGTCATCAGCTTCGCGCACGGCCACGTCAGCGCCTACTGCCGCGTCATCGCCGATTTCGCTGATGCCGAGGTCGTCGCCGCCTGGGACGACGATGCTGAGCGCGGCCAAAATGCCGCTGCCGAGTTCGGCCTGGAGTGGCATACGGATCTTGACCAACTGCTGGCGCGCGCCGATATCGACGCCGTCTTCGTCGCCAGCCCGACCAACCGGCACGCCGCGCACGTCACCGCCGCGGCCGAAGCGGGAAAGCATGTCCTGCTGCAAAAGCCGATGGCGCTGACGCTTAACGACTGCGACGCCATCATCGCCGCGGTCGCGCGCAGCGGCGTCAAGTTCAGCATGTGTTATCAGATGCGCTGCGACCCGGTCAACCGCAAAATGAAGTCGCTGGTCGCGGAAGGCGCAGTCGGTAATCTCGCCGTCGTTCGCCGCCGCCACGCCATCCCCATGCTGCTGAACAAAGACTGGGCGGTCCCGGGCAACTGGCACATCGACCCGGTTCAGAATATGGGCATGTTCATGGACGACGCCTCGCATGCCGCCGACTGGTTCTACTGGATGCTGGGCAAGCCCCTCAGCGTCATCGCCGAGATTGACAATATCGTCACGGACACCGCGCCCGATGACAACGGCGTCGCCATCTATCGCTTCGCGCGGGGCGAGATTGGCATCCTGCTCAACAGCTCGACGCAGTTGGCTGCCGAAGCCACCACCGAGATCTACGGCGATGCCGGCACGATCCAGCAGAACTACGGCGACCTGCCGGCGTCGCTGCTGCCCGCCGAGGACAGCGCCCTCAAGCTATATCGCACCGGCGCTGGCGATTGGGAGCGTTTCGACTACCCGCTCGTGCCGCAGCGCGCGCGGATCGAAGCCGTGCCGCGCCCGCTTGTCGACTATCTCAAAGGCGAGGGCCCTCCGCTGGCCACGGCCGCCGAAGGGCGCGTCTGCATCGAGATGATCCTGGGCGCCTATCAATCGGCGCGCGAGGGCCGGCGGGTGCGCTTCCCGCTCGAATAATGCACCGCGTCCAAGCAATTCCATTTTAGACACCTATCCGGCCGCCTGTAGGGGCTAGCCTTGGCTCGCCCTGCTCGCGTTTAACGGGAGTCGTGAATGTCGCGGCTACACACTAAGAAGATGGTGTAGGGGCGACCTGCCAGGTCGCCCGAATTTCTCTGTGTAACGCGGGCGGCATGATATGCCGTCCCTACACTTTTTTGAACCAAGCGAGTAGCTCATGTCCTCCGAATTAACCGCTCGCGTTTAGCGCTTGATTGCGCCTTTCCGCGGGATTCGTTATACTCCACCTGCTACAAAATATCGTTCCAAGTGCTCTGAAGGAGTGAAGAAAATGAAAAACTACAGATTTGTTCTTGCGCTGCTCGCGTTGATCGTGCTGTTGGTTGGCGCCTTCGCCGGCTACGCGCAGGACGAAAAAGTGCTGGTCGTAGGCTGGAAAGAGCAGACCGACTCGTACGACCCGGCCAACGGCTTCACCCATTCGACCCATATCGTCAATCACGTGACCTACAGCCAATTGGTGACTTTCCCTGATGAAAACGCCGGCGAAATTCTGCCCTTGCTGGCCGAAAGCTGGGAGATTTCCGACGACGGGACGGTATACACCTTCTCGCTCGACCCGGACGCCGTCTTCGCCAATGGCGATGACGTCAACTCGGACGATGTCGTATTTTCCTGGAACCGCCTGAAGCACCGCGATGGCAACCCGTCGTTCCTGGCTGATGGTATTGACGCGGTAGAAGCGATCGACGACGACACCGTCGCCGTCACGCTGCCGGCCCCGCGCCCCTCCTTCCTCTCCGAAATCACCAGCGGCGTCTTCAGCATCACCAATGCCGATGTCGTCCGCGCCAACGGCGGCACTGACGCTATGGACGCGGCCGAGACCGATACCGCCGGCGCCTACCTCGACAGCACCTCGGCCGGTTCCGGCCCTTATATTCTCGACCTGTGGGAGCCGCAGAACCGCACCGAGCTGGTCCGCAATGACGGCTTCTGGGGCGACCAACCCTACTTCGATCGCGTGATCTTTATCCACATGCCGGAAGGCGCCACGCAAAAGGCGGCCCTCGAAACTGGCGATATCGACCTGGCGCTTGACCTCAGCCCCGACCAAGTCGCGACCCTGGAAGGCAATGCAGACCTCAATATCTTCAGGGGACCTGGCGTCCTGACGCATTTCATCATCATGAACACTGATGAGCAGTACAGTGGCCCCTTTGCCAACCAGACTGTTCAACTGGCGGTGCGTTACGCCCTGGACTACGAAGGCTACAAGACCCTCTGGGGCGGCGTTAAGCCGGCGACGAATATGACGGCCGGCTTCTTCGGCAACCTCGGTGAAGAAGCAGCCTTCTCCCGCGATCTGGACAAAGCCCGCGAACTGCTGGCGGAAGCCGGATACCCCGACGGGCTGGACATGCTGCTCGAGTACCCTGACTTTGGCGCTGGCGGCGTCGACTTCAATACCAACGCGCAGAAGATTCAAGCCGATCTGGCCGAAGTTGGCATCAATGTGACGCTGCAGCCGGGCGAGCTGCAAGTGGCGCTCGACAAGTATCGCAGCGGCCTGCACGGCGTCGGCTACTGGCTCTGGGGTCCGGACATCCTGGACTCGCTGGACTTCCTCAGCTTCATGCCGCCAGGCAAGGTCGCGACCGAGCGCAACAATTGGCAGCTGGAGAGTTTGCCGCAAGAGATCCAGGATGCGATCGCGGCCGCCAAGGTCACCAGCGAACCAGAGGAGCGCCTGAGACTCTTCACCATGCTGCAAGAATACACCATGCAGTATGGGCCCTTCGCGCCCTTCAACGTGCCGGACGTCGCGACCGCTTATCGCGCCGACCTCGCTGGGTACATCTGGCACCCGCACTGGCTGCTGGATGTCGCCATTTTGAGCCGCGCCATGTAGCTCCACCGCGCTACAGCAATTCAATATGCGTCTAGGGGCGAGCCCCCCGCGCCGCCCCGGGCGGAAACACAAAACCCCGGGGGGGGGGGGGTTTTGAGGAGTTGCTGTTAAAAAAAAATGGGGGTCGGGGGGGGGGGGGGGGGGGGGGGGG
>VXLV01000108.1:0-4845 GCA_009841405.1 Chloroflexota bacterium | reverse complement strand
GGGCTCTTTTTTTTTTATAAATCTCCCTTTTTCCGCGCCCCCCCTCACCCCCCCCCCCCCAACAAAAAAACCCCCCCCGCCCGGGGCGCTCCCCCCCCCCCCCCCCCTGGCCCTACACACTAGCGCGCGTACGGGCGTGTTTAGTCCCTCATGCGTATAACACGAGAGTGCGTACGGGCGAGCCGGTGGCTCGCCCTCGCCAGCTAGAGTTCGGAAGAATACGAGAACATGCACAGCCGACGCTCGCCTCGATTGCGCGACTACGACTATACACAGTACGGCGCCTATTTCGTTACGATCGCCACGTATCGCATGACACAGTTGTTTGGCGCCGTCGCAAACGGAAAAGTCTACCTGAACGACCTAGGCAGGCTAGTTAACGACGAATGGCAAAAGATCGCTGAAATCCGACCAAACGTTGAAGTCGACCATTTCGTTGTCATGCCGAATCATCTTCACGGCATACTCTTTTTGTCTGGCCGTCAACACACTGGCCCATTGAAAGGCAAGATAACGCTGCCTGCCAATTCACTGGGTTCGATTGTCGCCCAGTTCAAATCGGTCGTGACGAAACGCAGTCAAAAGCTGGCACATCCGCCGCACCCGCCGATTTGGAAACGGAACTATTACGATCACATCGTACGCAACGAAAACGACTTAGACAGGATTCGCCGCTAAATCTTGGCGAATCCGGCGCGTTGGAGAGAAGACGACTACTACGCTGACTAGCTCTCACGGAAATCGGGGGCGAGCCATCGGCTCGCCCGTACGCACGTTCTGTGGGCTTTTGCTCATGCGCGAACCGCCAGCGCCGGTCAGTGTGTGAGAGCGAGCCACCGGCTCGCCCGCTTCAATTCAGATATACGTTTTATTGTCCCGCCCTTGATGTGTTACACTTGGGCTTCGTTGCAATAGCGCTGAGTGACGGCCATGAGCTTTTTTCGCTATTTCATCCGGCGACTGCTTCTGGTGACTCCCATCTTGCTGGGCATCACCGTGGTGGCATTTATCATTGCCAACGCCATCCCGGCCGACCCAATCGTCGCCAACCTGCCGCCCAACGCGCTCAACGATGAAGACACCATCGCCGCCTTCCGCAAGAAGTGGGGCCTGGACAAGCCGCTGCACGAACAATACCTGACCTATCTGGGCAACTTGTTGCAGGGCGACATGGGCACGTCTATCAAGACGCGCAAGCCCGTCGGCGAAGATATCGCGCGGCGCTTGCCCGCAACCATAGAATTGGCGACTCTCGGCATTGTCTACGGCGTGGCCTTGGGGGTGGGGCTGGGGCTCGTATCCGCCATTTGGAAAGACAGCTGGGTGGATTATATCGCGCGAGTAATCGCCTTGATCGGCATCAGCTTCCCGGTGTTTCTCATCGCGCTGGTGTTTCTGACGGTGTTCTATGCCGAGCTGCGCATCGCCGCGGGCCCGGGGCGGCTTGATATCATCATGCGCCCGCCGCCAACAGTGACCGGCATGTTCACCGTGGACGCCCTGCTCAACGGCGACTGGCGGACATTCACCAACGCCCTTTCGCACCTCATTCTGCCGGCGCTGACGCTGGCTCTCTATATCAGCGGCATTATCTCGCGCATCACGCGCTCTTCGCTGCTGGAAGTGCTGAATCAAGATTATATGCGCACCGCCCGCGCCAAAGGCCTGCGCGAGCGCTATGTCATTGGCTTTCACGGCATGCGCAATTCGCTGATCCCGGTGGTGACGGTCATCGGCTTGTCATACGGCAATCTGCTCGTCGGCTCGATCCTGATTGAGTCGATCTTCGCTTATCCAGGCATCGGCTTCTATATGTTTCGCGCCAGCACATCGCAGGACTTCCCGGCGATTATGGGCGTCAGCTTGTTATTCGCATTCATTTATGTCGGAGTGAATTTTGTCGTCGATATCCTCTATTTCTTCCTCGACCCACGAATTCGAGTCGCCTAGCCGCCGCCAGCTGGCGCTGTATCATCTACGCCGCAACCCGCTGGTCACGCTCGGCCTGGTTATCGCCATCGCCTGGGTCGTGATCGCCTTTCTCGCGCCAGCTGTCGCGCCGGTTCCGCCTTTGAAGCAAGACCTGGCGAATCGCTTGCAAGCGCCGGGCGAGCTCTACTTCATGGGCTCCGACGAGTTGGGACGCGACATTTTCAGCCGCGTGCTCTGGGGCGCGCGCATTACGATTCCGGCCGGTTTGGCGGTCATCATCATGGGCAGCACGATCGGGGTGATTGTCGGCGCGGTGGCCGGCTACGCGGGCGGGGTCATCGACGAATTGCTCATGCGCCTGACCGAGCTTTTCATGGCATTTCCCTTCATCATTTTGGCGATGGCCGTCACGGCCGCGCTGGGGCCTGATATTCGCAACGCCGTGCTGGCGCTGGCCGCGGTCTGGTGGCCGCGTTACGCCCGGATCCTGCGCGGCCTGGTGCTCGAGGTCAAAGCGCAAGAATTTGTCGAGGCCGCCCATAGCGCCGGCGCCGGCGGGGCATACGTCCTTTTTCGCACGATTCTGCCCAACTGCGTCGCCCCGGCGGTCATCCTCGCCACCCTCGATATCGGCACCGCCATCTTGAGCTTCGCCGCCTTGAGCTTTATCGGACTCGGTCCCGAGCCGTCGTCGCCGGAATGGGGGCGCATGGTCAGCATCGGCATCGACTTCTTCGACCAGTGGTGGATGTGGCTCTTCCCAGGCTTTGCGATCGCCAGCCTGGTGATGGCCTTCAACTTCATCGGCGACGGCATGCGCGATATCCTGGACCCGCGCCTGCGTGGGGAGTGAGGCTCAAGACCATCCGAATAGCAAAACCGCTGAAATATCAATTACAATATAAACAGTGACTGGCAGTTGAACGTAGACCGCTGGATTTCGGAACATGGTTACTGCAAAAATTCGTTCGCTTGACGACCTTCGCCAACAGCGCGAGCAGATCATTGCGCTGGCAAGGCAGCATCACGCGCTCCAGATTGCCGTTTTTGGGTCGCTTCTGCATGGCGCATTGGGGTTGAATAGCGATATTGATTTTCTGGTTGACTTCGAGCCGAACTATAGTTTGCGCGACCACATCCGCCTCACGCTGGGCTTGCAGGAATTGTTGGGGCGCCGAGTAGAGGTGGTTGATCGCCTGGCGCTTCGGCCCGAACTGCGAGAATCAATTATTCGAGAAGCGCAGCCCTTGTGACCCGGGGCCAACAGATTTACTGCCGCGATATTCTGGACCGTATCAGGCGCATCGAAAGTTACACGTCTGGCGGGCGCGAAGCATTCATCGCCTCCGAGTTATCGCAGGATGGCGTCATACGTAGCCTCGAGGTGATTGGCGAAGTGGTCAAACGCATGGACCTGTCGCTATTGGCGCAACACCCTGATATTGCATGGAGCGACTTTGCCGGCTTTCGTGATGTCTTGATTCATCAATACAATAACGTACGGATTGACTTGGTTTGGAGATTCGCGCAGGAAGATCTTCCCGCGCTGAAACAGGCGGTAACCGCGCTTCTTCGCCACCTTGAAGATGCAGCTGACTCCAGCGGCGCCTTGAGCGATGGCTAAGTGCTGAGTCGAGTATTCATCGGTTCCATGCAACTTCTAGACGCCCGTCCAGTCGAAGACGACGCCGATAAATTCGTCTTTCTGATGCCTCAGTCCATCGTAGGCTTGCTGAGCTTGCTTCGGCTTGAGCGTATGCGTATGCAGCGGCGCCACATCTAACTCGCCTCCGCCTATCAGTTCCAGCGCCAGCTCGGCATTGCGCTGAATCGAATGCTTTACGAAGGCGTCTCGCGGCACGGGATAACGCCATTCATGCGCGCCTTTGAAGGTCAGATTACCCAAACCGTCCAGATGGACGTGGCGCAGCGCCTCAGTCAGATTGGTCTCGTAAGCGCCGCGCGGCGTTCCCAGCAAGATTACTTCGCCAAAGCGCCCGACCAACGGCAGCGCCCCCGGCAGCGCGCGCGGATTGCCGGTCGCCTCGATCAGCGTGGTCACGCCGGCGCCGCCGGTGATCGCGGCAACATCGTCCGCGACAGTCGCCGGATTCATCACCAGCGCATGATCAATTCCGCATGCCCGCGCCAACTCGACCCGCCGCGCGCTAAGATCCAACCCGATGCCGCGCCCGCCTTGCAAACCCGCCAACTGCGCAGCGAAGTTGCCCACCAGACCCAACCCGATCACCGCCACGTAGTCGCCGAGCTCGATCTGCGATACCCGTAGCGCGGTGAAGGCCACGCAGACCATGCGCGTGAAGACCGCATGAGAAAGATCCATCCCATCCGGTACTTTGACACAGAGCGCGCGCGGATTGGACCTGTCCAGGCGCTGGTATTGCTGATGCCCGCCCATGCTGTAGACGATGTCGCCAGGAGCAAGGTCGCTGACTTGCGCGCCCGCCTCGATGACTTCGCCCACCGAGGCGTAACCCGGCGTCGCCGGAAAGGGGAACCAAGCTTCGACGCCGGACAAACAAGCCAGCTCCGTGCCGGCGCTGATGAGCGAGTAGCGCGTGCGGATCAGCAGTTCATGGTCGCCCAACGGCAGGAAGCCGCTGTCGACGCGCGCCACTTCGATTTGCTCGGGCCCCGTAAAGAGGATGCTGGTGTTTTTCATGGCTGGTCAATCTCCCCATCATCCCGTCACTAAGGCCTGGCCCGGGCTATCATAGCGTTGAGGAGCGGCGAAGTACAGCAGCGCGCGGGCGCGGGCGTCTCAGCGAGACGCCCCTACAACACGCTGGTGGCGCGGGCAGGGGATACAAACGCGCCCAAAGCCCACAGCCTGTATTTGACGCAATTGCCCGCCAACGAAAGCTCCCCCTTCCCTGATGCTTCGGGGAAGGG
>VXLV01000033.1 GCA_009841405.1 Chloroflexota bacterium | reverse complement strand
GGATGGGGGCCGGGGGGTGAGGGGTATACCTTGCGCGGATTCTTCGTCAGCCGACTGGCGCAATTGATCGTGACCATGTTCATCGTGTCCGTGGTCGTGTTCTTCATTTTGCGCCTCAGCGGCGACCCCATCCTGGTCTTGGCGCCTGACTTCTTCAGCCAGGAACAGATCGACCAAATGCGCAAGTTCTGGGGCTTCGACAAACCGCTGGGCGAGCAATACCTCACCTTTGTCACCAAAGCCATCACCGGCGACTTCGGCAGATCCTATCTCGCCAAGCGGCCGGCTATGGAACTCATCCTTGAACGACTGGGCTACACCTGGATGCTGGCCGCCGCTTCCGCCGCTATCGGCTTGACCATCGCCATCCCGCTGGGCATCTTGTCCGCGCTCAAACGCAACAGCGTCTTCGACCTCGTCATTACATCTCTGTCATCGCTTGGCACGGCCATGCCCAGCTTCTGGCTCGGCCTCATGCTCATCATCATCTTTTCGCGCCACCTCAGAATGCTGCCCGTTTTCGGCGCCCTGGAGCCCAAAGCGATCATCATGCCCTCGGTCACGCTGGGCGTCGGCATGGCGGCGCGCCTCTCGCGCATGACCCGCTCCGCCATGCTCGAAGTGTTAAGCCAAGATTATGTCCGCACCGCCCACAGCAAAGGCCTGCTGCACAAGTCAGTCGTAATGCGCCACGCCTTGCGCAACGCCCTCATCCCCATCGTCACCGTCTTCGGCTTGCAGCTCGGCTGGCTGCTCGGCGGCTCGGTCGTGGTCGAGAGCGTCTTCTCCTGGCCCGGGCTGGGCCGCCTGATGATCGAGTCGATCAGCGTACGCGACAACGCCGTGGTTCAGGCCGGCCTGCTGTGGATTGCCCTGTCATTTATACTGATCAATTACGCCATTGATGTCATCTACATCATGCTTGACCCGCGCATTAAGTTCCAATAGCGACCGCCATGGACACGCAGACCGATACCGCCAAGGGCGGAAAAATCGCCGACATTCCCAACCGCCGCAGCGCGCCAATGCGCGTCTTGACGGCCCTCGGCAAGAGCCCGGTCGGCCTGGCCGGCAGCGTGATCGTAACCGTCATCGTCTTCCTGGCGTTTTTTGGGCCGCTGGTTTCGCCGCGAGAAGCGCATAGCCGTAACCTGCGCGCCCGCTTCAAAGCGCCCGGATTTGTCGATGATGTCGGCACGTACACCCTGGGCAGCGATCAGCTGGGCCGCGACATTCTCAGCCGCATCATCGCCGGCAGCCGCGTCTCCGTGCTGGTCGGCGTCGTCTCCGTGCTCATCTCCGGCGCCATCGGCGTCATCTACGGCCTCATTAGCGGATTCGTCGGCGGCATCGTCGACAGCGTGCTCATGCGCATCGTCGACGGCTTGCTGGCCATCCCCTTTATCATCCTGGTCATTGCCATTTCCGGCGTGGTCGGCGCCGGTCTGTCCACGCTGATTCTCATCCTCGGCTTCACCGGCTGGATCACCTACGCCCGCGTCATCCGCGGCGAAGTGCTCAAAGTGCGCGAAATGGAATACGTCATCGCCGCTTACGCCCTGGGTCAGAATCGCCTCAAGGTCATGCTGCTGCATATCCTGCCCAACGTCATCTCATCGGCCATCGTGCTCGCCGCCGTGCAAGTCGGCGTGACGATCCTGGCCGAGTCTTCGCTGAGCTTCCTGGGCCTGGGCGTGAAGCCGCCCACTGTCACCTGGGGCTTGATGCTTTCTGACGGCCGGCAGTACATCAACAGCGCCTGGTGGATGACCGCCTTCCCCGGCATCGCCATCACCGTCACCGTGCTGGGCGTCGTATTCCTGGGCGACTGGCTGCGCGACTTCCTCGATCCCAACATCCGCGGCCGCGCCTGATGTCAAGTCTCTGCGTATCGAAATCCGTAGGGGCGACCTACCAGGTCGCCCGCCCTTCCACGCAATCTGTAGGGGCGACTCTGTGAGTCGCCCGCCAAATGGGCGAATGCGTTCCCGCCCGCGCGTCATGATGGGACTAGGTTGATGTCGAAATCCTTCCGCGTCCCGCGCTCGCGCGCCAGCCAGACCCACCGTGAAATGCGCGACGAGATTATGGCCGCGCTCGAGCCGATCCTCTTCGACGCCTACCAGCACAGCTACCCGCTGCGCAGCCAGCTTGAAGACGCCTTCTCCGCTGACGTTCAGAAGCGCTACGCCGTCGCCGTCCACTCCGGCACGGTCGCCCTTGTCATCGCCCTGCGCGCCTGCGGCATCGGGCCCGGCGACGAAGTCATCACCGTCGGCAACTCCGACATTTCCACCACCGGCGCCATCAGCCTCTGCGGGGCGACGCCCGTGCTCTGCGATGTCCTGGAATCCGACTACACCATGGATTCAGCGACGGTCGAAGCCCAGATCACCGAGCGCACCCGCGCCATCCTGCCGGTCGACCTGCACGGTCACCCGGCCGATGTCGACGCCCTGCGCGCCCTGGCCAGCCGCTACCAACTGGTAATCGTTGAGGACGCGGCCCTGGCCTCCGGCGCGCTGGATCACGGTCGACCGGTCGGCGCCTTCGCCGATGTCGCCATGTTCAGCTTCGCGCCCTTCAAGCCCCTTGGCAGCGCCGGCAACGGCGCCATGCTCGTTACGGACGACGAAGCGCTGGACGCCCGAATCCGTCTGCTGGTCGGCTATGGTCAGGATCCGGCCCCCACCCTAAATCCCTCCCCCATAAAGAGGGAGGGACTTCAAGACGCATTAGCTCCCCTTCCCCCTTCATGGGGGAAGGGGCCGGGGGATGGGGGTGCAGAGGCG
>VXLV01000006.1 GCA_009841405.1 Chloroflexota bacterium | reverse complement strand
GTTGTCGCCCCCCGGGTGGTCCCGGGGGTTGCGGGGGGGGGGGGGGAGACGTTTTGTGTCGGGGTGATTGTCGGTTCGGGAGTCGCGGTCGGTTCAACGCCTATAAGAGCGACGGCCGTGGGGTCAAAGCCGAAATACGCTTCCACGGCCTGGCGAACGGCGCCATCATCGACGGCGACGTTGCGCGAAGTCGCTTCCAGGGCGAGCAGTCGGTCATCGATCATGTCATTCAGCACCCGCAGCCCTAACTGGTCAGGCACATTGACTTCATTGATCCAGGTGGAATAAGGTTCTTGTTGCGACAGTTGCTGCAGATCAATGCCGGAGTCCTGTATCTGGTTCAGTTGCAGCAGCAGACGGTTCCGCTCCAGCAAGTATTCTTGCCGAAAATCGCGAACGGTGATGCCGGCGCCCTCGACCGAAGCCACGACCTGGTTGGGAATGTAAAGCTGTTCAAAGGCGAAGGCAATCGCCACCAGCAAAATCAAGACGCCAACTACGGCGATAATGCCGCGAACCACCCACTTTTGCAGCTCTTCTTCGCGTTCAGCGCGGCTTTTGAATGACGCCTCGTCCGCGCCCGGCGCGATGTTTTCCGCGCTGTCCGCCGGGACTGCCCGGGCGCGCCGTCTGCGGCGGCTGGGCAAGCCACTCGTTTGAGACTACTTAGACAAGAATCCGCAAACTACTCAATTGATATGCAGTTGACAGCTCGCGTTTGCGCGGGCAGGCGTCGACGCGCGCGGCAGGGACCCGCCTCTGAAGGCCGCTAGCTCGCGTCTACGTAAGGCAGGAGCGCAAGGTGGCGGGCGCGCTTGATTTCGCGCGCCAGCTCGCGTTGGCAGCGCGAGCAGTTCCCGGTTTGGCGCCGGGGCTTTATCTTGCCGCCTTCGTTCACGTAGCGTGAAAGGGTGTCAAAGTCTTTGTAATCGAAGCAGCGCCCTTTCGGGCAGTAGGTTGTCCGGCCGCGCCGTCCGCGGCCGCGCCGCCGCCACTGGCCGCCGCGGCGTCTGCCGCCTCCGCGTTCAGGCGCCGATCGGGTTTGCGGTCTTTCTCTCTTGGTCTCGGTGCTTTCGCTCACGTCTCGCATTCTCCATTTATCATTTGCATGCATTCCACGCGGTCGCGCCGCGTTGCCCGCCTAGACAGCGGCTTTTACTTCGCCTTCTTCCCGCACCAGCAAGTAGCGCAGTACAGAATCGAAGAGCTTGAGTTCGGTTTCCAATTCGACCAGGTGGTCGGGTTGAATTGAGGCTTTGATGAATACGTAGTGGCCTTCGCGCTGGCCCTTGATTTCGTACGCTAGTCGCCGTCGGCCGAACATTTTGCGGTCGACGCTTTTGACAACGCCATTGTCGCCCATTTCAATGAAGCTGATGACTTGGTCGATGGCTTGATTGACTTCTTCGTCTGATGGCAGGATGCGGATAATGAACGTCAGTTCATAGTCTCTCATGGGTGCGCCTTTCCTCGGATAACAGCCCCGCCTTCGTTAACGTTGCGGAGCGGAAAGCTCT
This sequence comes from Chloroflexota bacterium, assembly GCA_009841405.1. Lineage (GTDB taxonomy): Bacteria > Chloroflexota > Anaerolineae > Aggregatilineales > Phototrophicaceae > UBA6055. The sequence continues at coordinate 27,314 of VXLV01000006.1, read as the reverse complement.
GATTCAATTGTAGGTGCGCAATGCTAGACGATTTTGGCGGTGAATGCAACGGTGGCTTCAGACCGGCTCTGGCGCCCTTTGGCTGGCCAGGCGCGAGCTGGCCAAACAGAGCGCGACAATCAGCCAGAACCAGGTGATTGAAGACTGGAAGTCGAGCCGGAAAAAATACAAGTCGGCAACGGCGTTGACCAGCGCGGCTATCAGCGCCGCGTGGAAACCCAGATGGATCGCGGCGAAATCCGGGCGCGCCTTTGCCGCGTTCCAGTGGCGCGCGCCGTATAGCAATACGCCCGACATCGCCAGCAGAAAGATCAGCAGGCCGCTCAAGCCAATCTGGTTGGCCATCATCAGGTACATATTGGCGACATCGGCGTAGATGTCGATATCGGGCGTGCCGGTAAAGCCCACGCCGACCAGGGGATAGCGCCCGATCAAGTTTAGCGAGTCTCGCCACTCGCCGAGGCGCATTTGCGTCGCCAGATCCGCGCCTTGAAAGGCCTGGATCAGCCGATCGAGATAATCTTGAGTCTGTGGCAGGACGAGAAAGAGCAGCGCCGCCAAGGCCAGCAGCGGCAGCAGGCGCCGGTAGCGCGCAGTGCCGATCACCAGCAGGCCGGCAAGCAACGCGAGAAACGATGCGCGCGATGCCGTCAGTAGGAGCGCCAGCGCAACCAGCGAGAAAATCAGCAGCGTCAGCCAGCGCCAGCGGATCACCGGTTTCCTGGAAGCGATTTGCGGCGCGATTATGATTGCCGCGGTCGCCAGAATGCCGCCGAGCGCGTTGGGATCTACCCAGGTGCCGATGGCGCGTTCACGCAGGGCCGGATTGTCCTCGATGTAGCGGATAACGCCGCCGGCGGGATAACCGATGCGGGACAGCCGCACGAGCAAAGCCTCGGCAAGATTATCCGGCGCTGCGTAAAGCGCGACAGCCAGCACAGCCTGCGCGCCAATCGCCAGCAGGATCACCAGCGCCAGGCGCCGGAGCATCGCCGGGCTTCGCAATAGATCGACCAGGATGAATACCAGGCTGATGCTTAGAATCGTCTCGGCGAATTGGCGCAGGGTCGATGACGTGGGCCCGGCGTGGCGAAGGCCCAGCGCGAAAGCCAGCGCCAGCCACATCAGATAGACCGCGATCAACGCATGAACCGGCGTTAGTTTGACGCCGCCGCGGCGCCCGGTCATCCACTGGCAGAGGTAGACCAGCAGAAATCCGCCCAGCGCCAGGTCCAGCAGCGTCGGCGTTATGGCGATCTTGACGGGCAGAATGCCGAAGGGCAACAGCAGAACGATGAGCACGATGCCGTAGAGCGCGATCCGCACATCGGTGATGACATACAAGCCTGCGAGCAAACCGAGCAGGGCCGCCATTGCCAGCAGCGGTCCCAGCGCGGCGATCAGCAGGCCGATGGCCGCGCCAACGACGCCGACGGACAAGCCGACCGCGATCGCATAGGCGCGGCGGTCCAGTTGGCTGATCCAGATGGTCACTTGGTTGGTTCTAGGCAAGACTCATCTCCTGCGCAGAAAACGCAATGCTACCAGCGCCAGACCGACCCACGAGACCGCGCTGATGAGCGCGCCAATCCTGTAGCTGGCTGGCGAAAAGCGGAGCGTAACGAGATGATTGCCAGCGGGAATCTCGATTGCGCTGAGGCCGGCGTAGGCGCGCAAGACGCGGACAGGCTCGCCGGCGATGTTTGCAGTCCAGCCGGGGTGATCCGGCAGCGACAGCGACAGCAACGCGTTCGCGGCGGTATCGACTTCCAGCACGATTTCTTCGGGCGCGAACGAGAGGACTCGCGCGCTGCCGCCGGAGGCCGAGCCCGAAAGCGGCAAGTTCGGCGGCTGATGGATGACGAGCTTTTCGCGCTCGTCATATCGCGGGTCATCCATCAGCTCTCGCGCCCATTGATCGCTGTCGACGACATCGGCCGCATAATAGAGCCGCGCGAATGGGCGCGGGTTGTCAAGCCGATGTAGATAGACCGCGCCGTCTTGTTGCGCATCCACGTCAATGACCCGGGTCGGAACCGATAACCGTTCCTTGTGGCTGAAGACATATTTGACGGCGAAGAGCTCCCATGCCAGGGGGTTGTCGACGTAGTTGCGATGAATGATATGGTAGGGACCCTTGAGGAATAGCGGGCTGATCCCGCGCATATCCATCAATCCGTAGATGCTGGCATGGTTGGCTTCCAGGCCGATGAACCCGTCGACGCGGTAGGGCTGGTCGCCGCCATCGTCCAGAACGCGCTGCGCCAAGCGCGGTCGCGCCATGCTCAGCTGGCGTTCATGCGGCACGGAATCGTAGACGGCTGGATGATCCATGTTGACTGAAAACAATTCGAAAGCGATCAGCGCGATTAGCGCAAGTTGCCAGACGAGGCGGCCGGGTTCCGCCATCAAGGGGCGAAGCAAGAGCAGCGACGCCAGGCTGATCAGCGCGCTAAGCGCGGCGATGCTGAAGAACTCTCCCCAGGCGTCGGGGTCGGCTGTCCAGAGGAAGAGAGCCAGGATCGCGATGGCCGCTATCAACCCGGTGAAGGCGGTCCAGAGTCTAAGCGCGCGCTTGCGATAGTAGTGATTGGGCCAGGTCGTCGCCGTCGCGATGCCCAGGCCGGCCAGAATCGCCAAACTGTTGGCGACGACAAAGGCGGCCCGTTCCTGCCCGCGAAAGAAGCGCAGACCGGGCACAAAGTTATAAGTCAGCGAATAGAAGGCGCTGTTTTCTCCCAGGCTGTGCAGCAAGCCGATGAAGGCCGCAAGCAGCCAAAAGCGACTGTCGCCCTGGTTGCGGAAGACGGCGACCGCGGCGAAGAATAGCGCCGGCAGCCCGACGAAAAGCGGCGACCATTGGCTGACCGCGCCGGGAAACACGAATTGCGCGATGTCTCGAATTGGGAAGCCATTGCCCTTAGCAGCGAAGCCCAATTCTTCGCGTGCCGTCAGCAGCAAGTACTCCAGGCCCGGCAGCAAGGTTACCGCTGTGACGCCAAAGGCGATCACGGCCAATAGCGCCAAGCCGCCGAGAAACACCCGCCAGCCGACGCGTTCGACGTAAGCGCGATACGCCAGCCAGGCGGCGATCAGGTAGGTCGAGAACCAGCTTGTCTGCGGATGCCCGGCCAACCAGGACATACCCAGGCCGAAGCCCGCCAGCGCGATGAAAGTCGGCGCCATGCGGCCGCGACGCGTCGCTTCAAGGACGCCCAGCAGCGCCAGCGGCAGCCAAATCGCGGCCTCCAAAACGGCAAGCTGCAACGGTGGATAGCCGGTCGTATAGCCGCCATAACCGATGATTATCGCGGCGCAGAAGGCGGCAAGGGGGCTGCGCGGATCTCGTAGCGTCAGTCGCCGGACGAATAGGTACATCAGCAAGCTGTACAAAAGCACATGCAGCGTCATCTCCAGCTGCAAGCTGTTGTAACTCCAGCCGCCGCCGAGCGCGCTTAGGCCGATGGTCAGCCAGCGCGGCGGATAGAAGGCGGCGGCTTGGGTATCGGCGATGAAGGGCAGTCCGCCATTGTTGTAGGGATTCCAGAGCGGGATTTCGCCATGAGACATGCGCTCGAACTGATAGGCGCCGAAAGCGACAAATTGCCCGGAGAAGTCGCCTTTGGCGAGCGATGCCTGGTCCGAAGCTATTGGCGTAAACAGCCGCCAGAAAAACAGCAGCCACAGCACAATCAGCGCGGCGACCGCCCGCGCGTCGGAATTCTGGATCAACTTATCGGCTCTATTCATGCGCGTTCGCCGTCAGAGACAAGACTGATAGAAGGATATTGTGTCGCGGGTGATTCGCTCCCAGTCGAATGTTTGGCTGAGCCGCCGAGCGCCGGCGCGGAGCGCAGCCAGTTGTTGCGGCTTGGCCAGCAGCTGCAGAACCGCATTTTCGATCGCCTCGGACGAGCGCGGCGGCGTCAGCCACAGGTTTTCACCGTGCGCAAATGCCGGCTCCTCAAGCGCCGGTTCGGTAGTGATAATGGCACAACCTTGGTGGAGCGCCGCGATCAAGCTGCTGCGCCGGAAGGAGGCGCCGTCGACATAAGGCAATACCACAAGATCGACCGCGCCGAACCAGGCTGACGCCTCTTCATCGGACAGGTAACCCGTCCAATGAACCGCATCTTCCAGACCGTGTCGGCGAATGCTCTCTTCCAACGCAAGCAGATAGCGGCTGTCGGCGCCGTCGTCAACGATGTTGCTGCGCGCGCCAATGAACACGAGCCGGGCGTCCGTGCCACAGCTGCGCAATCGCGCGAGCGCCTCAACGAGATAGTCTACGCCCTTGATCGGCCGCACAAAGCCGAAGTGACCTAACAGCAGAGGATTGTCGTCGCCGGCGATTTGCGCGCGGCGACCGGCCCGCTGCGAAGCTGACGGCGGGCTGCGCTTTATGCTGCTGCCGATGGGAATCACCTGGCGCCGCGACGTCGGGCGCAGGCGCAGCGCGTCCTCGCGATTGGTTGCGATCACGCCCCGCGATGCCCGCGCCAGCCGCATGACAAACCAGCCACGAATCGGGCCGGCCTTGGGGAAAAGGTAGGGATAGCGCAGATCGTGAAACGTAGTAACCACCGGCGCGCCAACGACATCGGGCGCGAAATGAATGAAGGGCGACATGTCGTATGCCGCCGTCTGAAATTGCAGGTTCACCAGGTCAACGCTGCAGCGCCGCGCCCAACGTCGAATCTCGAGCAAGCAGCCGGCGCCCCATCCCGCAACCGTGCTGACCGGCAGGCGCGCGCTGACAGAGCCGGCGCGGCTCAGCACAAAAACGCTGTGACCCCGCGCCTGCAAGTTTTCCGCGAGTATCCGCGTGAAGTCGCCCACCCCGCCGGGCATAGGCGGGAATTCGCCGCTGATCAGCCCGATCTTCATCCTTCGACCCTCAAGGCGCTTCGCAGGACCCGCCAGTACTGACGTACGCGCACGGCTCTTAGTTCGCGTTTGTGGCCCAGTGCGCCTTTGGCGGATTCGAGCGCGAGTTGCCAAGAAAACTGCAGCAGCACAATGGCGCGCAAGAACCGGTAATGCCCAAGGCCGTGATGTTTACGAAAGTAGCGCAATTTGCTGGTATGAAAATGAATCATGGTTTGCGCCGCGACTTGTTCGCTACTCTTGCCGCCGTGATGGGTGATGACCGCGCCGCCGTGATAAGCGACTTGCCAGCCGGCGGTCTTGGCGCGGCGGCAATAGTCCAACTCCTCATAGTACATTACGTAGCCCTCGTCCAGCGCGCCGATGTCGCGGTACAGCTCGCGCCGCAGCATGAGCGCCGAACCCTGCGCCCAGTCGACCATGATGATTTCGCCATCGTCGGTATCGAGCAGGCGGTAGTCGCGCTCTACACGCGGGGGCGCGGCCGCGGCCAGCCAGCTGCTTTCAAAGACGCCGGTCAACAGCGTAGGAAAGCGCCGGCGCGTCGACTGGTGGCTGCCGTCGCTGTTGAGCGTATGCGGCCCGACGATTCCCACCGCTGGGTTCTCCATGAGAAAGTCGAGCATGAGGCCGAGCGCGTTTGGCCTGACTTCAGTGTCGGGGTTGAGCAGGAGCAGGAAATCGCCTCGCGCCTGCGCCAAGCCTATATTGTTGCCGCGCGTGAAACCTATATTCTCGCTCTGGGCCAGCAGCCGAACCTCAGGGTACTTGTCGCGGATCATGCCGACGCTATTGTCCTGGCTGGCGGAATCCACCACGATGATCTCGACGTTGCCGGGCTCAAGCTCGGCGGCGAAGACGCTCGCCAGACAGCGGTCCAGCAAATCCCGAACATTCCAATTTACGATGATGACAGACAGGCGCACGGCAGGCAGATCCATCGCGATCTTGCGTTAGCAGCAGTTTAGCAGGCTTCGCCCGATATCGAGCGCGTACGGGACGTGGTTTAAGGCAGGGCGAATAATCGCTCTGCGTTCAAGGTCGTCTGGCGCGCCATGTCCTCGAAAGCAAGGCCATGCAACTGAGCCAGCCGCTCGTTGACATATCGAAGATAACTGGGCTGATTGCGCTTGCCTCGGCGTTGTTGGGGCGCCAGGAAAGGACCATCGGTCTCGATCAGCAGGCGATCGATGGGCGCTTCCGCGGCAATGGCGCGCAGCCCGTGAGCCTTCTTGTAGGTGATAGGGCCGGTGAAACCCAAGTAAAAGCCCAGCTCCAAAGCGCGCAGCGCTACGTCGGCTGAAGCGGAGAATGAATGTAAAACGCCTAGCCGCCCATTCATAACCGGCGGGGCCGTCGGCGCCCAGGTCTCCAGAATCGCCAAAAGATCGTCCGATGAATCGCGGTTGTGCAGGATGACGGGCAGTTGCAATTCGGCGGCCAACTCCAACTGCATTTCCAGCGCGCACCGCTGCCGAGCCGGCGGGCATTTGTCCCAGTAATAATCCAGGCCAATTTCACCGATGGCGACAGCCAGCTGGTGGCGTGAGAAACCGCGCAAGGTTTCCAACATGCTCGCGTTGAAGTCTCCGCAGGAATTCGGGTGGACGCCTGCCGCAACAAAGAGGCCCGCATGGGCGTCCGCCAGAGCCAGCGCGCGCCGACAGCTCGCATGATCAATCGCCGGGATGATGACGCGATCGACGCCGGCTACGCGCGCGCGCCGCAGCACAGCCTCTCGGTCGCCGTCGTAGCTGCTGAAGTTGAGGTGGCAATGTGTGTCAATCAGGCGGGGCGCCGGCATCAAATGACCATGTCGGGATTATCGCGCAGCTTCTTGAGATCCGCTTCGACCATCATGCCGATCAGTTCTTCGAAGCTCACCTGCGGCTGCCAACCCAGGAGGCGTCTGGCTTTTGTGGGATCGCCTACGAGCAGATCGACCTCGGCCGGGCGCATGAAGGCCTGGTCCTGGACGGCGTAATCACGCCAATTCAAGCCCACGTGGCCAAAGGCGACTTCCAGCAGGCGCTCAACCGAATGCGTCTTGCCGGTGGCGATGACAAAGTCATCGGGCTCGTCTTGCTGCAGCATGAGCCACATCGCGCGCACATAATCGCCAGCGAAGCCCCAGTCGCGCTTCGAATCCAAATTGCCGATGCGGATCTCGTTCGCCATTTCCAATTTGATCTTGGCGACATGATATGTCACTTTCCGCGTGACGAACTCCAGGCCGCGGCGGGGTGATTCGTGATTAAAGAGGATGCCGCTGCAGGTGAACAGATCGTAACTCTCGCGATAATTTACGGTGATCCAGTGTCCATAGACTTTGGCGACGCCGTAGGGACTGCGGGGATAGAAGGGTGTGGTTTCCTGTTGCGGCACCTCGCGCACTTTGCCGAACATTTCGCTGCTGGATGCCTGATAATAGCGGATGGCGGGATTCACAGTCCGAACGGCTTCCAGCAGGCGCGTCACGCCCAGGCCAGTTATGTCGCCGGTGAATACCGGCTGATTCCAGGACGTGGGCACGAAACTTTGCGCAGCCAGGTTGTAGACCTCATCCGGCTCAACCGTGTTTATGGCGGTAATTAGACTGGAGAGATCGCCCATGTCGCCTTGAACAAGGTTAAGCTCGCGCTGGATATTTTGGATGCGTTCATAGCGCACAGTGCTGGTGCGCCGAACCATACCGTAGACCTTATAGCCCTTGCTCAGCAGAAACTCCGCCAGGTAGGAGCCATCCTGCCCGGTAATGCCCGTGATCAGCGCTCGCTTTGTCATCGGCAATTTATCCTTACCCTTGTTGCGCGCGGCGGCGGCAATCGGTCAACACATCTTGCAGCGTCTCTTCAAATGACAGCGACGGCCGCCAGCCGGCGTCGCGCCGCAATTTGCTGGCATCGCCGCGGATTTCCGGCACGTCCACCGGGCGCAAGCGCGCCGGATCGACGCGAACGTCAATGTCCATTGCGCTAAGGCCGAGCAGGATATCCAGCAACTGTCGGATGCTGTAAGCCTGGCCGGAGGCGACATTATAGGCTTCGCCGGGCCGGCCATTTTCGATGATTAATCTGTAGGCGCGTACAATATCGCGCACGTCGGTAAAGTCCCGCTTCGCCGTCAGATTGCCAACGTTTATAACCGCCTCGCGCCGGCATTCCTCAATGCTGGCGATCTGCATGGCGAAGGCGGGCGCGACAAAGCGGCCGTTCTGTCCCGGCCCAATATGATTGAAGGGGCGCGCGCGCATGATCGGCAAGTCATGGCTGAGATAGTACTGCAATCCCAGCATATCTTGCGCCACTTTACTGACGCTGTAGGGATTGGTCGGTCGAATAGCGCTGTCTTCGTCCAGCGGCAGTTGCTCCGCGGAAACCTCGCCGTAGATCTCGGCGGAACTGACGATCAAGATTCGCGGCCGCAGCTTCAAATCCAGACAAGCTCTGATGATGTTCAATTGGGCCAGGATGTTGTTTTCCAGCGTTTCCCAGGGCTCTTCAAATGAGCGCGGGACAAAGGCCTGCGCCGCGAGGTGATAGACGGCATCGGGTCGCGTTTCGGCGAGGAGAGCGCGCGCCTGCATGAAATCCTTTAGGTCGATCAGCCGATTCTCGCTGATCGCCGGATGGACGCGCTCGCTCTCAAACAGGGTCGTGCCGAATAGCTGCGCGTTTTTCCGCGCCTGGCCCAAGTGGGCCGCCAGGTGATAGCCGACGAAACCGCCCGCGCCGGTGATTAAGACACGCAATGTACACACCCTCCGGCGCTGCCCGCGCGCGTCACTGAATGCGGCCCATTAAGGCGAATAGTTGAACTGCCGCCCGTGTAACGCGGCAAGCCATACCCTGACGTTCTGACGGTGACCAACAGCGACATTATAGACCATGCGGCAGGCGCTGCCATCCGAAAGGCGGAGACGTATTCAGACCGTGCGGGACTTGATGCTTGCAGTGAAAGCAAAGGCAAACCCATGCCATGTACAAGAAGTCACGTCCCCCGGTTGGTGAACCGCGGCAGATGACCGTCCAGGAATGCGCGCGCGTATTGACGACCGTCCATGCTGAGTATCAGATAATCGCCAGCCACCCAGCCGTCATCGCCTTCATACGTGACCTTGTACCAGCCGCTGCTCTCAGTAACGCCGTCAAGATGCAGGCGGATGCCGCGCGGGATCAAGGCGAGCGACTCCGAGGTGGCATCGGGGTAGCGCCGCAGATGCAAGGCCGAGTCGAAGTTGACGTCGACTTCGCCGACGATTCCGGTCATTGGCCGCTCCGCAGCGTCGCCGTCGCTCGGACCAGCCGGCTGGATCGCGCCGGTTACTACGCTGCCCAGAATGGGCGCCGCTGACGGGTCCAGCGCGCGCAAAGACGCGGCCAGGGTCGGCCTGCCGTTAAGCAGCAGCTGAATGAAATCCATGCTGACCCAGCCAGTGACCCGGTTCCCCTGGGGCGACTCATAACTGACGAATGCCCAGGCTTCTTCGCTGTCCACGCCGAGGAAGCCGAGGACTGCATCGGCGGCGACCTGCGTCAAGACTTCGGTGATAGCGCTGTTGCCGGCGCGGAGATTGAGATAAGCGCCGGGATTGAGTCCAATCACGCGGGCGGAGATGTGGTCAGCCAGCGATGGCGGACGGATATCCGTGTTGGTGGCGCCGCCCAGCTGGTTCTGCCGCACCTGCGCCAGACTTGCCAGGCGCTGGCGTTGCCCCTTGTGGTCAAAGACATCCAGGAAATAGGCGTTTACCCAGCCGTAGAGCGCGCCGCCGTCAGGCGTCATATATACAGCGAACAGCCAGGTGTCCGCCGCCGCCAAATCTTGATAGGGCCGCAGCCCCGTGGCTGGGTCCGCCGTGAAGTCGCTCAAGTCAACCGGCAAGAGGCTCAGGCCGAAACCATCGAGATCCGCTGGACCGCGCCGGCCGAGCACCATCATCTCGCTAGCTGCCGGCAGCAATCCGAGCGACATCGCGTCGCTCGACGGGTATTGGCGAATGTGCAAGGCTGAATCGGGATCAACATTGACCATAGCGTAAGGGGTAAGGCTGGTGATTTCGCTGCCGGCTACGATCAGGTTTCTGGCATCCGTTTCGGCGACCGCTTCCGGCGTGGCCACCGGTTCGGTCGGGGCGTCATGTTCAGTTGGCGTCGCTTCCAATTCCATAGGCGTTTCGAAATCCGAGACTTCGGCGGTCTCTTCCGCGGCGGAAGGCTCGGGCTGGGCCGCTGCTTCTTCATCGGCAGCCTCAGTTGGGAGCGCCGGCTCCTCCGCTGTCTCGGCGATGGACTGCTCTTCGATTTGTTCTTCAATTTCGGGCTCGGGCGTCGCCTGGTCCGCCGGCTCATCCGCCGCGGTCATCAGAGGCATTGCCCCCACCTGTCGCTGCAGGCTGGTCTCGGCGATGAGCAAGCGAGGCGCCGAGAACGCGCCGCCGGCCAAGGCGATGATGTTGTAATAGGACCCGCCAGCGAAGTGACGCGCAGGCGACTCCATCGCGCCGCGATCGTCGCCGATATCCAGGTGAACTGTCATGGACTGCGCGCCGGGCGCGATCCTGGCCGCGTCGCCCGCCTCGCCAAAGGGCACATTGAAGGCCGCGATTGCGCCGCCCTCGAGCTGTAAATGACTGATAACACTGCCCGGGATAGCATTGATCAAGCTGACGACCGCCGAGGACTCGTCGACGCTATCAAAAGAATCGCGGAAGCTGCGCATCGTCAGACCCGCGCTCGAACCCATGACTGCCATGGTAGCGGCCTGTCCGGCGCGGATAACCAGTTGTTGTGACAAGATCTCCGCGGGGCCCAGGAAGAGAGCTATACGGTGGGAGCCGACGGCCAAGGGAATATGTTGGGATGGCTCGCCGAATGCCAGCGCGGGCAGAATAAGTCGGTCATTGAGACGTACATCCAGCGGCGCCGCGCCGGCAATTGCATGCACGAAGCGCGCTCTGCCGCTGTTAACGCCGCCTTCAGTCGCGGCGGAAACAGACAGCAACTGAGGATTGTCCTGCCGGCCGTGAATGATCAGCAGATGGCTGGCGCCCGCGCTCAGAACCGCATCAAAAGGACGGCCGTCGGTATTGGCGTCAGATGCGCGGAGGAACAGTTCAAAGAGGCCCGCGTCAACTTCAAACGGCCCCGCCCCGATGCCGGGCGAAAGCTCAGCTTGGGCGATCGGACCATCGTTGACAGGGCCCAGCGCTACTACCGCAACAGTGTCCAGCGCGTTAAACACCGTGACGCGCGCACGCCCAAATGCCAGCTGGCCAAGATTATCAGCGGCGAGGTGGAGACGCCCGTCAGCGCGAGAAGAAAGAATCGCGGCCGTGGTTTCCGCAGCAAGCGAAAACCTTTCGTCAATCAGCTGAACCGATGTCGTCGCCAGGTTGGCGCTAAACGCGACCTCGCCGGCGGGCACGCGCATATAGGCGGTTGCGGCGCCGTAGGTCACATCGGTAGCAGCGAGCTCGCCATTGACGAAAACATCAAGGGCCGGGCTGCCCGGGTCCGCATGGACGAAGCGGAAGTTCGCCAGGTCTTGCCCTTGCGTCGGCCCGAAGCGGCCGACAGCCAGCAGAAGACTTGCCAATATGACAATTGCAATTCGGACAGATTTCATGTGCTCCAATCCTGCACGCGCAACGCATTCAACACGTCAATCCGTGTCAGCGCATGAGGACCGGCGTTGTAGGCGTTGCGCGCCGAACTCAGAAAGGCGAATCAAGTGCCTTCCTGCCACTGATTGAGGTAGGCTTCCTGCTGGTCAGTCAGCTTATCTATGTTGACGCCCATCGCCGCCAGCTTCAAGCGAGCGATCTCCATATCGACGTCAGCAGGTATAGTATAAACTTGCGCCGAGAGTTTTTCCACATTACGAATCATGTACTCGGCGCCCAGGGCCTGATTGGCGAAGCTCATGTCCATGACCGAAGCCGGATGGCCTTCGGCAGCGGCCAGGTTGATCAGCCTGCCCTCGGCCAAAATATAAAGCGAGCGCCCATTTATCCTGTACTCTTCCACGAAGGGGCGGACGATACGGGGGCCGGCGTCGGCCATTTCGTGCAGCGCGTCGAGATTAATCTCGACATTGAAGTGTCCGCTATTGCAAACGATGGCGCCGTCTTTCATTAACGCGAAATGCCGGCCGTCGATGACATTGATATCGCCGGTGGCGGTCACAAAGATCTCGCCGATCTTCGCCGCTTCCAGCATGGGCAGAACGCGATAGCCGTCCATGACGGCTTCCAGCGCGCGCAGGGGGTTTACCTCGGTGACGATAACATTGGCGCCCAGGCCAGCTGCGCGCATGGCGATGCCGCGACTGCACCAGCCGTAGCCCGCCACGACCACCACGCGGCCGGCCAGCAAGATGTTCGTGGCGCGGATGATGCCGTCCAGCGTGCTCTGCCCGGTACCGTAGCGGTTGTCGAAAAGATGCTTGGTCGAGCTGTCGTTGACGGCGATTACCGGGAACTTCAGAGCGCCGTCATTGGCCATGGCGCGCAGCCGAATCACGCCGGTGGTTGTCTCTTCTGTACCGCCGACGATTTCGTCCAGGACTTCGCGCCGGTCTGTGTGGATGGTCCCGACCAGGTCGGCGCCGTCGTCCATGGTGATATGCGGTTTGTGATCAAGCGCGGCATGAATGTGCTGGTAATAGGTCTCGTTGTCTTCGCCCTTGATGGCGTAAACCGGGATCTCGTCATTGGCGACCAAGGACGCCGCCACGTCGTCTTGCGTCGAGAGTGGATTGGAGGCCGTCAGCACGACGTCTGCCCCGCCGGCCTGCAAGGTCTGCATAAGATTCGCGGTCTCGGTCGTAACGTGCAGGCAGGCCGAGACGCGCAAACCGGCAAGCGGCTTTTCGGCCGCGAATCGTTCGCGAATCTGCTTCAGCACGGGCATCTCCTGCCCGGCCCATTCGATGCGGTAGCGGCCGCCGGTGGCCAACTCGAGGTCTTTGACGTCGTGCGCAACTGTCATTTCATCTCCTAGACTTCGCCCCAATCAGAGCCGCGTCACCCAAACGCAAGCATTCTAGCACAGACGCGATTGCCTGTCGTGAATCATGTCGCTGAATGTGTATGCCAGAGTTGCTAGAGCAGCGCGTCCAGCAAGCCGCCGTCATCGGCCAGGCTGCGGAAGCGCTGCACGAATTCCGCCATCGTGAAGTCGTGATTTTGTGTACCGACGACCTCAAGCACATAGGTGGCGTTTAATGCGCCAATCTGCGCCGAAAGTTTCAGCGGAAAGCCCTGGCTCATCCCGAGGATGAGCCCGGCGCGATACGCGTCGCCGGCGCCAGTGGGGTCGGCGATGGCGCGCGGCGCGAACGCTCCGACGTCGACGACCTGGTCGCCTTTATAAATCTTGGACCCTTTCTCGCTCTCGGTGATAATGACGATCTCGGCCCGTTCTCGCAATTCATCAAGCCCCAGCCCGGTCTTTTCATAGATGATGCGAGCTTCGTAGAGATTCACGACCAGCACGTACGCGCCCTGCATGCCGCGCGCCAACTCGTCGCCATTCAAGCGCGCCACTTGCTGCCCGGGGTCGTACATAAAGGGCCAGTTCCGCTCCCGGCATTCGTCGCACAAGCTGACCATGGCGACGGGATCGTAAGGGGAAATGACCACCAGATCAGGCTTGTCGTCGCTCACATCGGCGATGCGATAGTCGCGCCCGCGATTCATGGCGCCGCCGTAAAAGAACGCCAGCTGGCTGTTGTCGATGTCGGTGTTCGAAAAGAAAGAGGCAGTGAATACATCGTCCAGCTGAATCACCGTGCTGCAATCGACGCCGCTGCCTTCCAACCACTGTCGATAGTCGCCGAAGTCTTGCCCGACCGTGCCCAGGAGCTTGGGCCGCAAGCCGAGCTTGGCCATGCAGAAGGCGATATTGGCCGCGGTGCCGCCCCAGTGCTTGGTCATATCATCAACCAGGAAGCTGAGGCTCATATCGTGCAAGTCATCCGAGAGAAAGTGCTCTCGGAACCTGCCGGGAAAACGCATTAGGTAATCATAGGCGATTGCGCCGGTAACCAAGGTTTGCATCGCTGATGTCCATCGACTGCGCGCGGATAAGTCAAGGCGGCATTATAGCGCAGAATCGAAGCGCGGCTACGGATGAACCCGGGCTATACTTGTTCGCCGGCGACAGCGCGCTTCAAGCTATCAACGAAGGGCGCGCGGGCTATGCCGTTCTCGGTCACAATGCCGCTGAGATAGCGATGGGGCGTGATGTCAAAAGCGGGATTGCGCGCCTTGAAATGGGCCGGCACGATGGGATTGCCGTAGGGCGTGGTGACTTCAGCCGCGTCGCGCAATTCGATAGGAATCTGCTCGCCACCGCTCAGACTCAGGTCGATGGTAGAAGTCGGCGCGACCGTGTAAAAGGGAATGTCGTGCGCGCGGGCCATGACCGCCAGCTGGTAGGTGCCGATTTTGTTGGCGAAGTCGCCATTGGCGGCAACGCGGTCAGCGCCGACCAGGATGATGCTGACCTCGCCCTGCTGCATGTAGTAGCCGGCGGCTGTGTCCGGGATGATGTCGTAGCTGACGCCCAGCTGTTCCAGTTCCCAGGCGCTGAGCCGCGAGCCCTGCAGGCGCGGCCGCGTTTCGTCGAGCAATACGTGAAAGCGCTTGCCAGATTCATGCGCCGCGCGGACTACGCCGAGCGCGGTGCCGTAATCAACCGTGGCCAAAGCGCCGGTATTGCAGTGGTGAAGGACGGTGGCGCCGTCGCCGATCAAAGCCGCCCCCAGCGCGCCCATGCGGCTGTTGATGCGGACATCGTCATCGGCGATTTGCTGCGCCGCCGCCAACAAGACCTCGCGCAAGTCGTCAGCGTTGTTGAATTCTCCGCTTTCGGCGATTGCCTGCAGGCGGTCCACTGCCCATGCCAGATTGACCGCGGTCGGGCGCGCCGCCTTTAACAGCGCGCCAGCGCGCCAAAGAGCAACGGCTAGCTCGTCTACGGTTGCCGCGGCGCTGTTCTGCGCCGCCAAGGCCATGCCAAAGGCGGCGGAGGCGCCGATCGCCGGCGCGCCACGCACGGTCATATTGCGGATGCTTTCCGCGACTGCTTCGACCGTGCGCAATTGTACGTATTCCAGCTTCCAGGGAAGAACGCGCTGGTCAATCATCTTGACCGCGCCCTGCTCCCATTCTACGCTGCGCATTCCGCTTGTCCTGTCAACTGCGCTTGGTCAAACGAGGGCGCTCTCGCTTAGAACGCGAAGGACGCCGGCAACCGAGTCCGGAATCAACGTTCAAAGGCCTTAGCCGCCCGCTTCCATCACCAGGATACTGAGCTGGTCGAAGTTGGGCTGCTGCCCGAAGCGCGTGCGCTGCAGCGGTCCGTTGCCGTAGCGGACAAATACCGTCGGCGTGCCGGTCACCTGGTATTGATTTGCGAGCCGAAGATCTTTGTCCACCTGCGCGGCATCCTGCGTACATTCCAGGAGGTCGCTGTAGGACATATCCATCATATCGGCGAAAGTGCGCGATGAGGCGTCGCTGAAGGCGCGGGCGCTAGCGATTTGGTAGAGCGCATCGTGCGCGTTCCAGAATGTGCCCGGGCGCAGCGCGTCGGCGCATTCCGCCAATTGCCCGGCCAGACGCGAGTAGCCGGGATGCACCACCGGCAGCATACGATATTCGAAGCGCGCGCGGCCCGCGGCGACGAATTCGCCGATAAACTGGTCCACAGTCGCTTTGTAGCGCTGGCAGTGGCCGCAGAGGAAGTCCTCAAAGGCGACGACTGTAATCGGCGCTTCGGGCGCGCCCAAAACAAAGCCGCCGTCGTCTTGGCGCGCCTGTGTGATTGCGCTGTAATCAGCGGTCGACTCGCTGAAGGAGCTTTGACTGGACAGGACAACGAAGGCGACGGCGACGATGATCGCGACAATGATTACGCCGCCTAGAATCATCCGATTCCGCTGTGTCAAGTTTTTGGTTTTTTGCGTCACGATCACAACCCTCAGTCAACTTAGCTCTCATGCCTGGAAGTGTTTAATTAACTCCCGCTCTTGGTAAATCCTACAAATCATTTGCGGCTACGTCAATTCTCGACCGCGTTGCAAGGACGGCGAACGGCAGCGCGAATACTTGATGTATAATCATGAGGCTCGTCTGTCCGGCGGCAAAGCAAGGAGCGCGGTCCGATGCGAATGATCGACTTGATGGAAAAGAAACGGGATGGCCAGCCCTTAAGCAAGAGCGAGATCAGATTTTTCATCAATGGTTTCACAACGGGCGACATCCCCGATTACCAAGCCTCGGCATTGTTGATGGCGATCTATTTCAAGGGCATGAATCGCGCGGAGACTGTCAATCTGACAATGGCCATGGCCGAATCCGGCGATATGTTGGACCTTTCGGACATCACTGAGTATGCGGTCGACAAGCACTCCTCCGGCGGCGTCGGCGACAAGACCTCGCTGATTGCGCTGCCGCTTGTGGCGAGTTTTGGCGTGCCCATCGCCAAGATGAGCGGGCGCGGATTGGGATTCACCGGCGGTACGCTGGACAAGCTGGAGTCGATCGCAGGCTACGACGTCAATCTTACCGAGGCCGAGTTTCGGCGCATCGCCGGGGAAACCGGCATCGTTCTGGCGGGTCAGAGCCTGTCGATGGCGCCGGCCGACGGCAAGATTTACGCGCTGCGCGATGTCACCGGCACTGTCGCCAGCTTGCCCTTGATCGCCAGCAGCATCATGAGCAAGAAGCTGGCGGCCGGCGCCCGCGGCATCGTGCTCGATGTCAAGGCGGGCAAGGGATCGTTCATGAAGACGCCCGCTGACGCGCGAGCGCTGGCGTCTGCGATGGTCCGGATTGGCGTGGACGCCGGACGCGATATGGTCGCGCTGCTCTCCGATATGAATCAGCCCTTGGGCGTGGCGGTGGGCAATGCGCTCGAAGTGGCGGAGGCGGTCATGACCCTGCAGGGCCAGGGGCCCGACGACATCCACGACCACTGCGCGGAGATTGCCGCGCACATGCTGCGCCTGGCGGGCCAAGGACAGCGTTGGGCAGATCTCGACGAGACGCGCTCGGAAGTCGACCGCGCGCTGAGGTCCGGCAGCGCAATCGAGTACTTTGGGCGCATGGTCACGGCGCACGGCGGCGATGTACGCCAGGTCGAGGACCTGAGCCGATTGCCGCAAGCCAAGCTGCGTTACAGTTTGCTGGCGCGGGAGGCGGGGTATGTGGCCAGGGTCGGTGCGGAAAAAGTGGCCTGGGCGGCCTTGGCGCTGGGCGCGGGAAGAGCGGCCAAAGACGACGTGATTGATCACGCGGTCGGCATCGAAGTCCATGCCAGCGTCGGCGACGCAATCGCGGCCGGCGACCGTATGATGACGGTGCACGCCAACGACGAGGGGCGCTTGCAGGCGGCCCTGGAGCTTCTGTCAAGCGCTGTCGCCTACAGCGCCGATTCGGTTCCGCGCTTGCCGCTATTTCATGGCGTGATTGATGGCAAGGATTTGTCGCCGGGCACGGGAACCTAGCAGGCGTTTTGCAAATGCTCGTCGAAGGTGATGGCGAAGTTATGATAAAAGGAACCGTCACAGGCGGCGCGAAAATAGAAGTATTCGGATTCCTCGGTATAGATAGCGGCTTGAATGGCGGACAGACCCGGGCTGGCGATCGGCCCGGGCGGCAGGCCGCGATGCAGGTAGGTGTTATAAGGGGAGATCACATCGCGATAGTCAGCGCGCGTGATCTGTGGCCACCAGGTTCCGCGCGCGCCTTGCAAGCCGTATTGCACGGTGGGGTCGGCCTCCAGGGGCATGTTGATCGCCAGGCGGTTGCGGTAGACGCTGGCGATGAGGGCGTGTTCGTCGCGCCAAACCGCCTCGCGCTCGACGATCGACGCCAGGGTCACCGCCTGATGCAAGGTAAGGTTCTGCTCCAGGGCGGCGTCGCGCAGGTCATCGCCAACTCGTTCGCGGAAGGAACGCAACAAAGAGTCGCGCAGCGCCGTCGGCGTGATGTCGGGCGGCAGCTGATAGGAATCGGGGAACATAAAGCCTTCCAGCGAGGCGCGCTCGGGCAAGCCCGCCCAGGCGGCGAATGCGGTCGGCGCCTCTGCGCCGTCGTTAATCAGGCTCAGGAACTCCGCGCCAGTGAAGTCAAACAGGGCGTTCTGGTCAACCAATGCCGCCAATTCTTCTATCCGCGCGCCTTCCGGGGCCCGGAACGAAATGAAGCTCTTGCTGGAATCCGTCAGTATCGCCGCGATCTGCCGGATTGACTGCGTCCGATTGAGAAAGTACACGCCTGCCTCAAAGCGTCGATCATAGCCTTCCACGCGCGCGTAGTTGACGAAGAGCGAGGCATCGCGGATGAGCGCTTGGTCGAAGAGCGCCGCGGCGATGGCGCCAGCACTGGCGCCCGGCGCAATGCGGAATCGAACCGGGCTGGCGTCGCTGCTGAACGGGGCGTCGAGTGCCTCCCCCCGGTTGGCCAGTTGCAGGCGCAAGACGAGATTCTGCGCCGTGAAGACAATCTCTCCGTCGGTGACGATGTAGACGCCAACCGCGGCCAAACCGCCCCCAAGTACAAAAAGTACAAGTCCTAGCAGAAAGCCATGAGCCGCAGGTCGCACGAGCCGCGCCTTTGCCGCCCCGTTCGGGCGCTTGTGTTCTCGGTCAGCGGAGACACTGCATCACTCAGTTGCCGCCAGGTCTTGCGGCGACGCAATCGTCACGGACGGATCGGCCAACTCGCTGCTGATCTGCGCCCAGTCCAGCGAGCGCGTGATGGTGACCCAGGTACGACCCGGCTTGAGCAAGATCGGGTCGCCATCCGGGAAGATCAGGCGCAAGGCTTCGCCGCGATTCTGGCTGCGCCGCCACCACAATCCCTCAAATAGAAGGCCATCGCGCAATACGTAAGCGGGGCCGCGCCCCCAAAGCGCCAATTCATAGGACTCGTCTATGGCGCCGCGCGCGAACAAATCGGGGCGCCGCTTGTGTGGCACTTGTATGAACACCAGATTGTCCGCCACTAACTGCGAGTCGTCGATGGCGTCAAGATGCCTCTCGCCGTCGGCATAGCGCAGATAGCGCCGGTTGCTCGCGTCGTACTGCCAGCGGACGTCGGTTCTGTCGTACCATTTGATGTATACATCGCGGACTTCAGTCCCGCCGGCGTTCGGCTGCAAGCCGAAAGCGAAGCCGTTAGCGCGATAGCCAACATTTAGATTGCGCCGAGTCGCGAGCTGCCACATTTGCCGCGTGTCGCCAAAAAGCGTGTGTTCGTAGCCGCGGTCGCTGTACGTGGCATCGCGGCAGAATCCGGCCTGCTCGCAGTTGTCGCCGAGCGAAGGAGACAGAAGCAGGGGGCGAAAATTGGAGTTCATGTAGATGTCGTGGATGGGCCTGCTGGTGCCGGAATAAGCCAGCAGCGCGGCATACATGCTGATCAATTCGATGTCAAGCAAACGCGCGCTACGCACCGAGCCTACTTGCGCCGGCGCGTAATTGCGGTAGAGCGCGGCAAAGCGCGTCACGCCGCCTTCCGCTTCGTATTCGTATACGAGATCCGCCAGACTGATCGCGTGTTGCGGGCGCACTCTGGGCGGCCAGTTGGAGATTTTGACGATCAGATTCCGGCGGCTCACGGCTTCATCGCTAGGGTAGGCCAAGCCCGTCAAGGGATTGACGCCGACAGGATATTCCCAGGGCCCGATCTCGATTTCAGACGCGGCCGAATACGACTCGGCGATGGCGGTGCTGACGATGGCGGGGGATTGCAACCAGGCGCGTGGCGTCGGCGTAGCGGCGGAAGTCGGCCTGTTGCCCTGCCCGCGGCCAACGCCGGTCTGAAACAGCAGGACAAAGCATGCCGCCAGGATACCGAGCAGGATAGGCAATTTCAGTTGACGCATTGGGCCCCGTATTCGCAATCGCATTTGCGCGCGGCGGTTAGTATAGGAAAGCTGCACTGCCTTCGACAAGGCGCAGTCAGTATAATGGGCCGAATCGTAGACCGGACGTCGGGTAGCGAGGGACAGCAGTGGAGCGTGGCCGCCTGTTAATCAGCTATGCGCATCCTGACGATGAGAGTTTCGGCCTGGGCGCGGCGATTCCGAAGTGGATTGACGACGGCATTGATGTCTACTTGATCTGCGCGACGAATGGCGAAGTCGGCGACGTTCCTGAAGAGCTGCGCGGCCGTTACTCGACGGCAGCCGAACTGCGACTGAGCGAACTGGATTGCGCCCGGCAGCATTTGAAATTCAAAGACGTTTTTATGCTCGGCTACCGCGACAGCGGCATGCCGGGCAGCGAAACTTCGCGTCATCCGGAGTCGCTGTGCTATCAGTGGCGGAACCATCCAGCCGACGTCACGACCAGGGTAAAGGCTATTCTGCAGCGCGCCAAGCCGCATGTGGTCGTCACCTTCAATCGCTACGGCGGTTACGGCCACCCCGATCACATCGCCATACAGCGGGCGACGACGCAAGCCTTTGAAGAGCTGCGCGCGTCCGAGAGCGCACACGCCGCCAACGACGCCTATCGTCCTCAAAAGCTATATTACGCCGCATTTCCAAAGGCAACCATTCGACTGGGCATATGGCGCGCCAGGCTGCGCGGGCAGGATCCCAGGCGCATGGGCCGCAACCAGGATGTTGATGTGGTCAAGATTCTCGAGCATAGTGAGCCGGTGCACGCCCGGATTCCCGTCGCGCGCTATTTCGATGTCTGGGAGCGCGCGAGCAGTTGCCACGCCAGCCAGGGCGGCGGGCGAATCTCGCGCACGTCGCGTTGGCTGCGCCGGATCTTGTACAGCAAGCAAGGATTCACGCGCGTCTGCCCGACGCCGAAGCGAGACCGCGTGGATGAAAACGACCTGTTCGCAAACGTGAATCTCAATTCGCGATCCGAGTGATCGCATTTAGCCAGCAAACCTTGCGTTGAAGACCGCCTGCCAGGCGTCGCGCTGCATTCACCCGAAGAAACTGACAATCTCGGGAGGCGTCCGCTCATGTGCTAGCGGGCGTCATCCGCGGTCAGATCACGGCGCAAATAGCGAGGCAGGAATCGCGCCGCGTATTCCTTTAGGTTCCCGGCGATGATGGCCCGGCGCATGGATTCCACATGACGCGCCAGGAAGTCGATGTTGTGCAGGCTGATGAGGTAATAAGCCAGCAGTTCTTTGGCGACGATCAAGTGCCGCAGGTAGGCGCGGGAGAAGCGGCTGGCGTAGTTATCTAGGGCGGCGTCAATTGCGGATTCGTCGGTCTTGAACCTGGCATTCCGCAGATTGACGCGACCGTCGTGCGTGAAGGCCGCGCCATGACGCGCCAGACGTGTGGGAATTACGCAGTCGAAGATGTCCACGCCGCGGCGGATGCCCTCGACCAAATCATCGGGTTCGCCGACGCCCATCAAATATCGCGGTTTATATTGCGGCAAGCAGGGAACAGTCACATCCAAAGTACGGTACATTTCCGGCTTGCTCTCGCCAACGGCCAGGCCGCCAATGGCGTAACCCTTGAGATCCATGTCGGTCACGAACCGCGCCGATTCCCGCCGGAGATCGGGAAAGACGCCGCCTTGCACGATGCCAAACAGCGCCTGACGGCTGTCGTCGGGATGCGCTTCGCGACAGCGTTGCAGCCAGCGATGCGTGCGCTCATTCGCAGCCTCTACTTCATCCCGATCATTCGGATTCGGGCATTGATCGAAGGCCATGATGATGTCCGCGCCCAAGTTCTGCTGGATCTCCATAGCGCGGCCCGGCGTCAATCTCATGGCGCTGCCATCCAGATGGCTGCGGAAGGTGACGCCGTCGTCGTCTATCCGGTTGATTTCGCCGAGGCTGAAGACTTGGAATCCGCCGGAATCGGTCAGTAGCGGTCCGGACCAGCCCATGAACTGGTGCAGTCCGCCCAGGTCACGCACGATTTCATCGCCCGGGCGCAAGTGAAGATGATAGGTATTGGCCAGAACCAGCTTAATCTCGAGTTCTTCCAGGTCGCGCGGGGGGACGGCTTTGACGGTAGCTGCCGTGCCGACGGGAGCAAATACGGGCGTGGGAATAGCCCCGTGCGGCGTATGCAGGATACCGGCTCGCGCATTGCCATCAGTCGCGACCAGCTCAAATTCGAATGCCATCGGGGTACCATAGTCGATGAGTTTGCCGTTGGCCTTGTGCCTTGTTGGCGCCGCTTTTGCTGCCCATGGGATTCGCGACTGCAGTGCCGTGTTGGTCCAGTGAACGCCGCCATTATAGCACAGGCGCTTGCAGCGCGGTCTGCGCCAGGAAGCCCGGTGACCGGCCGCTATTGCGGCGCTATCTGCGGGCAGTGAATTGTGCCTGCGGCTATACTGCGGTTGATTCGCGACGCCCTTGTCACTTGCAGGTCGAAGCCCAACTGCAATGGATCTTTACAAGCAAGCTCTGGCCGACCCCTCGCCCGTCTACGCCGAAACATCGTCGGCGGCTTGTCGTTCCAGCGGCTTCCCGAGCCAAGTTAGCATCGATCTCGATGCAGTCGCCGCCAACGTCCGCTCGATCAAAGCGCTGGTCGGGGATACCGTATCGCTGATGGCGGTGGTGAAGGCGAATGCCTACGGACATGGCGCGCCGCAGGTTGCGCGCGTGGCCATGGAAAATGGAGCAGATCTGCTCGCCGTCGCCTGTCTCGAAGAAGCGCTCGAGCTGCGCCGAGCCGGCATAGGCGCGCCGATCCTGACGCTCAGCTTTGTGCCCGCCGACGCGGTCGCCAGCGCCATCGCGCTTGACCTGACTGTCGCCATTTTCGACCTCGAGCAGGCGCGACGATACCAGTCGGCCGCCAGTGGAATCGGCGGCGCGCTTTCAGCGCATCTCAAGATCGACACCGGTATGGGACGGCTCGGCGTATTGCCGGGCGACGCCCTTGCCTTGTGCCAGCAAGTCGCCGAGCTGCCTGCGATCAGTCTTGAGGGGATTTACACGCACTTCTCATCCGCTGACGCCAGTTCGCGGTTTACGGCCGAACAGTTATCGCGCTTTTGCGATTCGCTCGCGCAGCTGGAGCATCAGGGCTTTCGATTCAAGCACGTTCACGCCGCCAATTCCGCTGCGCTGCTGACCGAGCCTGCAAGTCGCTTCAATCTCGTCCGCCCCGGTCTTTCCATTTACGGCTTGAATCCGCTGGGAGCGGGCCAGGGACCGGCCTGGCTAAAGCCGGCCATGAGCTGGAAGACCACAATTGCCCAGGTAAAGACGCTGCCGGCCGGCTCGTTCGTTGGCTACGGCAATACCTATCGGACGCGCGGCAGCGAGACAATTGCCCTGCTGCCGGTAGGCTACGCGGATGGCCTGCGCCGGGCGCCGCGGCGATGGCGGGAAGTCTTGGCACGCGGCCGGCGCGCGCCAGTGATCGGGCGAATCAGCATGGAGAAAACTGCCATAAACGTCAGTCATATCCCGGGCGCTCGCGCGGGCGATGAGGTCGTGCTGCTTGGCAAACAGGGCGACGATATGATCAGCGCGGAAGAGATCGCCAGGTGGATCGGCAGCATCAATTATGAAGTGGTCACGTCAATCGCGCCCAGGTTACCGCGCGATTTCGTCTGCGTTTGAGCCGCGCGCTTTATCAGCCGAGCAGTTCCCTCAAGTCAGCAGCAACGGTTTCGGGCGGCACGCCGAACTGATAGCGCTTGATCCAGCGGCCGGCTTGGTCCAGCAGGAAGGCCCCGCTGGTGTGGTTGATCATGTAGCCGCCGGCGCTATCCTCCTCGTTGATTTCGAACGACAATCCGAGCGGCTCGCCCATTGTTCGCACTGAGTCTTCATCGCCGGTAAGCGCTTTGATGTGATCCAGCTGGCGGAATTCAAAGTATTGTCGCAGAGCGGCCGGCGTATCTCTCGCGCCATCTACGGAGATGAAGACGAAGGCGATAGAGTCCGCCGAGTCGCCGAGCAGCCGCCGAATCCGTTCAAAGTCGTTCAGGGTCAGCGGGCATATATCCGGACAATGGGTGAAGCCGAAGGTAAGAAGCGCGTGGCGGCCGCGAAAGTCAGCGAGGCGGACTGAATCGCCCATGCTGTCAGACAGCGTAAACTCGGGCATATCGACTGGCGGATCAATCGCGAGAACGCCGTCAAAGGTCGCCGAGCCTACTACTTCAAACGGACCGGCAGGGACTGACTCGCTCGCCCGCATTCGGTCTTGAATCAAGAACAGGGCGAGGGCGGCAATCCCCAATAGCATACCGGCCAGCAATCCGTAAAGCAGTATTCCGAGCAGAAACGAGACGCGCTTTGTCTTCAAGAAGGAGTTCCTTACTGAGTCCGCCGGCGCGCGGCGCAATGTCGCAGTCGCCGTCTACAGTACAGCATAACAAGGGATGTGCCGGGCATAAAGGCGGAAGGCAGCCCGCTGGTGGCGTTAAGTGCGCGCGCCTGGCATTGCGAGCAAGATACAAAGCCGTTAGAATAGAGATTCCTCAAGAAGAGAGATTTCGCCGCCGCGCGAAACGCCGAAGGGGCAAGCGACAAGTCAGCCAACTTGCGTGAAACTCTCAGGCAAAAGGACTCTTGGGGAAAGATTCTCTGAAGGTCAAAGCACCGACAGGGCGCATTCTCGGCATGGGACGCGCCCTTTTTCATTTATGCAGTCTGCGAAGGAGACGATCATGGGCGAATGGAAGACACCGGCGGAATTGCAATATGCCGAGTCGGACGAGTGGTTTGCCGTCGAGGGCGATATCGTCACGATCGGCATCACCGATTACGCGCAAGACCAACTGAACGATATTGTCTACGTTGAGTTCAAAGACCCCGGTGACGCGGTCGAAGCCGGCGGCTCCTTCGGCGAAGTTGAGTCGGTGAAAGCGGCGTCCGAGCTGTACAGCGTGGTGGCCGGCGAAATCGTCGAAGTCAATTCCGCCCTGGAAGACGAGCCCGAAGTCGTGAATGCCGATCCCTACGGCGCTGGCTGGATGGTCAGGATCCGCGCCGCCGGCCTCACCGCGCTCGACAGTTTGATGGACGCCGCCGCGTACGACGCTTACTGCGACAGTCGATAAGCGCCTCCAGCCGGCAGCTCCGCCGCGTCCGCCCGCGATGCCAATCGCCTATCATTTCTGAGGTCAAATGAAACGTGAGCTACATACCCCACACCCGAGCTGAAACTGAAACCATGCTTGCCGAAATCGGCGCGCGGACGATCGATGAGCTCTTCGACGCCGTGCCGGCCAGCCACCGTTTTCCCAGGTTGAACTTGCCGCCGCCAATGAGCGAAATGGAAGTCGCCGCTGAGATGCTAGCGATCAGCGAGGCAAACGATCACGGTCAGGATTACGCGGTGTTCCGCGGCGCCGGCGCCTATCACCACTTCATCCCCTCGGTAGTAAATCACATCTTGCTGCGAGGCGAGTTCTACACCGCCTACACGCCTTATCAGCCCGAAGTGTCGCAGGGCACGCTGCAAGCTACATACGAATACCAAAGCATGATGTGCGCGCTTACGGGCATGGACGCCGCCAACGCCAGCCATTACGACGGCGCGACCAGCCTCGCCGAAGCCGTCACCGTCGCCCTGGAGGTCACGCGTAACAAACGCAAGAAAGTCATCCTCAGCCACGCCATTCATCCGCAGTATCGCGAGGTTGTGCGGACCTACCATCAAGGGCGGGATATCCGCATCATCGGCGACCGCGGGCGGGGCGAAATCGTCGACCTGATGGAGATGCTCGACGAGAATACAGCCATGATCGCGGTGCAGTATCCCAACTTCTTCGGCCAGATCGACGAGCTGTCCGCCCTGGCGCAAGCTGCGCGGGAGAACGGCGCTCTGCTGGTCGCAGTCGCCAATCCCATGGCGCTGTCGCTGCTCAAGAGCCCGGGCGAGCTGGGCGCGGACATTGTGGTCGGCGAGGGCCAGCCGATGGGCATACCGCTTGGCTACGGCGGGCCCTACCTGGGTTACTTCGCCATTCGCCAGCGGCATGTGCGCAAGATCGCCGGTCGGATCATTGGCGAAACGCGCGATGTCGATGGCAGGCGCGCCTTCGTCATGACGCTGCGCCCGCGCGAACAAGATATCAAGCGCGAGCGCGCCACCAGCAATATCTGCACCAATCAGGGCTTGATGGCCCTGTCGGCGTCGGTCTATATGGCCTTGATGGGCAAGAACGGGCTGCGGCGGGTTGGGGAGCTCAATTACCACAAGGCGCATTACGCCGCGCGAGAGATCAACCGATTGGACGGCTACAGCGTGGACATGAGCAAGCCTTTCTTCAACGAGTTCGTTGTCGCTTGCCCGCGTCCCGTCGCGAGAATCAACGAAGCCTTGCTTGAAGAAGGCATGATCGGCGGCTATGACCTGGGGCAGCATTACTTCCATTTGCAAGACCACATGCTGATTTGCGTCACCGAAGTGAATGCGAAAGATGAAATCGACCGACTGGTTGAAGTTCTGGGAGGGCTTAGCTAATGCGCGCATCGGAGTCTACGCAGCTTCTCGAACCGCTGATTTACGATTTGAGCGCGCCGGGGCGCATCGGCGTCAACCTGCCCGAATGCGATGTGCCGGAGTCGCCGCTGCCGGCTGAATTGCTGCGCGCTGACCTGGCGTTGCCCGAAGTCGGCGAGGTGCAAGTCGTGCGCCACTTCGTCAAGCTCAGCCAGCTGAATTACTCAATCGACCAGGGCTTGTATCCCTTAGGCTCCTGCACGATGAAATACAATCCCAAGGTCAATGAAGACGCGGCGCGGCTGCCGGGATTCGCGCAGCTGCACCCGCTGACGGATGAGAGCGGAGCGCAGGGCGCGCTCTTCCTGATGCACGAGCTGCAGCGGTGGCTGGGCGAGATCAGCGGCTTCGAGGCGGTCAGCCTTGCGCCCGCCGCCGGCGCTCAAGGCGAATTCGCCGGCATCTTGATGATCCGCCAATATCATATTGACCGCGGCGAACGCCAGCGCGATATCATCCTGGTGCCCAACAGCGCCCACGGCACTAATCCCGCTACCGTGACCATGGCCGGCATGACCGTGCGCGAGCTGCCGTCCAACGATGAGGGCAATGTCGATATGGCGGCGCTGCATGCCGCTTGCGAGGGCGAGCTGCGCGACCGCATCGCCGGCATGATGATCACTGTGCCCAGTACGCTCGGCTTGTTCGAGTCGACCATACTTGAAGTCATCGACACCGTGCACGACGCCGGCGGGCTGATGTATATGGACGGCGCGAATATGAACGCCTTGATGGCGGTAGTCAAACCCGGCGAGCTCGGCTTTGATGTTATGCACTATAACCTGCACAAGACCTTCTCGACGCCACACGGCGGCGGCGGGCCGGGCAGCGGCGCGGTCGGCGTCAACGAGAAGCTGCGGCCCTATCTGCCCGGCCCGGTGGTGGAGATTGTGGAGGAGCAGCCTCCCTCTCCTGCCAACGCAACCCCATCCCCCGCCCCCT
>VXLV01000055.1 GCA_009841405.1 Chloroflexota bacterium | reverse complement strand
CCCTACGCAGCCGACGCCGCCTGGCGTTTAACATGAGCTACACTCTTTGGGAATGCCGGCGCGCCACAGATTTACCCCACCCCCCGGCCCCCTCCCCGGCAAGCCAGGGAGGGGGAGCGCGCTGGGATAGCTTGATGAGCGCTGGTGTATTGTGTAACTGTCGCGCATGTTTCTTGATCGTGGTTCTAAAGGGGTCCTGCTATGTTGATACGGGGAAGGGCCGGCGATGGGGCGGCAATGCGGCGATTCCTGAACGCTCATTACTTTCTTGGCGCCACTCAAAACTGACGCTGGATCAAGTAGCGCGCCCATTGTTCCAGCAAGTCTCGATTGGCGCTCGGCGGCAGCGCACCCAGATGCCCCAGCGCCTCTTCGACTGTTTGGCGCGACCGCTCTTGCGCATAACGCACGGCGCCAAGCTGGCGCAGCAATTCGGTCACGGCCTGCGCGTCGTCATGGCTGGCGTTCTCCGCGCCAAGCGTCCGCAGAATCAGCTCGCGCTGCTGCGAATCGGCCCGTTCAAGCGCTTTGAGCGTCAGCAGCGTGGTCTTCCCCTCGCGAATATCGGAGCCCACCGGCTTGCCCAGTTGCCGCTCGTCGCCGACGATGCCCAGAATATCGTCTTGAATCTGGAAGGCGGCGCCACAGAGGCTGCAAAACCTGGCGATCGCCCGCGCCGCTGGCAAGCCGGCATCGGCGTTATTCAGCGCGATGGCCGCGCCCGCCCGGCCGGCAAATTCGTAGAGTACGCCGGTCTTCTTCCAGAGCATGTCGATAATGGCGGATTCGTCGAGAGCAAGCACGGCGCCCGAATATTGCACATCCAGGGTTTCGCCTTCCACGAGCAAAGGCGTGACGCGGCTGGCCAGGTCTTGCCCAAGCCGCAAAACGATTTCCGCCGGTACGCCGAATTCTAGATGCGCCTCAAACAGCAGCGACCAGGACCAGGACTGCTGCACATCGCCTGCCAGCATCGCGATCGTCCGGCCATAATGCTCGGCGGCATCGGGCG
This sequence comes from Chloroflexota bacterium, assembly GCA_009841405.1. GTDB lineage: Bacteria > Chloroflexota > Anaerolineae > Aggregatilineales > Phototrophicaceae > UBA6055. The sequence goes on along the minus strand of VXLV01000055.1, from coordinate 28,024 downwards.
CCCAGCCAAATTCTTCCGCCGCCCGCCGCGCAAAGTCGCGATGCACGGTGGGCAGACCGCGGCGGGTATCGTCACGGTCGATCACGTCATCGTGCACGAGGGTCCAGGTGTGGTAGATTTCGATGGCAGCGGCCACTGGCAGCGCGCGCGATTCATCGCCGCCGAGCGCGCCGCAAGCCAGCATCGCCACCGCTGGCCGCAAAGACTTGCCGCCGCCCCGCACGTAACTGAATACGGCGTCGCGTATATGCGCGGGCTGGAAGCGCCGCAAGAATCGCTCCTGCGTCAGATACGCCAGCAGCGTCCGCTTGCGGCTCTCCACAGCGTCCAGCAGAGCGCTGAAATTCGCGTTATCCGCGCTGTCTGTCATCGCCGAACCTGGCCCGTTTTCGAGTCCTCGCTTCATTGTATCATGCGCTAATTCTACCCCATCCCCCGGCCCCTTCCCCGAATCATCAGGGAAGGGGAGCGAAAATCAGCGGAGTTGGGACTGAATTGACTATATTCGCGCTGGCCCGACCTTTTTGATGGCGTTTACGCGCTGAAATATCAGGGATTGCGGGTTGAACTTGATTTACCGGACATGCCTTACAGCCATCCACGCTATAGCGGGCTGATCTGAATGTCGCGAACTTCCAGCGACTGCGCGCCCGACGCCGGCAGCAGTCCTCCCTTGAAGCGGCCTTGCGGCGTTACGACCGCGTACTGATTGTCGATCCAGGCGATGAAGCCCAAGGGGCCCGACGCCACATGCTCGGCCTCATGAACGACTTCGCCATCAACCGCAAAGACGGCACGGCCGTCAAACCAGTCAATGCGATAGTTGTGAAACTCGCGACATAGCGCTTCGTCCAGCAGCGCCTCGCTGACGCCGATTGCGCGCTGGCCGATGGGCCACAAGGTTGCGTAGAGCATTCGGTTGCGCATGAGCAGAAAACCCGGCAGCGCAGATGGCAGCAGCGCCAGAAATCGCCGGCTGCGCGCGTTGATGGCCGCCGCCTTCCAGCCGTGCCCGGCGATGCCCCGCGCCAGCGCGATATCGTTTTCTCGACTCGTGAAGAAGAACCAGATCGCTTGCGGCAAGCGAAACGAGCGCGTCCCGGGCATGAAGGCGTGATTCCAGAAGCCAAATCCGGCCGTGCCCTTCAGATCGCCATCGAAGCGAGCGCGAAGGCTCAAGCGCAGCGGCGGCCGTTGGCTGAAGTCTGTTCGCGAAGCGTAATCGCTGATCTGCGCATCACTGTAGACATCACTGGCGGCGCGCGGCAATGTAAGGCGGAATCCAGCATCGTCCCGCTCGACGATGCCGCCGCCTAGCTCGGTCACGCGCCATAGAGCTGCCCCGCGCGGCACGCCTTACCTCACGACAAAGTTGCAGCTTTCTTCTTCGAATTCCGTGCGGGCGCCTGGCCCGTACGATTGATAGCCGTCTTGAATGGCGTTGCGCCAGGTCACGCGGTAGGTGATGCTGTAGTCGCCGGCGCTCAGCGGGCCGTAGGGCACGAACCAATAGACAACATGCTGGTTGCCGCTGCGCCCGGGATTGCCGCGGTACTGGTTGACGTTGCGTATCTCTACGCCGTTAACGCGCAGCTCATGCGTCGCGTTGGCCATGTGGTCGCGCAAATAGGCTTCGGTCGTGGCGAACCAGGCCCAATAGATTCTAATGGTTGAACCCGGTGTGAGATTCGACGGCGCGCGGATGCCAAATGACGAGTCGTTGCAGAAGGCGAAGACTCTGACATCCAGGCGCGGCACAGCGGTCGGTCCCGCAGGACTGGTCGCGCTGGGCGTGGCGCTTGCTGCGGGCGCGGCGTCTGTGGGCGCGGCTGCGGCCGTGCTGGTCTGGGCGGCGCCAACCAGCGCGGTAGCGGTCCCATTCAGCGCGTCGAGATCGGCAATCTCGACATCGAAGACAAGCACGCCGTCTTGCCCGGCGGCCTCGCTATCGGCCAGCTCAACCACGACGCGCGTCTGCCCGCTCAGCCTGAGCGTTTCGCCGTCGGCCGCCTCGGTCGCCTCGGGACCAGCGTCGATTTCCAGCAGCGGTTGGCTGATCCAGCCTTCGCCACCGCTCTCCAGCAGGACGCGATACCAATCGTCGTCGTCGTTGACGCCCAATACTTGCACGCCACTGCCCGGCGCCAGGCTGGCGACGATGCCGTAATTCGTGCCGGGTCCGCGCCGCACATTGGCGCGCCGAGCCGTCCTGACGAAGCCAAATACAGTGGGCGTGGCCGTTGGCGTCGCGGTGACCGTGGCCGTGGGCGTGGCTGTCGCCGTAAGCGTGGCCGTGGCAGTCTCAGTCGGGGGCGCTGTCGCGGTCGGGATGCTGGTCGCGGTCGGCGGCGGCGGCGTATCGCTGGGCAGGGGCGTCGCCGTCGGCGCCAAGAGCGGGCCCGCACTGCAGGCCCCGAGCAGCAGACCGATTAGCAGGGCGGCTGACGAGTGGCCGAATCTTCGGCCGGCAACGCGCCTAGTCAGACCAACGACAGGCTGGAACAAGCGGCGCCGTTCCCACAGAATCTCAGCGTATCGGTACATATCGACTTCAATTATACGGCTGCGCTGAAATGCGCGCAAAAGCGACAAGCCGCGCTTGGGCGTGACGCTGTGCTCGGCGCGCCAATTGCAGGGGCGAGCCTTGGCTCGCCCGAATACATCGACACACGATTGACTCTTGATTTATCGCGCTCGCGCCGCTAGTCTAGGCGGCGCGTCAGTGCCTGTAGCTCAGTGGATAGAGCACTGGTCTACGGAACCAGGTGTCGGGAGTTCGAATCTCTCCAGGCACGAAGCAATGAACCAGCCGCCGGGCTGGTTCTTTTGTAATCCGATGCTGACCGCGCCCACAGCCGGCCGTTCAGTCCGCCGATTTTAGCGCCCGAAAGCGAGGCGCTTCGCCGGGCACTGGCGAGTTCACGAATGCGCCGCGCTTGATTACAACTGCGCGCCCGCCGAGAGATTCGATTTTGCGCCGCTGATCCGCCTTCGCCTGCCGATCCACCGCTTCTGGATCCAGCAGCGAACGCAGCTTCTCTTCGTATTCGCTGAGCAGCCGCCGCGTCCGCGCATCCGGCTGGCGCGCCAGATCATGCGCTTCATCCGGATCATTTTCCAAGTCAAAGAGTTGCGCCGGGCCAGCGACATGATAGATGTACTTGTAGCGCCGGTCGCGCAGCATGTAGTAGGCGCTGGGCGAGCCGATCGCGTGGTATTCCGAGAATACCGTGCGTTCGCGCGAATCGGCGGCGGCGATCGGCCAAAGCGATTCGCCCGGCAGCGAGCCATCGCGCTCGTCGCCCGGGCAGCCCAGCGCTTCCAGCACGGTCGGGTAGCAATCGACCAGCGAAATCGGCGTATCCACGACCCGGCCCGCCGGCACATCCGGTCCCGCCATAATGAAGGGAATGGCGCAGGCTTCTTCGTACATGGTGAACTTGCCGAAGACGCCGCGCGCGCCCAGATGCTCGCCGTGATCCGATGTATAAATCACGCGCGTCCGCCCGCGCAGATTCAGCCTGTCCAGCGCCGACAGCACCCGCCCGATCTGTTCGTCGAGAAAGCTGCAGATGCCGTAATAGGCCGCGTGCAGACGTCGGATGGTCGCCTCGTCCAGTGTCTGCTCACAGCTGAAGAAGCGCCGCATATAGTCGTAGGTCGGGTGACGCGGCCAATCGGCGTCGTGCCACTGCGGCGGCAACGGGATATCCGCGTGGGCGTAGCGCGCATAGGCTTCAGGCGGCGAGAAGAAGGGCGGATGTGGCGTGACAAATGACAAGAAAAGCGCCCAGGGCTGCTCATCGTGCTGATGCGCTCGCAGCCAGCGGATGGCGTTTTCGCGATTGCGAACATCGTACTGCTGATACGTGGAGTCGCCCGGTCCCGCTTCAGTGATGCCCGGCCGCCAATCGCGCCGCACCGAACCATCGCGAATGCCGCTGACCGGATCGCCGATGCCGCCGACCACATGCAGCGGCTCAATCTCCTCGGTGAAGCCGTTGTCGTCGTCCGCGCCCCGAAAATGCAGCTTGCCGATGGAATCGACGCGATGGCCGGCCGCCTTCAAGCGATGCCCCCAGCTGGGCGCGCTGCCGTCATACGGAAAACCGTTGTCCCAATTGCCGATGCTGTGAACGTACTGGCCCGTAGCCAGCGACGCTCGCGCCGGCACGCAGATGGGGCAGTTGGTGTAAGCATTGGTGAAGCGCGTCCCGCCCGCCGCCAGCCGGTCGAGGTTGGGCGTCTGAACTAGCGGATGCCCGGCGCAACCCATCGCCGCGGCCTGATGTTGATCGGAAATGATGAAGAGCAGGTTGGTCGGCTTCATGCGATTCCTTCGGCCAGTTGGTCCGCGACGCCCAGATCATAGCGCATCTCCGCAAACCGACACAACCGTAGGGGCGACTCTGTGAGTCGCCCAATGTACCAAACGCGCATTTGCGGGCGACCCAGCGGGTCGCCCCTACGACCGACGTGATAGTGCATTTCCGGGCGACATAATATGTCGCCCCTACAACCGACTTGATTCCGCGATTTCATTCCGACGTTGGCGCGGCTTGCCTGGCGGGACAGGCGCGGCTACACTTCTCCACATTGCCTGTATCTCGCAAAAGCGCGCGCATGTCATACACGATTCAAGCGGAACCCCTGGAACGGCTAACGCGCGACATCTTCGCCGCCGCCGGCGCGCCGCCTGATATCGCCGTTGTTGTCGCCGAATCGCTGGTGACCACCAACCTCTTCGGCCACGACTCGCACGGCGTGCTGCGCGTGAAGCAGTACGTCGACATGATGCGCGCGGGCAAGATCAAGCCGGCCGCGCGTCCGCGCATTCGCAAGCGCTTCGGCGCCACCGCCATGGTCACCAACGGCTACGGCTTCGGGCAAGTTGGCGCGCGCTTCGCCGCTGAGTTGGCGGTCGAGATAGGGCGCGAGCACGGCATCGCGGCGGTATCGCTGGGCCAGACGACTCACATCGGTCGCCTGGGCGAATATACGCACATGATCGCCGCCGCCGGGCTGATCGGCATCGGCTTCACCAGCGGCAGCATGTACACCGGCTGGGTCGCGCCCTATGGGGGACGAGAGAAGGTCTTCAGCACCAATCCGATGTCATTCGCCGTTCCCTGCGCGGGCGAGCGTACGCTGCTGCTCGATTTCGCCACGTCCGCCATGGCGCACGGCAAAGTGCTGCTGGCCCGCGCCAAAGGCGAGCCCTTGCCGCATGGCATGATGCTGGACAGGCACGGCCGGCCTAGCACCGATGCCAGTATCGTCGACGATGGCGCCGTGCTGCTGGCGATGGGCGCTTACAAAGGCTCGGGCCTGTCCATGATGATGGAGATCATTCCCACGCTCCTGGCGGGCAAACGCCCCATTGTCTCGCCCGACTTCCACTTCGGCAATCCGACCCTGCTGCTCGCGCTTGCGCCCGAAGCCTTCGACGAAGACACCGATTTCGCCGATCAGGTCGAGGCGCTGAAGCAGCACGTCAAATCTGTGCAGCCGGCCGCGGGCTTCGACGAGGTGCTGCTGCCGGGCGAGCCGGAAGCGCGCGCCTACGCCGAACGGATTAAGTGCGGCATCCCGCTGCCAGATCGCGTTTGGGCCGATTTGCAAGAACTAGCGGAAGAGCTGGGTGTTTGTGTACCATCCCCCGAGGTATAGACTGAAGGCGATGGCAGCGGGCGATCCAATGGGTCGCCCCTACCAGGCTTGTCCGACATATAAGGCCTCGTGAAAAACTTCCGGAGCTTCAACGTGTTGATTGGCAAATCGAGACAAAAAGTGAGAAACTTCGGAATCCATTCCGGTTTGACCTAGGTTAGCTCCCCTTCCTCCAATGCATTGGGGATGCCCGCCATTGAGATGGCGGGAGACAGGTCGGGGGATGGGGGTAGAATTGGCGGGCCAGCCGCAATTATCGGACAAGCCCTACGAGTCGCCACGTTGGATGAAATTTATCTACCAAATGGGAAGGAGTCGCGAGTCATGTATCAGCCCAAGCCAACCAAAGGCAAGACCGACTGGTTCATAAACGACCGCTTCGGCATGTTCATCCACTGGGGGCTCTACGCCCTGCCGGCGCGCCACGAGTGGGTGAAAAACCGCGAAGAATTGACCGACGAGCAGTACGCGCCTTATTTCAAGTATTTCAATCCCAAGCGCTTCAATCCCGACCGCTGGGCCGAGCTGGCGCAGGCGGCCGGCATGAAATACATGGTCATCACCTCCAAGCATCACGAGGGCTTCTGTCTCTGGGATTCGCAGTATACCGACTACAACGCGACCAACACGCCCTGGGGAAAGGACTTGCTCGGGGAAGTCGTGCGCGCTTTCCGCAGCCGCGGCTTGAAGATCGGTTTCTATTATTCGCTGATCGACTGGCATCATCCCGATTTCACGGTCGACATGCGCCACTCGCAGCGCAACCATCCCGACCGCGCCGCGCTGAATCAGGGGCGCGATATGAGCAAATATCGGGCCTACATGAAGAATCAGGTGCGTGAGCTGCTCACTAACTTCGGCAAGATCGATGTGATTTGGTACGACTTTTCCTACCCGGGCCCGGACGGCAAGGGCCGCGACGACTGGGACAGCGCCGGCTTGGAGGAACTCAGCCGCTCGCTGCAGCCGGAGATCATCATCAACAACCGGCTCGACCTGCCCTCGTCCGCCGATATCTACACGCCCGAGCAATTCCAGCCGCGCGAATGGGTGCATGTCGATGGGCAGCCGGTCGTCTGGGAGACCTGCCAGACACTCAGCGGTTCCTGGGGTTACCACCGCGACGAAGCCACCTGGAAGAGCCCGGGTCAGTTGATTCGCATGCTGGTCAACACGGTCGCGACCGGCGGCAATCTGCTGATGAATGTGGGGCCGACCGCGCTGGGCGAGCTGGACAGCCGCGCCGAGGATGCGCTGCGCGTTTACGCCGACTGGATGCATCAGCACAGCGAGTCGATTTACGGCTGTACCGCCAGCGCGCTAAAGGCGCCGCAAGATTGTCGCCTGACGCAGAACGGCGACTCGCTATACGTCCACGTCTTCGCGTATCCATTCCGCCATCTGCATATCGACGATATCGGCGATCGCATCGAATTCGCCGAGTTCCTGCATGACGGTAGCGAGATTCACTTCAGCGTGGACGAGGAGAATACGGCGACTCTGCAGCTGCCGGTCGTCCAGCCGCGGACTGAGGTTCCGGTGGTTAAGTTGTACTTGAAGTCTTAGAAACTGAACCAAATCAGCATGCTGTAGGGGCGAGCCTTGGCTCGTCCTGCATACGCTACAGCACCGCATTTTGGTAGCGGGCGACCAGATAGGTCGCCCCTACAATCCGTCAGTAGATACGCGCTTCAGCCGGCGTAGGCGACTTCCAGAAATTGATTGACCTCGACATCGCTCAGCATCTCTTCAGCGCCGTTGGGCCAGCGGACGCGCAGCTCGCGGACAGTCGCCGCGCCCAGGCCGAAATGCAGCGCGGTGTCATTGCCCGCGCCCAGGCTCGAGCCGCTCTTGACCTCTTGCAGCAGCTGGCGGCCGTCGTCGGTCGTGATCGTCACGCGCGCGCCGATGGCATCGCGATTGACGTCGCCGCCGCCGACCAAACGGATATTGATCCAGTTATTCGACCCGCCGATAGCGCCGGTGTTGCGGTAGAGTTGGTAACCCTCGTTCCAGTTGCCCAGCACAAAGTCGAGGAAGCCGTCCTTGTCATAATCGGCGTAAGCCAGGCCCATGCTCGGTTTCAGGTCGACCAGCCAATCTTGCGGCGTTGCGTCGGCAAAGCTGCCGTCGCCGCGATTCTTGAACAGATAATCGCGATATTCAAACATCATGCCTTCGGGCCCGCTGAAGACATCGAACTGGATGAACTCGGTGGCGGTGAGGTAGAGGTCCAGCCAGCTATCGTTGTCGTAATCGAAGAAGACGGTGCCCCAGCCGACGGCGCTGCTGGGCCCCACCACCACGCCGGCTTCTTCCGCCATATCGACGAAGGCGCCGTCGCCCTGGTTCTGCAGCAGCACCATGCCGTTGACCATGTCGGAAAAGTAAAAGTCCAGGTCAAGGTCGTTGTCGTAATCGCCGACCGCCAGCCCCATGCCGTGGATGAAAGTGCGCGCGCCAGCTTCGATGGAGACTTCGCTGAAGCACCACAGGCCGCAGCCGGCGCCGTCGTTGCGCCAGAGGATATTGCCCAGCATATTCTTGAACTGGTCGTTGACGACATAGATATCGGCGTCGCCATCGTTGTCGTAATCGACGAAGCTGGCGCTGAAGCCCGCGCCCAGCAGCAAATCGTATTCCAGCAAGCGCGTCACATCTTCGAAGCTTCCATCGCCGCGATTGCGATAGAGCGTATCGCGGGCTTCGTCGTGCTCGCGCGTGATATTGGGGTCGCCGCATTCGGGGAAGCAGGACCAGTTGACCACGTACAGATCGAGGAAGCTGTCGCCATCGAAGTCGCCCCAGGTGGCGGTCGTGCCCTTGCCGGCGTCGCCGACGCCCGCCTTCTCAGTCACATCGCGGAAGCCGCGGCCCCCGTCGTTGTGGAAGAGCGTGTTGGCGCCGTGATTTAGCACATAAAGGTCGAGCCAGCCGTCGTTGTCGTAATCGGCCCAGACAGCGCCGCCGGTATCGGCGTCATCAAGCGCGACCTGTGGCGATAGCTGCGAGACTACAAATGCGCCGTCGCCCTGATTGCGATACAAGACGCTGGGATCGCGATTGCCTGTGACGTAGAGGTCGAGCCAGCCGTCGCGGTCGTAATCGCCCCAGGCCTGGCCGATGCCGAGATAGCCGCTGGCGAAGTCGTCCTCAAAAAGCTCCCAGTGCCCGCGGTGCGTAGCGGTGATGCCGGCGGCTTCGCTGACGTCAACGAAGGGTTCGGGCTTGCCGATGGCGGTGACGCCAGCAGCGCCGAGAATCAGCAGCGCCATGCCAACACAGCAGGCGACCAAGTGTCTTTTGAGCGCTGGTGGGGCAACCCGCGGCTGCGTGAAAAAAGTCTCCCCCCATCGCGATGGGGGGAGCTTTAGAGGGGGGTTGATGTTAGCGCGCCGCCTTTTCATTGCCAGCTGAGAATTCAGTCGCTAGCTGCCTGCGACTTTGGTGAAATCTATCCCTTGACGCCGGAGGTAGCGATGCCTTCGACAAAGTAACGTTGCCCAAAGACGAAGACCAGCAGAACCGGGATGACCGCGATGGTCGCCACCGCCATCATCAAGTGCCACTCAGTATTGCCGTAAGCGCCTTGATACTGCACCAGGCAGACCGGCAGCGTCTGGACATCGGGCGTGCGCAGGTAGAGCAGCGGGCCGAAGAAATTGTTCCAGTTGCCGATGAAGGCGAATATCGCCAGCGTCGCCAGCGCCGGTTTGGACAGCGGGATGAAGATTTGCAGCAGGATGCGCGCGTGCCCGGCGCCGTCGATCTTGGCGGCGTCGATTAGCTCTTCGGGAATGGTCAGGAAGAATTGCCGCAACAAGAAGATGAAGAAGGGCCAGCCGAACCAGGGCGGCACCATCAGCGGCAAGTGCGTGTCCAGCCAGCCGAAGCGGTTGAAGAGCACGTACTGAGGAACCACCAGCGCTTCGTTAGGCAGCAGCATGGTCGCCAGAACGACAGCGAAGAAGAAGTTCTTGCCCCTGGCTTTCAAGCGCGCGAAGGCGTAAGCCGCCAGCGTGCAGGAGACCATATTGCCGATGATATTGTTGACGGTGATCTTAAGCGAATTCCAGGTGCAGGTGGTGAAGTTGACGTAGCCGTAGCCGTACCAGCCGTCGGCGAAGTTCTCCCATTGCACGGTTTCCGGGATCAGGCGCGGCGGGAATGCGAAAACCTGATTCAGCGGCTTGAGCGCGGTAGACACCATGACGATAAATGGCAGGATAAAGGCGATGCCGAGCGGGATCAGGAGCGCGAAGGTGACGATGATGCCGATCGCGCGCCGGCCCTCTATGGACTTGCGCCAGTTGACCTGGTCTCTGCGTTTGCGCGCCGCCATTACGCTTCAGCCTCGTAATAGACCCAGCGCCTGCCGACCCAGAACTGCGCGCCAGTCAACAGCATAAGAATGACGAACATGATCCAGGCGACGGCCGCGGCGATGCCGAGCTGCAAGAATATGAAGGCGTTCTCCCATAAGTACCAGATCAAGACATTGCTTGATTCGCCGGGACCTCCTTCCGTCATTACGCGTATTTCGGTGAAGTTTTGGAAGGAACTAACGACTGATATGATGATGACAAAGAAGAGCACAGGCGAGAGCATGGGCAGCGTGACGTTGGCGAACTTGTCCCAGTGGCCGGCGCCGTCGATTTCGGCAGACTCGTAAAGTTCTTTCGGCACGCCCTGCAATCCCGCCAGCAAGATAATCATGATTGGGCCGACCGAGAACATGCTCATCAAGATCAACGACGGCTTGACCCAGGTCTTGCTGAATATCCAGGGCGGCCCCTGGATGCCGATCTGCTTCAGCGTGTAATTCAGGATGCCGAGGCGGGGATTAAAGATCCAAATCCAGACCAGCGCCACTGCCACGCCTGCCGTCACAGTCGGTAAATAATACACCGCGCGGAAGAAGGCGATGCCGGCCACTTTCTGGTTAAGCAGAATCGCGAGCAGCAAGGCAAATGAAACACCGAAGACTACCCTGCCGACGACAATATACAGGGTGTTGCCTACGGACACCCAAAAGATCGGATCGTCGAATAACTTTGCATAATTTTCGAAGCCCACAAACTGAAGGTCGTCCAGCGAGATTCGCCAATCTGTGAAGCTTAAGCCCAGCATGCCGAAGACGGGACCGATGCTGAACACGACTAAGCCGATCAACCAGGGCAGGATGAAGAGATAGAATATTCGCTCTTCGCGCTGGGCGGCGGCCGAAATTCTGGGGAAGTACCTTCGTAACATAGGTTCCGCGCTCGCTATCTGGTCTACAGAAGTGAGGGAGACCGCTTGGCGATCTCCCTCGTTACTATGCAGTCTAGAACTGCAAGCTACATATCGGCGACTTCGTCGAGCGCAGCCTGTCCTTCTCCCTGAATCGTGGCGATGGCTTCGTCTACGCTGGTCTCGCCCAGGCGCAGCAGATCGGCCTCGCGGCTCAGGATCTGGCTGACCTGCGCGGCCGCCAGCGACTGGAAGGGAGGCCCTGTCACCGCGTAGTCGAACATCGCTTCCAGGAAGTAGTGTCCGCTCGGCGGCGCCGGATCCGACGTCAGCCAGGCTTCCAAACCTTCCGGACGCGCCGGTGAACCGCGGCCCGAAAGGCTCCACATGAAGATCATGCCGTCCAGCGACAGATATTCGCGCAGGTAAGTCCAGGCGGTGTCGGGCTTGTCGCTAGTCGGCGTGATGCCGTAGCCGCTACCGAACGCGCCGGTATAGCGCGAGCCGTCGGCGCCCATCGGCGTTGGCGCGACATCCCACTCGAAATTGGCGAGCGCGCGCATGCTGGGCGTGCTCCAGGTAGCGATATGGCCCATCGCGGCCACTCCGGCGCGGAAGGGCTGCGAGTTGGGGAATGCTTCCATCTCGGTGCCGCTGGAGCCGGCGTTTTCGACGTGCTGGAGGTTGTACCAATGGTTGAGCGCCGCGCGAACTTCGGGCGTGTCAAAGGTCATCGCGGATTCATCTTCGTTCATGTGGACACCGCCCCAGGCGCCGGTGAAGAATCCGCCGCCGCCGTTGCCGAGGTCGAGGCGTCCGTCCCAGCCCCAGACGCCAGCGTCAGGATCGGTCAACTCGATTGCGGCGGCCGCCATGTCTTCCATGGTCCAGTCTTCGCTCGGGTAGTCCATACCCGCGGCGTCGAACATGTCCTTGTTGTAGCCAAGGATGATGGGACCGTGGTCGTAGGGAAGCGCGTGGATGCGGCCGTCGACGCGGTACAAACGCACCGATTCTTCCCACATGCCGTCAACATTGAATTCTTCATCAGCGGTGACGATGTCGTGGATGTCGATGATGATGCCCTCATGCGCCCAAGGCGTGGCGCGGCTGCCGTGAACGTAGATGACGTCGGGCAAGGTGCCGGCGGCGGCCCAAGCCGGAACCACATTATTGTGGTCAGCCCAGGTGTTGTAGGTGATGCTGATCTTGATATCCGGATGCCGCTCCATGAAGCCTTCATCGTACTCGGCCTGGCGCGGACGGAAGGCCGCTTCCCAGTGGCGGCCGAAGGTCAGCTCGACCTGATCCTGGGCGGCGGCGATATTGCTCAAGGGACCCAATCCCGCGAGCGCGACGCCGGAACTGCTGGCGGCCGCGAGTTTCAAGAATGCGCGGCGTGAAAGTTTCTCAGTGCTCATGTCGGTTCCTTTCCATAGTTTCTCTCGGACCAATTAAGTACAGCTTCTGCGTTTCATTATTGCCAAAGGCGCCTCCTTCGACAAGACTCTAACTCATTCAACCAACATACGGCGTATTATTGCGAGCCGATGCGGACGTGTCTGTATAGTAGTCGAGGTTGGCGGATTTGTCAAAGAATGCCGCCAATATGCCGACGAGTGCGGATATTCCGGCAAAATGCCGTCTAACTTTCGAGAACCCGTCTTGCCCGCGCGCGCAAGCAAGACTATTATTTTCTGGGAGCGCGTCAAGCAGCATCGCCGCTTCGATAGACAGTAGAAGGCTTGTCGCTCTCTTCTTATTTGCCGTCTCCGCAAACTGCGAACCAGAGTTGTCGCAACAATATGCCAAAGCCCAAGGTCATTCATCAGCCACAGACAGGGCGCGCGTTGAGGCGTGGCTTCGCCAGGCTGACGCAGGCGGTGGCGCCAACGCTGGGTCCGCTGCCGCGCCGCGCGGTGGCGCAGAACCTGGAAAAACTTGAACTTCTGGACGATGGCGGCCTGATCGCGCGGCGTATCATCGCTCTGCCGGCGCAGGACGAAGATGTTGGCGCCATGCTCTTGCGGCAAGTCATGTGGCGCATGCATCAGCACGCCGGCGACGGCGTCGCCGCAACTGCCGTCCTTTACGAAGCAATTTACAATGAGGGGCTGCGCTTCATCGCCGCCGGCGTCGACCCCATGCGCCTTCGGGGACGCCTGATGGAATTGCTGCCCGGCTTGAGCGAGCGCCTGACAGCCGATACGCGCTTCCTCAGCACGGAACACGAACTCAGCGCGGCGGCGTTTTCAGTCTGCTATGACGAAGAGATGGCGCGCATCCTGGGCGAGATCATGTACACGGTGGGACCGCACGCTCAGGTCGATGTGCGCGAAGGCCATGGGCGCGGCATGGAATACAATTATGTCGCCGGCTGCTATTGGAAAGGCGGCGCGCAATCCAAAGAAATGCTGCGCGGCGGTCATCGACAAGTCGCCGAATTGCACGACGCCGCGATTCTGGTAACGGACATGGAAATCGAAGAACCGGCCGAGCTCGTGCCGCTGATGCAATTGGCGCTCCGCCGCGGCATCAAAGAGCTGCTTCTGATTGTGGCCTCAATCTCTGACAAAGGACTGTCGGTCGTCCTTGACAAACGAATTAGCGACAAGATTCGCACGGTCGTCGCCAAGATCGACGAATTTCATCCGGGCGATTTGCATCAAGCGCATGGCGACATCTGCTTGCTGACCGGCGGTCGGCCGATTTTGCTGAAAGCGGGCGATTCGCTGGAAACTGTTAGGGCGGACGACTTTGGCGGGGCGCGCTGGGTTTGGGTAGACGACAAGAACTTCGGCTTCGCCAGCGGCAAGGGCGATCCGCGCGCCGTCCGCGAGTTAGCGCGCCGACTGCGCCGGACATACGCAGAGACCGACGATGATGACACGCGCGCCCGGGCGCTGAATCGCCTGGGCAAATTAAACGGCGGGCTGGCGACCGTGTATGTCGGCGGCATCGCCAAAGACGAAATCCGGCAACGCAAAGACCTGGCGGAGCGCACGATACGCGCCTTGCGCGGGGCGGCCCGCGACGGCGTGATTCCGGGCGGCGGGACAGCGCTGGTAGCTTGCCGCGATTGGCTGCTGGCGGAAGCGGCAGGCTATGACGACCTGGAAGGCCGCGCCGCCTGCTTGATCCTGGCGCATGCTGCTGAAGCGCCGATGCGACGGCTGCTGGCAAACGCCGGCTACGACCCTAGCGAAATCATGGCGCAACTGAGGCCGGGCGATTCCACCGGTCTTGATGTTATGAAGCGCGCATTCGTTGATGTGGCGGCAGCCGGCATCGTCGACGTCGCGCAGGTGCAGGTCGAGGCGCTGCGGCGGGCGGTCTCGAGTGCTGCGCTGGCGCTGACGATTGATGTGCTGGTTTTGCATCGCGAGCCCGAAACGATGACGGAGCCCTAGATGACCGCAGCCAATGTTACTGACCGTACGCACAGCCTGGTCGCCCTTGGCGGCGCAATCTACGCCGCGCGCCAAAGCGGCTTGTATCGGATACCGGCCGCAGGCGAAGCGCAGAACCTCTTTCGGGCCTGGCTGCCTGATCGTGAGACGCCGGCGCTGGCGCTCGCTATCGATGCCGGGTGCGGCTTGATGCTGGCCGGGATTCAGGGCGGCGTCGCCCGCTCGATGGACGGCGGCGCGAACTGGGAAGCGATTAAACTGCGAGCGCCGGCGCCGCTGGTGACCTGCCTGGCGGCCGCGCCGGGCGTCGCCGATGGCGGCTGCATCCTGGCGGGCACATTCGAAGACGGCGTTTTTCGCTCGGCCGACGGCGGCGCGACCTGGCAGGCGGTCAATCATGGCTTGTTCGATCACAGTGTTTACGCCCTGGCGCTTTCGCCGCGCTTCGCCGAGGACGGCCTCGTATACGCCGGCACGGGCAGCGGCGTCTACGCCAGCCAAAACGGCGGCCGCTTGTGGCAAGACTTGATAATGCCGGCCGGGGGCGAAACTGCCCTGAGCCTGGCGCTGGCTGATAGCGGCGCGCTCTATGCCGGGACGGAGTCGCATGGACTGCTGTGCTCGCAAGACGGCGGTGATAGCTGGGAGACGCTGCGGAAGACCTACGGCGCCGTAAACTCTTTGGCGCTCGCAAGAGACGGCACGATCATCGCACAAATGGACGACCGCGTCCTGCGCTCAAAAGACGGCGGCGCCAGTTGGAACGAGCTAGTTGGGGACGGCGTCGAGTGCTTGTCGCTTGATGGCGAGTCCCTGGTCCTGGCCATGAGCGATGGCAGCATCCGTCGGGCAGACTACTGACATTCCCAAAATCTATTCGTCAATATATCGAGGTTTGCTGACATGACTTATCAACCGACACTTGAATCTGTCAGGGCGCATGAAGTACCGGAATGGTATCACAACGCCAAGCTGGGCATCTTCATCCACTGGGGGCTGTACTCGGTGCCGGCCTGGGCGCCACACGGCGGCGACATCGGCGAGGTTTTCGAGAGCGGCGATATGAGCCAGTGGTTCCGCCTCAATTCTTACGCCGAATGGTATTTGAACACGCTCAAGTTCGAAGACAGCCCCACCCGCGAATGGCACAACCAGAATTATGGCGCGGACTTCGACTATGATGACTTCGCGCCCGGGTTCAACAGCGCGCTGAAGCGCTGGCAGCCGGATGACATGGCCGCGCTATTCAGCGAGGTCAACGCGCGTTACGTGGTCTTGACCACCAAGCACCATGACGGCTTCACCTTGTGGCCCAGCGACATCCCCTGCCCGCACAAAGCCAACTACCACACGCAGCGCGATGTAGTCGGCGAGCTGACCGAAGCGGTGCGCGGGCAGGGCATGAAGATGGCGCTCTATTATTCCGGCGGGCTGGATTGGGCCTTCAACGAAGCGCGCGTCAACGACGGCGCCGATGTCTTCGGCACGATCGTACAGACGCCCGAATTCGTGGAATACTCGGTCGCGCACTGGAAGGAGTTGATTGACCGCTATCAGCCGTCAATCATGTGGAATGACATCGGTTATCCGGCGGCGGCCGATCTGGGCGAGCTCTTTGCCTACTATTACAACAGCGTGCCCGAGGGCGTCATCAACGACCGCTTCACGCAATTGCGCGAGCAACGGCGCAAGGCAGGCAAGAAACTGCTCGTGCCGCATGGCCCGCATTTCGACTATATCACGCCCGAGTACGCCACCTTCGACGAAATCCAGGACGTGAAATGGGAGTGCTGCCGCGGCATCGGCCATAGCTTCGGCTATAACCGCAACGAAGGCGACGAGCAGTTGTTGGCGGAAGACGAGCTGATTCACATGTTCGTCGATATCGTCAGCAAGAACGGCAATCTGCTGCTGAATGTCGGGCCAATGGCGGACGGCAGCATCCCGGCAAACCAGGCCGACCGACTTCGTAGCCTGGGCTGCTGGCTGGATCGCAATGGTGAAGCCATATTCGAGACGCGCCCCTGGACGCGCGCGGAGGGCGCCACGACGCAAGGGCTGGACCTGCGCTTCACAAAGGCGGATGATGCCCTTTTCGTCACGCTCTTGGGCACGCCGGCTGAAAGCGAGATCGCCATTGCCGGGCTGAGCGCGCCGGCTGAGGCAAGCATACAGCTGCTCGGCCGCGACGGCGACCTGGCCTGGCGGCAAGACGGCGCCGACCTGCGCGTAACGCTGCCGAACCTGCCGGATTCGCACGCGCACGCCCTCAAGATCACTAGCATCGGAGATTGACTTGGCCGCCAAGACTGACGACTTCGTACGAAAGAATCTGCCCTGGAACTTTTCGGTCAATCTGATCGACATCACCTTTATCACGCTGTCTTTCAGCTTGATATCGCGCGAAACGATCATGCCGCTGCTGATCGACAATCTGACCGATTCCAAGATAGCCATCGGGCTGGTTCCGGCGATATTCAGCATCTGCTTCTACCTGCCGCAGTTATTCGCCGCCAACCATGCAGAACGGCTGACGCGCAAGCTGCCTTACGTGATGTTCATCGGCGGGCTGATGGAGCGCGTGCCTTACATCTTTGCCGGCGTCGTGGTGTATTTCTTCGCGAAAGACTCGCCGACCTTGGCCTTGTTGGCGATTTACCTGGTGATTGCCCTGGGCGCGTTCGGCGCCGGCATCGCCACGCCCGCCTGGTTCACCATGATCGGCAAGGTGCTGCCGGTCAATCGCCGCGGCATCTTCTTCGGCGTCAGCGACGGTCTGGGCACATTGATGGGATTCATCGGCGCCTATTTCGTCGGCGTCATCCTGGACGATGTCGCCTATCCGCAGAATTTCGCCACCCTTTTCTTCGCCGCCTCATTTTTCATGGGCGTATCCTGGTGCGGCCTGGCGCTCAATCGCGAGCCGGAGAGCCCGGTAGTCAAAGAGCATATACCGCTTTCGCGCTACTTTCGGCAGTTGCCGGCGGTGCTGCGGCGCAATGTCAACTTCCGCCGCTTCCTGCTGAGTTATTCCATCGGTCGCTTTAGCTTGATGGGCGCGAGCTTGTTCATCGTCTTCGGCAACGACCGCTATGGACTTTCGGGGGCGGAGGTTGGCGCGCTGACCGCTGTCTTGCTGGGCAGCCAGGCGGTGATGCAGTTGGCGCTGGGCTGGCTGGGCGACCGGCGCGGCCACAAGCTGATCTTGACCGTCTTCGCGTTCGCTTCCGCCGGCGCCGCCCTGGCCGCTTCGTTGGCGAGCAGCGTGATCGGTCTGATCCCGGCTTTTGCGCTGCTGGGCACAGCGCTGGCCGCGGATCGAATCTCGCACCTCAACATCGTTTTGGAATTCGCCGTGCCCGAAGACCAGCCAACGTACATCGGCTTGACCAATACGCTGCTGGCGCCAGTTGTCTTCCTGGCGCCGATACTCGGCGGCTGGGTCGCGGATCGCAGCTTCCAGCAACTATTTGATCTGATCCTGATTTTCGGCGCGGTCGGCGGCGTACTGCTGGCGCTTTGGGTGAAGGAGCCGCGGCATGTGACGCCTACGCCCATGAGCCAGGACAAGGCGAAGAAGAAGAGCGGCGAATGAGCAGTGGCGCGGCGCAATCCGCTGTCGAGAAAGACCGCAATTGGAATTTCACGGTCAATGTTCTCGACAATATGTTTTATGCGCTGGCGATTAGCCTGGTCTCGCAAGAGACCATCATGCCGCTTTTGGTCAGCCGGCTTACGGATTCGCCGATCGCCGTCGGCATGATCCAGGCCATCTTCAGCTTGTCCTTCTTGCTGCCGCAACTGCTGGTCGCCAATCACGCCCAGGGCTTGCGGCGCAAGCTGCCCTTCGTCCTGCTGCTGAGCGGCCTGCTACAGCGCCTGCCCTACCCACTGATCGGCCTGGCGCTGCTGCTTTTCGCGGTTGAGGCGCCGGGGCTGGCGTTGGCGCTCTTTTTCATCGGCATCGCCGCCGCGGCTTTGGGCGGGGGCGTTGTCACGCCGGCCTGGTTCACCATGATCGGCAAGGTCATCCCGGTCAGGCGGCGCGGCATATTCTTCGGCCTGGCCGATGGCGGCGGCTTGCTGATGGGCGTCGTCGGCGCATATTTCGTCGGCCGTATTCTCGACGCCGTCGATTATCCGGGCAATTTCACACTGCTCTTCCTCATAGCCGGCGCGCCCCTGGCGATTTCCTGGTTCGCGCTTTCCTTGACCCGCGAACCGGCGAGCGACGACATCACGCAAGCTGTTCCCCTACGGCACTATTTCAGGCGGCTGCCAGCGGTTTTGCGCGCGCATGGCAACTATCGGCGCTTCCTTGTGGGCTACGCCTTGCTCAGCCTGAGCATGATGTCGGTAAGTTTCTTCATCATCCTGGCCAATCTGCGCTTTGAACTTAGCGGCGCGGATATCGGCCTCATCAACGCGATATTCATCGGGTCGCAAGCGCTGATGCGGCTGCTCTTCGGCTGGCTGGGCGACCGCTGGGGGCATAAACGCAACCTCGCGTTATCGGCAGCCAGCATGGCCCTGGCGGCAGTGATCGCGCTGAATTCGACCAGCTTGCTGGGACTGCTGCCGGCTTTCATTTTCCTGGCTTGCGCGATATCCTGCGACAGCGTTTCGCGCTTGAATATCGTGCTGGAATTCGCAACGCCCGCCGAACAGCCGACCTTCATCGGCCTCACCAACACGTTGATCGCGCCCTTCACCTTCGCCGGCCCCATTCTGGCCGGCTGGCTGGCGGCGACTATTGACATTAACGCGCTGTTTATCGCGTCTCTTATCTGTGGCCTTATCGGCGGCGCGCTGCTATTTTGGTGGGTGCGCGAGCCGCGGCACACCAGTCCGGCTTTGAAATCAATGGGCAAGCGGGAGTAAATATGACCAGCTACCAGGCAACATGGGAGTCGCTGACACGGCATGAAGTTCCGCAGTGGTTCAGCGACAGTAAATTTGGCTTATACGCGCATTGGGGCATCTATTCCGTGCCGGGCTTCGGCAACGAATGGTACGGCAAATGGATGCACGATCCCGCGCATGAGATTTATCGGCAACACCGCGAGCATTTCGGCTCGCCCGCGGAATACGGCTACACGCGCTTCATCGACGGCTTTACGGCCGAGCGCTACGACGCCGATGAATGGGCCGATCTCTTCGTCAAAAGCGGCGCGCGCTACGCCGGCTTTTCGCTGGCGCATCACGATGGCTTCGGCTTGTGGGACAGCGATGTCTACCGCTGGAACGTCGGGGGAATGGGACCGAAGCGCGATCTCTACGGCGAGTTGGCGACCGCCCTGCGCAAGCGCGACTTGCGCCTGGTCGCGCCATTTCACATCATCCGCGGCTTCAACTGGTTCCTGCCCGGCTGGAATCAGTGGGACCAAACCCTTGACGAGGCGGCTGTCGAGCGCGGCCTGGCGGAGGGTTGGGAACTCTTCGACCCCGATTTCGCCGACTTCTACTGGGTGCAGCAGACCAGCCGTTTCGAAGACTTCTTCCAGCAGTGGCAGCTGAAGGTGCGCGAGGTCATCGACAAGTATCAGCCCGACATGATGTGGTTCGATGGCGGCAAGTTCCGCGAAGACGGCTATGAAGAGGTCGCGCTGGAAATCCTGGCGCACTATCTGAATCAAGCGCGCGCGTGGGGCAAAGAGGTGCTGGTGCTCAACAAGCTGCCGGTCAGCATGCAGTACAATTTTCATCCCGATTTCGGCGTGATCAACTTCGAAAAGGGACGCGATCGCCCGCCGGTGTACGAGCGCCCCTGGAACGACGATATGCGCATCGGCGACCAGTCCTGGGGCTGGGTGGAGAACCAGCAATACGCCAGCGGTCATACGCTTCTCAGCAAGTTGATCGACTGCGCGGCGCGCGGCGGCACGATGATGCTCTCGCTATCGCCCAAACCCGACGGCACAATCCCCGAGGGCCAGCGAGAACCGCTGCTGCAAATGGGCGAGTGGCTGCGTTGGAATGGGGGCGCGATCTACGAAACTGTGCCCTGGACGACCCACGCCGAGGGTGATGTGGAGAAGCTGATCGTTGAACGGCGCGGGCATAAATTCTGGGAATACGACGCCTGCAATGCCGATGACCGCCGCTATACGCAGTCCAGAGACGGAAAGACGATTTACGCGATGACACTGGGCATCCCACCGGGATCTGTGACCTTCGAGGCGCTGGATGAATCCGTGCCGGTTGCGCGCGTGGCGCTTCTGGAATCTGAGCAAGCTGTTCAATGGACGCAGTCGGCGGAGGGCTTGACGATTGACGCGCGCGGTATCGACTTCAAGACCGATTTGGCGGCCGCCTGGCGGGTGGAACTGCGATGAGCGGGCCGAACGGCGGCATACCCGCGACCTCAGCGATTGTCGCGGTGCTGGACGCGCTGGGCATGAACGGCGCGCAATTTGGCGTGCACGAACTGCCCGGCAGTTACAGCAACTTCACGCATCTGGTCGCGGCCGAGGGCGCTGGCGGGCAGGCGCGCAACATCGTCGTGCGGCGCTACAACCCGGACAACTACGAAGAGGGCCACGTCAAACACCTATGCGAATTTCATGCGCTGAAGCTTTTGACGGCCCTAGGCTTGCCGGTCCCGCCGCCGCTGCTGCTGGATGACGATGGTTCGCTGCTAGGCTTGCCCGGCATCGTCACCGAATATGTACCGGGCGCGCCGATTGAGTTGCCGGCAGAGGCGAAGCGCTGGGGGCGGATGGCGGCCAAGACGGCGCGTATGCTGGCGCGTATCCATCGAACGCCCTTGAGCGAGCCCGACAAGCGCTATCTTATGAACGACGATGTGGAGGTCGCCTGGTTCATCAAGGGCGGCCGCGTGCCCGATTATATGCGGGCCGACCCCGACGGCGAAGTTGTCTGGCACATGGTGAATGACCGCTGGGGGCGCTGGACGCCGGTCGAACCGCGCTTCGCCCATACCGATTACTGGGCGGGCAATATCCTTTGGCGCGGGGACGAAATCGTGGCCGTGCTGGATTGGGAAGAAGCCGGCTACGGACATCCCGCGGCTGATGTGGCTTATGCGCGGATGGGCTATTGCATCGAGGGCGAGCCGGAAGCGGCCGATGAATTCCTGCGCGTTTATGAGGCGGCGGCCGGCTGGACGCTGCCGCGGCGTGACCTAGCGCTATTTGAGCTGGCGGCCAGCGCCCGCCCCATGACGGATCCGGAAGGCTGGTTCGCCTACCCGTCTATGGAAGCAGGTTTCCGCCGCTTCATCGCCCGAGCCAAAGAAATAATTCTAGACGCCGACTATTCGATATCGAGGTGATAGCGCTGGTCGCCGACCTCGGACTGCAGGCGATGCAGTTCGGCTTTTAGCTCCACCACTAAATCCGCATGGGCCGGGTCACCGACGATATTGTTCAACTCGTAGGGATCGGCTTCCAGGTCGAAGAGTTCCCACTCGGGCGCGTAGGTCTCGTCAATGCTGCCTGTGGTCCCCAAGGCGTCGGCGTAATAGTAGATTAACTTGTAACGCATGGTGCGGATGCCATAGTGCGCGTAGACGTTATGGTGCGCCTTGTGCATCCAGTAGCGGTAATACATGCTGTCTCGCCAGTCGTCAGGCGTCTCGCCGCGGAGGAGCGGGGCGAAGCTGCGCCCTTGCATCGCGTCAGGCGGCGATAATCCGGCGAGTTCGAGATAGGTCGGCGCGAAGTCGACATTGAGAACCATGTCCGCGTTGACGCTGCCCGCGGCGATGCCTTTGGGATAGCGCATGATATATGGCATCCGCAGCGATTCTTCGTACATGAAGCGCTTGTCGTACCAGCCGTGGTCGCCCAGGAAGAAGCCTTGATCCGAGGTGTAGACGACCACTGTGTTTTCGGTCAGGCCCTCGGCGTCCAGATAATCGAGCAAGCGGCCGACATTGTCGTCGATGCTGGCCACGACGCGCAGATAATCCTTGATATACCGCTGATAGGCCCACTTGCGCAGCTCCATCTCCGGCAGGTCATGCTGGATCTCGGTTTTGAGATCCAGCGGCGTATGATGAACGCCCATGCGCATCTCGGCCGCTTCGGCGGCGGATGCGCGGTTGGCGTAGTCGTCGTAGAGCGTATCCGGCTCGGGGATATCTTCATTGAGGTACATGTCGGCGTGTTTTTCGTCTGGTTCCCAGTGCCGGTGCGGCGCCTTGTGGTGGCACATGAGGAAGAAGGGACGTTCGGGATCCCGCGCCCGCAAGAAGTCCAGGCTCATGTCGGTGATCAGGTCGGTCACATAGCCTTTGACGGGCCGCTTCTCTGATCCGTTTTCGGTTGGGAAGATGAAGGTCGGGTTATGGTAAAGCCCCTGCCCGGGCAGCACCGCCCAGTCGTCGAAGCCGGTCGGCTCGTGCGCCGGTCCCTGCCCCAGATGCCACTTGCCGAACATGCCGGTCTGGTAGCCGCTGGCGTTCAAGTCCTTGACGAAAGTGGGTAGCCGGTTGTCCATCGGCGTGCTCAGCGTGGTGACGCCATTGATGTGGTTGTACGCGCCGGTGAGAATGGCGGCGCGGCTGGGCGTGCAAATGGAGTTGGTGCAGAAACAATTGTCAAATCGCATGCCATCGTTCGCGATGCGGTCGAGATTGGGCGTCTCGTTGATGCGGCTGCCGTAGCAGCTCATCGCGTGCGAGGCGTGGTCGTCGGACATGATGAAGAGGAAATTCGGGCGTTGCTCGGGCATGGGCATGAGAATCCTTTTTCTTTGATTTCACCACAGAGGCACAGAGGACACAGAGAAAACAATGCTCGGCGCTAAGAAATATAGGGATGGTCGGCGGCGAGAAGGCCCTCTTCCTTGAGCAAGTCCCAGAATGCCGCCGGGACATGCGCGGACATCGCCTCGACATTTGTCTTGACGCGACGCGGCCTGCTGGTGCTTAGCGCCAGCGCCACGATACCAGGATGCGACTTGCCGAACTGGATACAGACCTCGGCCGGAACTTGACCGTGCTGCTGGCAGAGCGCGAAGAACCTTTCGCGCCAGGCGAATTTCTCCTGATCGGCGGGCTTGGACGGGTCGAGCTTGACATAGTTGAAGAATTCGCCGCCCGTCAAGAAGCCGGCGTTGAAGACCGCCGAGTTAATGATGGCGACGCCCTTGGCATGCAGCGAATCCATGAAAGCCAGCAATTCGGGCGGGTGCGAGTAGAGCGTGTAGCTATTGGCGAACATGACCCAATCCAGCGCGACCTGGGCGTCAATCTCCTGGATCGACTTCCAGTTCTTGGCGCCGACGCCGATGCCCTTGGCCTGCCCCTGCGCCTTCAACTCGCCTAAAGCCTGGTATGCGCCGAGGATGTCGTCAAAGCGGCGCTCGCGCTCGGCCGGCGAGGCGGCGGCATCAAGATACTCATCCGGGTCATGCACGGATACCAACTGCGTGCTGTAATCGCCGCCCAGCAACTCCAGCCCTTGCTCGAAACACTTCAGGATGCCGGCATAGCTGATGTCTTGCACGGCGTCGTGCTGGAGCCCGAACCAGGCGCCCGGCTCAAATGTCGGTTCCGGCGCGGTCAAGGGCGCGCGCAGCCAGGCCAGCTTGTTGCTGATGATGACCTGGTCATCGCCAACGCCCAGCTCGCGCAAGCAATCGCCCATGACTTCCAGCGCCAGGCCGGCGCCGTACTTGCCCGCCGAGTCAATGACGACAGGTTTGGGCAGATGCTCAAAGATGGCGCGCATCGTCTCCAGTTTGGATTCGTAGCTGAATTCGCGGAATAGATTGCCCAGCGCCGTCGATCCGAAGATGACCGGCGGCGTCATCAAACCGGTATTGCCAAATGGAACTGGTTGCATGCGCTTACTCCCGATAGCTCAATTCGATCATCTGATGTCCCAAGACGCGGGGCACGGTGAACTCCAGCCGGCCGTTGCTGACGCGGTAGTCGACGCTGTCGCCGTCGGGCGCCAGCTTAACGCTTTGAATTGCATTGTCGGTACAGATGGAAATCGGCACATCGTACAGTGGAATCACGTCTTCGATGACGTCAATCTGTTGGCTGCGGCGGATGGGTATGTAGTGCAGCAGATGCAGCACCAGCCGATTCCGCGCCGGCTGCTCGTTGAGCATAACTTCGAGTGTGCTGGGGCCGCCGTGCTGTACCAACGGCTGCGGCAACAGCATGTCCAGCGCATTCAGGAAGAGCGTGCGACACCATTGGGGCGCGTTGTGATAATACTGCGTGAAGAGCGGGCTGGAGAAGTATATGACGTTGCCGCGGCGGACGATAGCCGCGCCGGCGGTCGCGCCCGACGACGGCGACTGACGGTGTGAGCAGAAATGCTCGTACGTTCGGTCGAATACAGCCGGCGTGATTTCCGCGAGGACGTCGGCATCGGCGGCGGCGTTGACATCCAGGCCGCGGATATACATAGCGTGTTCGGTGGGCGGCAAGCCGCGCCCGATTTTGCCGGTCGGCACGATATACTCGCAGTAATCAGCGCGCTCGTAAAGCTTGCCGCGCGCCAGTTCGCCGCTTCGGTCGCGCGGTCCTTCGCCGGCCAGCGTCACCGGCAGCGCATCCAGCGCAAAAGCAAGCTTATCGAGGTCCATACCCGATTCGAATGAGGCAATCAGCGCCCCGCCGCCAGCAAGGTAAGCGTTGAGCTTGTCGTTGAGGACCGCGTTGGCCGGGATGTCGTCAGGCAAAATAACGACCAGGTAGTCATCGAAATCGGCTTCGGAGTCGATGATGTCAAATTGATGGCCGGCCTCTTGAAGCATGCTGTGAACGCCGCAGATTGACAGCTGCATGCCCCGATCGTTGACCGGCGCGAATTCTTCCGGCGTCATCACGGCGATGTCGCTGACCGAGCGCGCGTCTATGCACCAATCTTCTTTCGCCTCCACGCCGCGATAGACCTTGCCGATGAGGTCGTAAACGTGCGCTTCGATCCGGCCATCCGGCGGCAATTGGTCGCCGACGAAGGGGCCGGCGCCCATCGCCATCATCCGGAAGCACTCGTATTCCAGCGCTGCCTGATTCTTGAAGGAGTGAAAGTCGCCCCAGGCCGTGTGAAACTTGCCGGTGTGGCCGAGGCAAGGCAAGCCAAGCGTGCGGGCGTAGCGCTGCGCCAGCGGGAAGTGGATATAACCCCAGTGCCCGCTGGGCAGCGATTCCAGCTCCCAATGCGTGAAGGCCGAGGCGTTGCGCCGGCTATGCGGGCCAACATGGCCGCGATTATAAAATACCGTGCAGTCAGCGCTGAATTGCCGCACGTAGGCGGTCATTTCGCTGCGGAAATTGTCCAGCACGACCCCGCCGTACTCCAGGCGCGCGGCTGGGTCGCTGGGATCGAGCCCGGCTTCCTGCATTGCGCGCGTCGTCCAGATTGAGCTGTCATCGACAGCGTCCACAATATCAAAGAAAAAGCCGTCCACCGCCGGCAGGCAGGCAAAGATATCGGCCACATGCGCCTTGAGAAAGTTCATATAGGGCGAGTTCAGGGCGATGCGGCGGTAGAAGCCGGCTTCGTACATGCCATTGCCCAGATAGCCGCCGTCTTCGTTGATGCAGAGCCAGTCCGGGTTTTGCGTCGCCGTGAGGTGATCCCATTGAACTGTGGTATAGACCGGCACACGAATATCGCGCGCGTGGCAGGCTTCGATCTGCTCGACCAGCAAGTTGCGCTCGAGATGCGGGTGAATGCGCTCGGGATGCGTCTGGCTGTCGTAATAGATCCAGCCGTGATGGCCGCGCGCGAAACAAGTGATCGAATTGACGCGCGCGCGCTCAAGCGTGTCGGCGAATTCGCCCGGGTCGAACTTCGCGCCGATGCCGGTGATGGCTTCCGAAGTATGAAAGTCGAGGTGAATCTGCCGCATGCGCATGGGAAAGTCGGACATGAATTATTCTCCTGTCGAGAACGGTCGCTTGAGACGTTTCTTTTCCCGCCGAGGACACAGAAGTAGTGCCAACAAAGTAATGCGAAGTCTGCGATTGTCGCTTTCTACCCCATCCCCTGCCCTTCCCCGAATCATCAGGGAAGGGTGACTCCTTGTTGTGGTTGGGATTTCCAGCGAAATTCTCATCACTAACTTGGAACTGCTGAGACAAACTTCCATCGGTCTCCAGCCTGATTTGCTTGACAGTCGCGGGTCACTAAACTAGACTCTCCGCAACCGTTTACGCCAGCGCTAGTATAGTGAATGCGCCGGCTTGAGGCAACGACTCAAGACGAAAGATCGACAGGATGCAGTCCAGGAGCGCGGATATGAGCAGTGCGAGCGGCAAATACGAAGCGACTTGGGAATCGCTGAGCCAGTATCAGATTCCCGAATGGTATATGGACGCCAAGTTCGGCATCTTCATTCATTGGGGACCCTACTGTGTGCCGGCATTCGGCAGCGAATGGTATGCGCGCAAGATGTACCTGCAAGGCGACCCGGCATTTGAGCACCACCGGGCGACCTGGGGCGACCACAGGGAGTTCGGCTACAAGGACTTTATCCCTATGCTCACCGCCGAGAAGTTCGACGCCGCGGAATGGGCGCAGCTATTCAAGGAGGCGGGCGCGCGCTTCGTCATGCCCGTGGCCGAGCACCATGACGGCTTTCCCATGTACGACAGCGATTTGACCGACTGGTGCGCCGCCAAAATGGGACCGAAACGCGATATCTGCGGCGAACTGGCCGACGCCGTGCGCGCGCTGGATATGGTCTTCGCCGTGTCGTCGCATCGCGCGGAGCACTGGTGGTTTTTCGACGGCGGGCGCGCCTTCCCCTCCGATGTGCAGGACCCGGCCAACGACGGCCTCTACGGACCCGCTGTGCCTGCGTCAAAGCTGCCCAACTGGGCCGGGGAGCTGGACAGTCAAGACGAGTGGAAGAAGAAAGACTGGACGCCGCGCCCGGACGGCAAGTTCATGGAAGATTGGCTGGCGCGCTGCTGCGAACTGGTGGACAAGTATCAGCCGCAAGTCTTCTGGTTCGATTGGTGGATCGAGCAAGTCGTATTCGAGCCCTACCTGCAACGTTTCGCCGCCTACTATTACAATCGCGGCGAAGAATGGGGCAAGGGCGTGGCCATCAACCACAAATACGATTCCTATCCGGAAGGCACAGCCGTGTTTGATATCGAGCGCGGCCAGCTTAGCGATGTGCGGAAATTCTTCTGGCAGAACGATACTTCGGTTTCGAAGAACTCCTGGGGCTACATCAGTCATCATGACTACAAGTCGGCCGCTGATATCATCGCCGACCTGGTCGATATCGTTAGCAAGAACGGCGCGCTGCTGCTGAATGTCGGCCCGCGCGCCGATGGCACGATCCCCGAAGTTGAGCAGGAGATGCTGCGCGAGATTGGCCGCTGGCTGCAAGTCAACGGCGAGGGTATCTACGAAACGCGGCCCTGGCGGGTCTTCGGCGAGGGGCCGACGCCCGTGCCCGAAGGCGCTTTCACCGATACCAAACGCGAGGCATTCACACCGGCTGACATCCGCTTCACGCAGAAAGGCAATACGCTTTACGCCTACTTGCTGGCGCATCCGCAGGGAGAAGCGGTCATCACATCGCTGAGTGACGCCAATGTGGCTTCCGCGCGCATGCTCGGTTCGGACGAGGCGGTCACATTTACGCAAGATGAAGGCGGGCTGCGCTTGTCCGTTCCAAGCGAGATTCCGTCGCCGCATGTCTGCGCGTATGCGATTGAGCTGGCGTGATCGGTTTTCTCCGCAGTTTTACCCCACCCCCAAACC
>VXLV01000004.1 GCA_009841405.1 Chloroflexota bacterium | reverse complement strand
CTTCCCAGCGGATCATGAATTGAAAGAGCAACGTCATCAGGGCAGCGCACACAAAGGCAAATGCGCTGATCGATTCCGGCCCGACATATTCCACAAATACTCCGCCCAAGCCGGTCAGCGCCGCGCCACCCAAACCGGCGCAGCCAACCTGAAAGCCGATGGCATTTGCGGCGTGACGCCGGCCAACGCGGTCATTGGTCTGCAATATCAAGATCGGGAAGATGGCGGACATCCCAAAGCCGATGCCGAGCAAGCCCGCCAAACTCAGTATCTCATGAAAATTGGCAACAAGCAGCGTGGCGCCGAGCACGGTCGAAGCAAAGCAGATATTTAACAGCGCGCGATCGCCCAGCCGCATGGCCAGCAGGCCCATCAGAATACGGCCGATGGTAAAGCTGCCCCAGTACGCGCCGACCCAGTTGCTCGCGACGCCCTGCGGCAATCCGCGCGCTTCGATGAGCAGCGTATTGGCCAGCTGGCCCGTGCCAATCTCGACGCCGCCGTAGAGGAAGAAGAACACCAGACCGATCAGCACAATCGGCTGGCGCAGCGTCTCCGACATTGTCGCGCGCCCTTTTGGTTTTTCTTTGTCGCCGCCCGCGCTCTTGAAGCGCCAGACGGGCAGGCTCAGCAGAATGACCAAGCCCAGCAGCAGAACAGCCAGGCCGACAATTAGATAGCTGGTTTGCCAGCGGCCGCCCTGGTCGAGCACAAAGAAAGTGACGACGCTCGGGGCGATGGTCAGCCCGATGCCCCAGCACGCATGCAGCCAGTTCATCTCGCTGGCGCCATAATTGACCGAGACAAAGTTGTTCAAAGCGGCGTCAATCGTGCCTTTGCCGATGCTGGTGAAAAAGGCGACCGCTAGCAAGATGACCCAGAGTGGGGCGATTGAGTAACCGAGCAGGCCCACTCCGGCGATAGCCATGCCGCCGACCAGCACCGGCGCCAGCGAGAACTTGCCGATCACCGTGCCGCTGAGGAAAGCAGCGATTAGTCCGCCGAGCATGGTCGCGGGCGCCAGCGTCGCCAACGAATCATGCGACACGTCAAATGTCGCCTGCATATATGTCCAGGCGATATTCAGCAGGCCGCTGGCAATGCCAATTACGACGAATACGATGCAGGCGACGAGAATGGGGAATACAGTTGGGAGTTTCAATGCGGCTCGCTCAATGGCCAATGAACGGCGTAATGATACTCGCTCGCGTAGCGCGCGCAATGGTGGCGTCGTGATTGTCGCATTGGGTCCCGAACAAGACCGGCGGAGCTTCGCTATGCTTGCTGTGATAAACTGAAAACGATGAATACTGCGGCCAGCGCGAAACGAGTCATGCCCCCGCCAGAGAGCGTAGACCTGATTGACGTCCGACCCGACGAACGCTTCGACGAGATGCGCTTGCAAAAATTCCTGCGCGGCAAACTGCCCGGCGCGACCGAATCGCTAAGCGTGCGGCAATTCGGCGGCGGCAAGGCGAATCTCACGTATCTGCTGAGGTTTGGCGAACGGCGCGAGTATGTCTTGCGGCGCCCGCCACTGGGACCCTACGCGCCCAGCGCCCACGACATGGGCCGCGAATACCGCGTGCTCTCCGTGCTGCATCGCGCATTTTCTTTGGCGCCGCGCGCGCTGCTCTACTGCGAAGACGAAGGCGTTATTGGCGCGCCATTTTTTATCATGGAGCGATGCCGCGGCGTCGTCGTGCGGGAGACGCTGCCGGCGCGCTTCGCCGCCGACGGGGGCGCGCCGCGCCGCATGAGCGAAGCCCTGGTTGACGCGCTGGTCGCTTTCCATAACGTCGATTACGCCGACTTGGGTCTGTCAGATCTGGGTCGTCCGGTCGGCTTCATCCAGCGCCAGGTCGACGGCTGGCATCGGCGCTGGCAGGCGGCCAAAAGCAAGCGCGATCCCCGCGTCGACGACATCTATCGCTGGCTGGACGCGGAACTGCCGACGAGCGCCTGGCATTCGCTCGTGCACAATGACTACAAGCTGGACAACACCATGTTCGCGTCCGACGATCCGTCGCGAATCGTGGCGATTTTTGACTGGGATATGTGCACTCTTGGCGATCCGCTGTCGGACCTGGGCATGCTCCTGACCTACTGGACGCAGCCGGATGACGCCCCTTCGGTCAGAGCGATTGGCACGATGCCGGCTGGCGACTACGCTTTTTATCGACGCGACGAAATTGTGGCTCGCTACGCGCGCAAGAGCGGGCGCGATCTTAGCGATATGCGCTTCTACCACGTCTTGGGCGTCTTCCGCCTGCTAGTGATTTTGCAGCAGATTTACATTCGCTATCAGCGCGGCTTCACGCAGGACAAACGCTTCGCCAAACTGGGCCTGTCCGTTGAAGCGCTGACGAACTGGGCGCTTGACTTGGTCGCCGCCGCCTGAGCTCAGACGAACTCGAGGCGCTCGCTGCTGGCGTTCTCGACATCGCTGTAGTGGCCGCGCAGGTAACTGTACTCATCGGGGATGGTCAGCGCCAGTTGATACATCGCTTCGCTGACCATCGCGGAAAGAACCTGACGCGGGATACGTTTGCCCTCGCCCCGGCGAAAGCGGAAAGGCGCGCCGAATACGACCTTGGCGTAGGCGCGGCGGAAACGCTTGAGACGTTGACGCCAGTCTTCGGCGCCGCAAATCGCCGCCGGCACAATGACCGCATCGGCCTTGGTGGCGATGTAAGCTAGACCGTCTTTTCCCTGTTGCAGGCCGCCGGTATGACGCGTGCCCTCCGGCGCCATCAGCACCAGCTGTTCGCTCTGCAGCAGCGCGATCGTTTGCATCAGCGCTTTGCGGTCGTATTCGCCGCGGTGTATAGGGAAATGCCCCCAGCGCCGCAGCAGCCAACCGGCGACCGGAATCGTGAAGTTCTCGACTTTGGAAAGCGAGACCGTATGCCGAAACGGAATGCTAGCCGTCACGACAATCGGGTCGAGATACGAGACATGATTGATCATCAGGCAGGTTCGGCCCCGGCGCGGGACATGCTGCAAGCCTTCGACCTCAACTTTGCAGAAAGAGGGCAGGGCCGCGCGCAGCAGCGGGTGCAGAATTCCGCGCCACTTGTCATATTCGGGCTGGCGGGCGATGTATTCTTCTATGCTCAATTCGTATGACATGCGTTTCGTGTTTAGCGACTGGCCTGGCGCTTGCGCGCGCGCCGGGCGCGGCGGATTTCAGCGAGCTCGCGCGCCGGGGTTTGCAGCGCCTGGATTTCCTCGTCGTCAAGCTGATACCAGGCGCCCTTGCGCAAGGTGCCCAAGCCCAGTTGCCCAATGTGCGTGCGGACCAGACGCAGTACCGGGTGGCCCAACTGCATGGCGACTCGCCGAATCTGGCGCTTCCGCCCCTCCAACATGACGATGCGTAGCACTGTCGAGCGCTTGGACGATTGCAGCGTTCTCACCGAACATGCGGCCGTGCGACTGTCGTCCAGCCAGACGCCGCTTTCCCAAGCTTCGATGGTCGCGCGCGCTACCTTGCCTTTGACCGTGACTTTGTAGGTCTTGGTATGCTCGTAACGCGGGTGGGATACGCGGTTGGCCAGCGCGCCGTCATTGGTGAGTACCAGCAAGCCCTCGCTGTCGGCGTCGAGGCGTCCGATTGGGAACAGGCGCCAGGGCACATCGACCAGCTCGAGAATCGTGGGGCGGTCGTCGTTGGGCTCGGCTTTGCTTGACGTGAGTACGCCCGCGGGCTTGTTGACCGCGATGCAAATCCGCTCAATGGACGCCTTGACGCGCGCGCCGTCGACCAGAATCATATCCTTGAGGGGGTCGGCTTTGGCGCCGAGGCCGATGACCTTGCCGTTCACCTGCACCCGCCCGGCGCTGATAATCGATTCGCACTGTCGGCGCGAGCCGATTTCGGCCTGAGCCATGATCTTTTGCACGCGCTGCTCGGGCACGTCTTGTCCTTCCCGCTGGCTAATGTCGCTGCCTTGACGCTTCCATGATACGGAGCGCCGCGCAAGCTGGCTAGGGGGAAGCCTGTTGGCCCGTTCAGCGATCGGCGGTCTTGTCCGTGACGATGAATTGCAGCGGGATGCCCAGCAGCAGCCGGGTCTGCGCGACCAGGGTGGGCAGCGCCACAACCAGCAGCGTCAAGACCAGCATGAATGGTATGCTCAGCAGCTCCAGCAGCGACTCGCCCAATGTATAGGGCGCCACCCGCTCCGGCCGAATCCGATAGTCCTGGACCTGAAACACGACGACCAGGACGAGCATGGCCAGCCCCGAAATCGCCAGCAAGAACCAGGCCGGGTGGCTTGCGGACAAGCCAGCGACGGCGAAGTCCAGCTTGTCGCCGGCGGCGAGCAAGCCGTCAAGCTTGACCGGCGCGATATCCGGGTGGAAAAAGACCGGCAGCTGCGAGCCGACGGTCAAGATAATCCAGCCCGCCCCCGCAAGCAGAATATCATGGGCGATACGGAAAAGCAGCTTCAGCGAATTGGACGAGACAACGCCGGGGTTCTCGATCAGTTTCGCCAGCATATAGCCGACTTCTTTGCTGCCCCAGGCATGGCGCAGGGTCTGGCTGTAGCGGTTCTTGATCGACTGGAAAATATTGGCGCCGGTGGTCGAATCGGCCAGGAAGGGCAGATAGATGTGCTGGATCGAGACATGGCCACCGGTGGCGAAATAGGCCTTGATAAGCATGTGCCATTCGTCGGCGATCACATCCGTGTCCCAGTTGCCGCTCTGCTCCAGCAGCTTGAGGCTCAAGGAATACGATGACATTGGCATCGCCATCCACCAGGGCGCGGCCAGATACGCCAGTTCAAAGGCGGTGGCGTAAGTATTGATGATGCGCATGAGCGGATTGACCTGCCAGATATTGCCGTGATAACGAATCGGCGCTTGCCAGAACGTGCGATGGCGGTCTTCGTTGATGGCGAAATGGTAAGTCAGCGCGGCGAAGTGATTGACGTGCCAGCGCGTATCGGCATCCATCGTCGTCAGCACGACGTTGTTAGTATTCAGCTCGTATTCGTCGACGACATTCTCCAAAAAGCGGTTGACCGCCCAGGAGAGATTGGCCGACTTGCATTGCATCTCGCCCATCAGCCCGCGCGGATGCACGGTGAAATATACATTGGCGAAACAATCGGCATACTGGCGATTCAGGCTCTGCGCCTTCTGATAGCTCTCGGGCTCGGCCGCTTCCATCGCCAGCAAGACCGAAATCTGCGTTCGGGCGTTATGCTGCATACTGAGCTGATCCAGCGTGCGGCAGAGGATTTTCATCGATTCGTTGTAATTGGGGATGATAACCAGATGATGCACGCTGTCCCAATCCAGCGCCTTTGGCGTCTTGTCGTCCAGATATTTCTGATACCAGTCAATGCGCTCGCACTCTCTGATGCGGCGGATGCCGATGCCGTTGGCGATGCCCGCCAGAAAGAAGCGAAAGGCTGTATAACTGGCGACCAGAGCCGCCATCGTCATCAGCGTCAGGGGAAAGGCGACCGCGCTGGCGATCGATACGAGCAACGCCAACCAGGCGAGGAATCCCGGTATCCCGTCGAGCACACGCTCCGGAATCGGCGGGAGCGGCGCGCCGCCCCAAATCGAACGGCCGACATCGGCCGGGCGTGGCGGTCGTGGATTGTTCGTTCTATAGGGCACGGTACATTACTGGATGCAGGCGCGGCTGTCACACGCCGCGTCTGCCCTCGTTTGCGACCCGGCAAATTGGCGCGCGGAAACCGTCGTTGAGGCCGCAGCTTCAACACGTCCAATCGCAATTATCATAACATAGCGGACTTGACTGGCAAGTCGTAGCTGGCGCGCGCCTTAGCCCTTGCCCTTGCTGCCTTTGAGGCCGCGGCGGCTGGCGACCGCCACCAGATTCGTCTGGTAGTCGTACATATTTCGCCGCTTTTCCGCGTGCGCGTCCAGTGCGAATCGGACGAGCCGTTGCACTAGATCGGTCTGCGAGAAGCCATCTTCCCGCCAAAGATAGAAAGCCAGCGACCCCGGCATCGTGTTGATCTCGTTCAGGTACAGCTCGTCCCGGTCCGGGCGGGCGAGGAAGTCGATGCGGGCGATGCCGCGGCCATCCACCGCCTTGAACGCCTCAATGCTCAGTTGCTGGATATGGCGCGTAAGTTCGGGGCTTAGGGGCGCCGGTATGATCCGCTCGGCGCTTTTCATGCCTTCGCTGCCGCGCAGATACTTGTCTTCATAGGACAGAAATTCATCCCAGGAGACGGGCTGCTCAAGCGTCGACGCCTGGAAATCGTCGCCTGTGCCGATAACCGAGCAATTGATCTCGATGCCGCTGGTGACAGCCGGCTCAACCAGTATGCGGCGGTCGAAATTGGCCGCGATATCAATGCTGGCGCGCAACATATCCGGCGTGTCCGCGCGCCCGATGCCGATGCTGGAACCCAGCGTGGCCGGCTTTACAAAAAGCGGGAAGTCAAATTCCGAGCAAATTGCCGCGACTATATCGTCCGCCTGCTCAAGCCAGGTCTCGCGGGAGAACCAGTAATCGGCGATGACGGGAATGCCCGCTTGGCGCAGCGCCATCTTGGTCATGATCTTGTCATTGGTCAGCGCCGAACCCAAAGTGGCGCAGCCGACGTACGGTATGTCGGCCAATTCCAGCAAGCCTTGCAAGCTGCCGTCTTCGCCGTGGGAACCGTGCAGCGCCGGGAAGACGACATCGAGCCGCTGAACTTCGCTCTGCCGGAAGCGGCCCGCCAGCGGATTGATGATGAGGCCGTGGTGACGCGTGTCCGGCGACAGCAGACAGGGCTGGACGCCATCAAGATTCAGCGCGCCGTCGCCTTTGAAATTGTCGAGATTGGTCAGCGGCTCGCCCGTGAACCAGCGCCCGTCGCGCGCGATATAGACGGGTACAACCCGGTAGCTGTCCGTGGGAAATGCACTCATGATCTGGTGGCCGGTGACGATCGAAACATCGTGCTCGACGCTGCGGCCGCCAAAGATTACTGCCACGACCTGCGGGCGACGCTTGCTCATGTTGCATACCTCATCGCAGCCTTGAAACTCTGGATACTATGTTCGCACGGGGACGCCATCTTTGCCGCGCGAATCTCAATAGGTATCCGGCAAGTCATTCAGGAAAAGCACGGTATCGCCCGCCCGTAGGTTTTGCCGATACCAGTTCACCGCATCATCAAGCGACTCCAGCGTGTGAAGCCGCGACTGGTCGAAGTTCGTGGATTGAATTGCCGCCAAGATTGACGCGGTCTGGCCCCTGCCGATCAAGATGATGTCGGTAGCGCTCTCGGCCGCCAGCAACCCCAGCTTGTGATTCTCGCTGTCCTGCAGCGCGCCAAGCTCAACCATGCCGGGCGTGATCAGCAGGCGCTTGCCGGTAACGTGCAGGCGCAGCACTTTCAAGGCGCTGACTACACCGGCCGGATTGGCGCTGTAGGCGTCATTGATAATCGTGATGCCGGAAGCCGTCGTCTCAGCTGCCAGGCGGCTCTCGGCCGGGCGCAAGCCGCGAATGCGCCCGGCGATTTCGCGCAGCGTGATCCCCTCGTGAAAGGCGACTGCGATGCAGAGCAGCAGGTTGGTTACGTTATGCTCGCCGACGACCGCCGTTTCAATCAGCGCTTGTTCGCCGCTGGCAACATGGCAGGCGCGAAAGGCAAGCCCGCTCAAGCTCTCGCTGACGTCGCTGGCGACCCAGGTGATGTCTTGACCGCGCGCGTCTTCCAGCGACGCCTGCCGGCTGACGGACAGCCGGGTCGCCGGATAACCCTGGGCGATCATCTCGCGGATATAGGGATTGTCCCAATTGAATACGGCGACGCCATCGGCGGGCAAGTTCCTGACGAGCTCGTACTTTGCCCGCATGATATTTTCCAGGCTGCCGAAGCGCTCGAGGTGCTGCGGCCCGACTTCCGTTACAATCGCGATATCCGGCGGCGTCAGCTGACAGATGCGCTCAATCTCGCCTTCAACGTAGGCGCCCATTTCGCTGATGAAGTACTCGCTGCGGTAGTCATCGGCCAGGTCGCGGTTGATGGCGAGCGAGACGCCCATCAACGTATTGTAGCTCTTGGGCGTGGCGTATGTCGCATAGCGCGCGCTCATGATATCGCGCAGAAAATGCTTGGTCGTCGTCTTGCCATAGCTGCCGGTGATGCCGATGATCTTGGGCTGCAGCTTGTCAAGGGTCGCGGCCGCTTGCTTGAGGTAGCGCCGCCGCAAAGCCGCTTCGGCCGGACCCATCAGCGCGTTGCCCGCCACGAGCCACAGCGGCGCCAGCAGAAACAGAGCAAAACCGAGACTGCTGGCGAGTCCGACGCCCGCCGCTGCGTTGGCGTATCCAGCGTTGCTGGTCAGCCAGACGGCCGCGCCCGCGCCGAGCGCGCTCGCCAGCCCGGCGCCGAAAAGCAGGCGCTTCAATCGCTGCGTGACTACAAGCGGCGACTTTTCTTCAGTCGTGGCGGGAGGGACAGCCGCGATGGCCGCCGCGACCAAGGCGACCAGGAACGGCAGATGGCTCCCGGTCGCATCGCCGCGTGCGAAAACAAACGCCACACCGGCCATCCAAGCCGCCAGCGGACGCAGCGGCAAGGCGCGCCGCCAGTCACGCAAGAGCCAGCGCAGATAGCGGCGGCTCATATACTCTTCGATCTGATAAAAGCGCGACTGTCGCAAAATGCGCAACCAGGCGCCAATCAGCCAAATCGAAATGAGGACGGCTTCAGGCATAATCGCACAGGTCAGGCGGATTCACTGGCATTATAGTTTGATTCCCGGATTCGCAAAATCGCCGCCACCTGGCGCTAGGCATTGCGAATTAGCGCGTCGATTATCGCTGCCGTCTTGTCGGGAAAATCAAGGTAGGCATAGTGGCCGGCGCCCTCATGCACAATCAGCGCGGCGTCGGGAATCGTCTCTTCCAGCTTGCGCCCCATCCACAGCGGCGTCGCTTGGTCGGCATCGCCCCAAATGAGAATTGTAGGCGCGGAGACGCGCGCCGCGCAGGCCAGCAGGTCTTCATTCACGACCTTGATCAAGGTCTGCCGCATAATCGGCGAGGCGCTCTGATAGTCGGCCGAGCCATAGCGGTTGTTGTAAATCCGGCGCAAACGCGCGGCCGCCGCTTCGGCGCCGATGACCTCCAGGCCATGCCTGAATTTGTTATAGAGTTGCAGCCGCATACGAGCCAGAAGGGCAGGCTTTTCCCGAATGCCGGCGCTGTTCGAAAGCGCCAGCGTCTCGATTCTATCCGGGTGCTCGGCGGCTAGAATCAGGCCGATCCGCCCACCGAGCGAATGACCGAAGTAGTTGACAGACGGCAACTCGCGCTGATTCATATAGTCGATGCAAAAGGCGGCGTAGTCGCGAATCGAGAAGGCCGTCGCCGGTTCGTCGCTCTCGCCGAAGCCGGGCAAGTCGACCATCAGGCACTGGTATCCCTGCCGGCTTAGCGGAAGCGCCAGCGGCCGCAGCAATTCTATGCTGGCGCCCCAGCCATGCGCCATGAGCACTGGCGGACCAGCGCCGATGACTTGCTCGCGGATTCGGTTGCCCTGAACTGAAATCTCGCTGCTGCCCGCCACGCGACGTTAGCCGATTGCGCTCAAGGGGATGGCGGCGCGGCGGGCGCGCTGTCGCTCGCTGATGGGCTTGACCGGCGGGCACTCCCAGGCCATGTCCTCGGTGGTCGAGCGCTCTTTGGCGAATTTCGGCAAAATGCCGCAAGCGAAGCACTTGTCGCGGCAATCCACGCGGGTTTCGCCTTTGATGCTCATTAAGTAGTCTTCCCGCAGGAACTTCTTGCGCAGGCCGACGTCAATGTGATCCCAGGGGAAGACTTCATCCAGCCCGCGCTCGCGATGGTTGTAAAAGTCGGGATCCAACCCGCAATCTTCGAATGCCCGCAGCCAGCTCGCATGACGGTGCTGGTCTTGCCAGGCGTCGAATTTGCAGCCCAGCTCCCAGGCGCGCCGGATGACCCGCGCCAGCCGACGGTCGCCGCGGCTCAGCCAGCCCTCGAATTCGCTGTCGTCGTACGTGTTCCAGCGCAGGTGCATGCCGCCGCGCCGCAACTCCCGTTTGAGCAGCGCTTGTTTCGCATCCACGCTTTCGCGCGTGTCCTGCGCCACCCACTGGAAGGGGGTGTGGGGCTTGGGAATAAAGGTGCTGACGCCGACATTCAGGGTCGCCTTCTTGCCCAGAATCTTTGTGCCCTCGCGCAAGGTCGCGACGCAGAGGTCCACGATCGCCTGCACATCGTCCAGCGTTTCTTCGGGGTGCCCGATCATGAAATAGAACTTGATCGTGCGCCAGCCGCGCGAATACACATCGCGCGCGGTCTGCAGCACCTGCTCATCGG
This sequence comes from Chloroflexota bacterium, assembly GCA_009841405.1. Classification (GTDB taxonomy): domain Bacteria; phylum Chloroflexota; class Anaerolineae; order Aggregatilineales; family Phototrophicaceae; genus UBA6055. The sequence goes on along the minus strand of VXLV01000004.1, from coordinate 19,100 downwards.
GCACGTACTTGTTAATCAAGTCGCGCATCTTTTCGGTGGCGGCTTCGGGCGCGAAGGTGAAGCCGCTGCGGCGCGTCCCGCCGATCTTCTCGAGCAGGTCCGCGCTGGCGCTCTCGATGCGCAAGCTGGGCAGGCTCAAGCTGAGGCCGGCATCAGCGTAAACGCGATTGACTTCTTCCGCCAATTCTTTGACCCAGACATAATCCGATGACGACAGGCTGAGCAGGCTGATCTCCTCAAAGCCGGTGTAACGCACGATCTCGTCGATGGCCGCCATAATCTCGTCCACCGGGCGCTCGCGCACGGGCCGCGTGACCATGCCGGCGTGGCAGAAGCGGCAGCCGCGCGTGCAGCCGCGCATAATCTCAATCGGCGCGCGGTTGTGCACCGTGTCGATATTGGGCACGATGAACTTGGTGAAAGGCTTGGGCAGCGTGATTACGATACGCTTGAGCACGCGTTCGGGCACGCCGGTTTCGTTCGCCCGCACCGAGCGAACCGTGCCGTCATCGTGGTACTCCACATCGTAGAATCGCGGCACGTACATGCCTTGAATCCGCGCGATGGCGCGCAACTGCTCATGACGTGTTCGCCCGCGCGTTTCGCCCAGAACGCGCGCGATTTCAACGATGATCTCTTCGCCTTCGCCGATGACGAAGGCGTCGATGAAGTCCGCCATCGGTTCGGGATTGAAGCAGGCGTGCCCGCCGGCGATCACCAGCGGATAACGCTCGTCGCGCTCGCGGCTAAGAATCGGCATGCCGGCGAGATCCAGCAAATTGACCGCGTTGGTATAGAGCTGCTCATAGGGCAGGCTGATGCCCAGCAGGTCAAAGTCGCTCAGCGGCCGTTTGGACTCCAGCGAATACAGCGGGATCGCTTGCTCCCGCATCACCTTTTCCATGTCCAGCCAGGGGGAGAATACCCTCTCAGCCAGCATGTCCGGCTGCAAATTGACCTGATGATAGAGATTCATGATGCCCAAATTGGACATGCCCAGGTCGTAGATGTCCGGGAACGCCAACGCGACTTTGATATCTGTTCTGTCCCAGTTCTTGACGACGCTGTTGAACTCCCCGCCGACATAGCGACCGGGTTTTTCCACTTGCAAGAGGAATCGTTCTAATCTAGTCTCGATCGACTGTGTAGCCATGCTGCGCGCCTGACGCTGCCTTTTCTGAAGAGATTATAACCGACATGGCTTTGACTGTATAGCGATGCCTTTATCCGCAATCCGGGCCGCGATTTTCGCGCTTGCATTTGTCTGCGCCACCGTCGTAATGGGGCAGGAGTTCCCGCCCATCAGCGCGGCGAATCTCGCCGGGCTGCGTTCTTATGCGCGTATCGACTTCGCAGATATGCCCGGCGAATTGCAGATCGGCTGGTTTGAAGCGAATGCCGATGCCAGCGAATTTCTCGTCTTTGATCGTGCCGGAAAACTCTACCGTGTTTCGGCGGCCGGCGTCCAGGACAGTTGGTCTTATGTTGAGTCGGACGGCGATCAGCTGTTCGCGCTGATTGACGCCGCCTACATCGACGCCGAAGCGCACGCGCTGTACCGGCTCGACGACGGCTATTTCATCAACGAGCAGCAACTGGATGCCGATTACGAGCCGCTTGCCCTCAGCGCATTCGACGGCTCGCTTTTTGTCGAAACGCTCGACGCAGACCGCCAGACTTTCTTCAGGCAGTATTCTGTGGGAGAAGCTAGCAGCGCGTGGCAATTCGCGGGCGAAACGCCATTGCCGGCGGCCGATCCACAGACGCCGGCGGTGCGAATCGGCAGGATCGATTTCCCGCTCGTGCTGTATTCGTCGCTGCAGGATGGCGGACTGAGGCTGTATCGTTTTCCCGAGGCCTTTGCGCCGGCGACGGGGCGAGATTTCAAATTGCAACACGGGCCGGCGGTGTTCGGCGCGGTCAATGGCGCGGCGGGCAGTCACTTCGCCTTCAGCGATCCTTTTTCCGCGCGACTGAACTTGCTTGACCTGGCTACGGGTGAGGGCCGCGTCGTGGCCGAAATCGGCGGCTCCTACGCGCAATATCATTTGCTGACGGCGGACGCCAGCGCGATCCTGATTGTCAACCTGGATTTCGCGCCCGAAGTATTCGCTTGGGACACAGAAACCGGGCAGCGCTTCAATCTCGGGCCCTATCGCAGCTGCGGGCGAATTCCCGACAAAGTTGCGCTGAGCGCGGACGGCCGCGCGCTGATCATCGGCTGCGATACGGGACTGGACATTTGGCGCGTGAGCGAAAACGAAGATAACGGAGAAGGCTAGCGATGGATTCAACGACGCTAAAGACCATGTTCGATTATCACTACGGCATGTTTGAGGGGGTTTGGGCTTGCGCGGAGCAGCTGACCAGCGCGCAATTCGTCGCCGATAACGGCTACTCACTCGGCTCCGCGCGCAACCACCTGGTCCACTGCATGAATGTCGACGACCGCTGGATTGCGCGGCTCAAAGAAACGACGCTTCCGCCCGTACTGGACGAGACGACATTTCCTGACCTGGCTTCTATACGCCCGGAATGGGAGGCCGTCCGCGCGCGTGTACTGGCCTATGTAACCGGCCTGTCGCAGGCTGAACTGGAGGCGAGCGTCTCGATAGCGATTGCGGGCCGCTACAGCGAACCTCAGCTTTGCCGCCGTTGGGAAGCGCTGCTGCACATGGTCAACCATGGGACGGACCACCGCGCGCAGATTCTGGCCCGTTTGCACGAACTGGGCGCGCCCACTCTGGAGCAGGATCTGATGCTGTATTTGTGGGACCGAGTCTGATCTATATTCGGCAGAGCGCCGCGGCGATTTCGCCTGCGACGCGGGCATTATTGACCAGCAAGGCGGTATTGGCTTCTCTCGAAGCGCCCTGCGTCAGTTCGGCTACGCGGCCCAGCACGAAGGGCGTGATGTCTTTGCCGCCGATGCCGGCCGCTTCCGCCTCTTCCGATGCTCTGGCGATGGCGTCTTCGGCCGCGGCCGCCGACAGCTCGCGCTCCGCCGGAACCGGGACCGTAATCAAGACGCCGTGCCGCGCCCCGAGCGCGTCGATCGCGCCTATGATCGCGGCCGCCTCTTCAGGCGTATCCACGCGCTGGTCCACTGGCAAATCGGTGCGCGCAGAATAGAAGGCGGGCAGCTTGTCCGTGCCGTATCCCAGGACGGGCACGCCTTGCGTCTCCAGCACCTCCAGCGTCAGCGGCAAATCCAGAATCGACTTGGCCCCGGATGAGACCACCGCCACCGGCGTCCGTCCGAATTCCAGCAAATCAGCCGAGACGTCGTGCGGCTGCCCGCGATGCACGCCGCCGATCCCGCCAGTGGCGAACACCTTGATGCCGACCATGTCAGCGATGATCATGGTGCAGGCGACGGTTGTCGCGCCGTCTTGTTTCAGCGCGATGGCGATAGGCAGATCGCGTCTGCTGCACTTGCGCGCGCTGCCCGCGGGCGCTTGCGCCAGCGCTTCAATTTGCTCCTCAGATATGCCTACCGTAATCTCTCCTTTTAGCACCGCAATCGTCGCCGGCACAGCCCCCGCCTCGCGCACGGCCGCTTCCATTGCCAGCGCCGTTTCGACATTCAGCGGGTAGGGCAGACCATGCGTAATCAGCGTTGACTCCAGGGCGACGACTGGTTCAGCGGCGGCCAGGGGCTGCTGGACCGCTGCGCTTACTCGCAGTTCGAGGGGCATCGGTTCTCACTTTCTATCCGTCGCTGGCAGGCGCTAACGGCGGCAGCCCTCCGCAAGCGAAATTCAACCGTCTATCGTATGCAACCTGAAGCGGTGGACGCTGTGATGAAAATCCTGCAATTCCATCAACTCGATCAGCTGATCCGGCCGTAAGTTGCCGCGATCGCCAACCGAGAGATGCGCAATCATATCATGCGCGTCATCGAGATAAATCGCCTGAATCAGCGGACGGATGTCCATCACGCTGCGCTTTCGCCGCCTGGTCCGGTCAACAATGATCGACGGACGATTTAAGACATCGCGGATTTTCCGGACCAAGTGATCGGGATCGACTGCGTCAATAAAGTGAATGCGGTACTCGGCGCTGTCTATCAGCGAATGCAGCGTGGACGCGCGCAGGGCCACCTCAACGATCTTGTTGATCGTCAGCCCCAGCGGGGCGACAGCCAACAACCGCTCTCTCAAGGCGGCTTCGTCGACGTCAATCCGCTGGCGCAGCGAAACATCGAGTATCTCACACTCACTCGATATGCCCAGCGGCAAGGGCATCGCCAACCGAATTCGCGGCCGCGTGTTGAATCCCTGCGTATACATGATAGGCAAGTCGGCACGGCGCAATACGCGTTCCCAAATCTTGGCGACATCCAGGTTGCTGGTATAGCGCAGCGGACCGCTCTTGCCGAAAGTTATGCGCAGCCGCTGTACGACTGGCGACACGTGGCTCATTTGTTCCAGGTCTCCGGTGGATTCTCGCTGCCGACTAGGGTACACTATTCGTAATCAGATGACTATGCGAATGCGGCTGAATGAGTTCTCAGGCGGAAATGCGAGACCGACAATATCGCGAGCTGGAGCGCGCGCAACGCCGGCGCTTATGGCTGAGCGTATGGCTCCCCTTCGCCATCGTGCTTGCCATAGCGGTGGTTTTCGTCGGTATCGCTCTGTCCTTGAAGTCGCCGGCGCAGGTGGCCATTTTGTCAAATTCAATGCTGACCGCGCTCTTGCTCTGCCCGCTCGCCATCATCATGTTTCCGCTGACGATCCTGAGCTTTGCCCTGGTCGCGCTCGCGAGCCGCTGGTGGACAAAGTCGCGCTCGCCCTTGCGGCGGCTGGAAGCCTGGACCGCGCTAATGGAAGACAATGTCGAAGCCTGGCTGGGGCAAGTCGACGAGCGCGTGCTGAATTGGACGGTGCGGCTGGCGCCAGTGCGGGAGCTGCTGCTGGCCTTTGAACCACCGGAAGCAAATACGCCTGACGAGGGAGAACAATGACTGGCGCACAATCTCAAAACGACGAGCAAGACCGCAAGGCTCGCATCATCGTCATGGGCGCCGGCCTGGGCGCGCTCCTTGGTCTGATATCGGGTTACCTCTATACGAAGGCGGCCGAAGAAAGCGGCGACGGCGAAGCCGGCCCGCGCGCAACCGTCTCAACCGGCCAGCTGCTGGCTGTGCTACTCGCCGCGCTGGGCCTTGTGCGGCAGATCGCGGCACTGGGCAAACCAAAGGACGACAAAAAATCCAGGAAGAAATAGACCAATGTGCGGACGATATACCCTCACTGCTGATGCCGAGTCCATTCAGCTTGCCTTCAACCTGGACAGCGTCGACGGCTGGCTGGAACCGCGCTTCAACATCGCGCCCTCGCAGCAAGCGCCGGTCATCAGCAACCGCGATCCCGGGCAGTTGAGCTACATGAAATGGGGATTGGTGCCCTCATGGGCGAAAGACCCCAAGATCGGCTACCGCATGATCAATGCCCGCTCCGAAACGGCTGCGGAGAAGCCGTCGTTCCGCACCGCCTTCAAGCGACGGCGCTGCCTGATTCCAGCCGACGGCTATTTTGAATGGGCCAAACAGGGCAAGAAAAAGACGCCGATGTATATCACCCATGCCGAGCGCGATCTCTTCGCATTCGCCGGCCTCTGGGAAAGCTGGAAGCAACCGGATGAAAGCTGGCTGAATACCTTTACGATCCTTACCACCCGCGCCAACGAAAAGATTGAGTCTATCCACCATCGGATGACGGTCATCGTGGAACCGGAAGACTACGAAATGTGGCTGGCGCCGCGCGAACTGACGCCGGACGAGTGGCTGCCCCTAATCGCGGGCCCAACGCCCGACCAGCTACAATTTCACGAAGTCTCAACGCAGGTCAACAGACCGGTCAATGACAACCCGACGGTGATCCTGCCGGTTGACGCTTCGCTGCAGCACAACCTGCTTTAGTAGATCAAACGCGAATAGGGTCGTTTAAGCGCGCCCGCTGTTGCGCCGCTGCCGGACGTACTCAAGCGGATCTTGCCCGGGCGGGATGATGACCCTGCGGCTGCGCCCGCCGCCGGTGTCTTCGCCCACAACCCCCAGTTCTTCCAGCAAGTCCATGATGCGCGCCGCGCGCGGATAGCCCAGGCCGAGGCGCCGCTGAATCAATGAGGCGGAAGCTTCGCCGGCCTCCACCACCAGCTTTAACGCGTCTTCAAGCATGGGATCCGTATCGGCGAGGAACTTGCGCTCTTGCAAGCTGCGCTCCCAGGGGCCGACAAGCTTGGGCGGCAGGTTGCCCGCTTCCGCCTGCTTATCATATTCGCCGCGCCAATGCGCGACGACCGCGCGCGAATCCTCCTCGGAAACGAAGCAGCCCTGAATGCGCTCAGGCGCTGCGGCATCGGCCGACAGGTAGAGCAGATCGCCGCTGCCGAGCAAGTCTTCCGCGCCCGGGCGGTCGATAATCACGCGCGAATCGCCGCCGGACGCCACCGAGAAGGCAATGCGCGACGGGAAGTTCGCTTTGATCAATCCGGTTATGACATCGACGCTTGGGCGCTGCGTGGCGATAACCATGTGCATGCCGACTGCGCGCGCCATCTGCGCCAGGCGCGTTATCGCGCGCTCGGTGTCGTCGGCGTTCCTGAGCATCAAGTCGCCGATCTCGTCGATCAATATAACCACATACGGCAAAGGCGATTCCGCCGCGCCTGGCGATTGGCGCTTCTCGTTGTACATCTTGATATTGCGCGCGCCGTCCGCTTCCAGCAATTTGTAGCGCCGCTCCATCTCGCGCGTGCACCAAGCCAGCACGCCGATGATGCGATCAGGCTCAATCTCGACCGGGCCCAGCAGATGGGGCAACCCGTCGAAACGCGACAGCTCAACCATCTTGGGGTCAAGCATAACCAGCCGCAGCCGATCGGGCGTGTACTGCATGAGCAGGGCGGTCGCCAGCGCCGCCATGCAGACCGACTTGCCTGAGCCGGTAGCGCCGGCAATCAGCAAGTGCGGCATCTCCGACAAGTCCGCGGCGACCGGCTCTCCGGTTACATTTCTGCCCAGGGGGATGAGCAAGGGCGCGCGCTCTCCCTGTTTGAGCGCCAGATAGCTTTCGCTCTCCATCACATTGCGCAGGGCCACCAGCGCCGGCTCGCGGTTCGGCACTTCAATGCCCATGTAGTTCGTCCCGGGCACCGGTGTCTCCAGGCGCAGTCGTTTGGCCGCCAGCGCCAGCGACAAATCTTTGGCGTAGGCCGCGATCTTGCTCATGCGAATACGGTCGCTGCCGTCGGCCTTGTGCGGCTGCAAGGCATAACGCGTGACGGTCGGCCCCACCTGGACGTCAATGACCGTGGTCTCCAGGTCGAACTCCAGCAGCGTATTTTGGATCAGCGTCGCGTTGTGGTTGATCTCCGCCTCGTCCGGCATCACCATATCGGCGGCGGTCAGACTGTCTGCAGGCGGCAGCGAACGATTCCATTGCGGGCGCTCAGTCGACCCGGGCCGGTCCCCGGACGACGCCTCAATTTCAGTCGGGTTCGCGACGGATTCGCTTGATTTATCATCTTGCGCCGCTGGCATATCGTTGCCGACGGTTGCCGGACGAATCCGCTCAACAGCGGCTGACGACGAGCCGGCGTCCCGGCGAATGCCGTTATTGTCCGGGAGCGCCGACCGCGGGTTCGGGCGAATCCGCATGATTTGTGTGCGATAGCCGGGAGATTCGGCCAGCCTTCGATAGAGACTTTGCGCCTCGCTATTCGGCGCTGGCGGCGTCGCTTGCCGGGTCGACTCGCTGAAGAGTTTGAGCCGAATCCCAAAGCGCGAGAACAAGGCTGCGATATGCCGCTGACGCAGGCCCGAGGCGATGATCGCGCAGACTGCGATAAGCGTCGCGAATACCGCCAGGGCGGCGCGTTGACCCAGAATCCAGAAAAAAGGATAACTCAAGCCCCAGCCAATCATGCCGCCACCTTGCCCGGCCCGCGCCAACGCGCGCAATTCGCTGTCGCTTTGCAGCAGGTGCAGGACTGCCAGTATGCAGAGAAAGACGACTTCCAGCGCCAACAGCCGCGCCACGCTGAGTTGGAAGCGAACGCCCGCTTTGGGCAGCCATAGCGCAAGGCCCAGCGCAAATATCATGCCGGCGATCAGTATGGCGCCGTCGCCGAACAATGAGTTCAGCATATCGGCCCAGGTTACGGCGACCAAGGCATCCGACGCGACGTATAGCGACACGAACGACAGAATGCCAAATACGATTAGCGCGAAGCCGACGACTTCGTTGATCCAGGGCGGCAGACTCTCCCTGAGATCCTCCCAGAAGTCAAACTCCCGCGCGGGCTCGTCGAGAGGCTTGATGATGTCCCGCGCTGTGGCGGTTGGCGGCGCGATGTCGACATCGCTAGCGATCGGATGCTGTGAATCGAGCGTCGTTTCTTCCACTTGCCTGTTCGCTGATGACCATTTGGATTTACCATAACCAGTATAGTCGGATCGGAAAATGGCAACGGAAAATCTAGCCGGAATTGCGCAGCAAAACGCTGCCGCGCGTCTATTGCGCGCGGGCCTGCTGTTCCCGCTTCAGGATCTGATCGGTGACCGCCAGGATAGCAATACGCTGTTTTCGATACAGGTCGGCCTCGCTCATGCTCAGGCGCCGCGACACTTCCCGCACGCGCCTGCTTTCAAGAAAGCGCAACTGCAGTATATTGTAAAGCGTCCACTCCGGGCTCATCATCTTGCGTTCGCCGCCCGGTTTCAGCGCGTCGATCTCGTCCGCCAATAGCTTGCGCAGCGCATGCACAGGCGTGTCTTCCGTCGATTGCATCCGCTCCTGGACAATCCGCAACTGGATCAAATTGCTCTGCGATATGCCCGAGCCGCCCCAATAGTGCCGTAGCGCGGCCCGCACTTGTTCAAATAGTTCCGCGCGCTCGGGCAAATTGTTCGCCGGGGCGGCAAGCGCGCCCGACTGTCGATATTCGACCGGCGCCGCGCGCGACCGCGTCATCTGAAATTGCGGCAGCAGCCCCTCAAGCAGATTGTAGATTTCGGCTTGCAAGCGCATATCGTCCAGGCTGGTCTCGACGCGGCGGACAAACGGCTGCAGGCTGCTTGACGGCGCCGCGGCCAGGCTGTCCAGCAAGGCTTCGTTTGTGGGCAGGCCCAGGGCGCCGACGACCAGCGCGCGCGCCCCATTGCCGCTTGCGCGCCGGCTGAGCAGCGGGACGAGCGTATACTCGCGCCACTTTAAGTGGTTCGCCGCGCCGGCTTCGTCCGGTCCCAGCGCAAGTTGCCGCAGCAGCGCGCTGTCATCCAGCAGGTCGCTTTCGGCGAAATCCAGATCGCCTACACGGCTGATGAACTCCGGCTGGGCCCGCTCAAAGCTGATGACGAAGGCGCGGTCAATTCGCAGGTGGTCGCATATGGATTCCGTGGTCGCCACGATGAGCTGGCTCAAATCGTCATGTGTCAGGACGCGGTCGCTCAGCATTTGCAGCTTCGTGATCTGACCATCGTCTTCATCGCGATAAATAAAGAACTTCTCGAAATAAGGCAGCGCGAGCGACACAAACCACTGCCAAAGCAGCACGGCCCCGACTATGGCGGGCGGCGCAAGGGCCTCGCCGGGTAGGCTTAATATCCGTGTTGCCTGCGCCGTGAAGTTCATCATCGCCAGCGCGATCAGCCCGGTGGCCGGCCCGCGCAGCAAAAAGTCAAGCAGCTGTTTCTTCACCAGCCGATCGGGAATGTCGGAGCCAAAGAAATAGAGCGGGTACGACAAGAAGAAAAGCATCAAGATGATGATGATGTTGGCGGTATTGATGACGAGCAAGCCGTAGACCGTAAACTCGGCGCCGGCCGGCAGGATGATTGAATACGGAAAGATGCCGACGGCCGGCGTCAAAAACGCGATCTGCAGGTAGGCCATCCGGCGCGCGGTGGACTGCGTGAGGCAGCGTTTGCGCGCGCGCTGCACGTTATGAAACGCGAATCCGCTAGCCAGCGCAAAGTACACGAGATAAACCAGGAACGCGCCGCCCGCCTGAATGCTGACCGAATCCTGCACGTCGACGAACTGCACTAGCGAATCGGAAAACGCAACCGACAGCAAGAAGCCCGCGCCAATCAGGTACAGAACGCGGATTGCCCGCCGCCGCCGTCCGCGCGACGGCAGCCCGGTCGTGGCCAGTAGCGCATCCGACAAATGGTAGATGGCCGCCGGAACAAAGGCGATGCCGACCCACTGCAGGCGCGAGGCGATCTCGTGCGCGGCATTGTCCGGCCCCAGCGCGATGAATGAATCCGATACGTAGGCAAAAGTGACGCAGGCCAGGACGACCGCCGCCGACTTGGCCACGCGGTTGTTCAAATTCCGCGTCAAGTTAAACAGCAGCAGCGAGACCGCGATTATCGCGTTGCTCGCGGTCAGGGTTTCGTTGACTGTCAGCAGCAGGGTCGTTAGCAGGTTCAAGCAGCTACCCGAGACGCTACAGTGGGCTCGTAATCCAATTCTAGTTTAGCAAAACTTGGCGCTGGTATCGCCCTCAGACCGACAGGCTGAAGAAGACGGCGATTTCCCGATTGGCGAAATGGTGATCGTTGAAGCCGCAAAACGCAAAGCCCAAAGATTGCGCGAATTGAATGCAGGGATAGTTGGTCGTGGGTATCTCGAATATGATCTGCCTTAGGTTAAACTCGCTGGCCCAGACCCGGGAGACATGAATTAGGCGCGCGCCCAGACTCCGGCGTCGGTACAGCCGGTCAATAACAATATCTTGCAAGTACGCGACATGGCTTTTCTCGTCAATCCGCAGCGTCATGAAGCCAAGCAGATTGTTGGTGTTCTGGTCCTGGATCACGATGAAACAGTAGTCGGGCCGCAAGGCGATTTCGAGATCGACCGGGTCGGCGACATGGCTCGACTCGAGGCGGCGCGGCAGCCGCTGCCGGCGACAGTTGACCTGTATCTCGTCAGCGCCGTCTTGCACGGTCATTTGCCAGACATGCTCGGTCTCGAAGTCGCTGTCGAGCGCCAGGCAGAACGCGATGTCCTCCGCCACTGCATCGCGGAAAGTCAACTGGGACGGGTCAAGCGTCGCGTTCTTCATGATGCTTTCTCTCGTTCAGTTACATTCGCGGTGAAGACTGCGGCGAGTGCGAGCGATAAAAATGGCCCCAAACGCGGCCGGCGCCTGGAGCCATTCCAATCCATAGGAATCCCGCGCCTGGCGGACGCGCCGGGCACGAACGCTACACTTCGTAGAGATAGTCCTTGAGAATCACGTGCGCAGACGACTGCCGAAGGCGGTTCAGCGCCTGGGCTTCCAACTGCCGCACGCGCTCACGCGTAACGCCGATGGTCTGGCCGACCTCTTCAAGCGTATAAACGCGCCCGTCGGCCAAGCCATAACGGAGCCGCAAGATCTGCGCCTCGCGGTCGGGCAGCTTATCGAGCGCCTGCTGCAGCTGCACGTGCAGCAAGTGAGTCGCCACCTCTTCAGACGGCGCCGGGCTATTGCTGTCCTCGACGAAGTCGCCGAAGGTGGAATCGCCTTCGTCGTCGATCGGCGTCTCCAGGCTGACTGGCCGCCGCGAGATCTCGAGCAAGTTTTCCACTTTGTCCGGCGTCGTGTCCATGCCGCTGGCCAACTCGTCAATCTTGGGTTCGCGGCCCAACTCTTGCAGAAGCTGCAATTGCACGCGGCGCATCCGGTTCAGCTGATCGCCCATGTGCACCGGCACGCGGATGGTACGGCCCTGGTCGGCGACAGCGCGGCTCACCGCCTGGCGGATCCACCAGGTCGCGTAAGTGCTGAATTTGTGCCCGCGCTGGTATTCGAACTTGTTGGTAGCGCGGATCAAACCGATATTGCCCTCTTGTATCAGATCGAGGAAGGGCACGCCGCGGCCGATATACTTCTTGGCGACGCTGATGACCAGCCGGGCATTCGCGCGGATCAGATGCTCCTGCGCCATTTCGCCGTCCAGCAAGACGGCGCGCAGGCTCTGCTCCTCGCTCCAGCTCAAGACTTCGATCTGTTCGATTTCCGGCGCTTCAAGGCGCGCGCGGGCGAACTCTGCCGCCTCCATGCGCTTGGCCAGCATGACTTCCTCTTGCGCGGTCAATAGCGGCACGCGGCCGGCTTCTTTGAGATATAGGCCGACGACATCATCCGTATCGAGCGCGGCCTGGTAGCCGGCGTCGCTGGTCAAGTCTTTCTTCAGGACACGAAGCAGGGCGTCGCGCTCGTCCTTGTCGTCGACTTCGGGGACCGCGGTCAGCGGGTCGGCGTCAGGTTTATCGTCCTTTGCAGCGTCATCGGCGGGCAGGCCCTCGTCAACTTTCGCGGGCGCCGGCACAACTTCAATGCCGGCATCCAGCAAGCTATCCATTAAGTCGTCGAGCAAGGCCACGTCGCCTTCGACATCCGGCAGCAACTCCAGAATGTCACTGTAGGTGACGAACCCGTTCGGCCTGGACTTTTCTACCAGGCGCTTAAGGATCTCTTCTCGCTGCGTCAATTCTCTTACATTGTCTAGCACTGCTACCACTGACAGGCCTTTCTGCTGTCCATCACACGCTTCATCCGCCAAACGCAATCTAAACCGGGTCCCATCTGCAAGCAGTTGAAACCGATAAATAACTAATCTTCATCCGCGCGCCGCTGCTCAAGTCCTTATACAGCGCTCGGCGGCAATGCTCTTACCCGCCGCGGAAGGGAATTGGCGCTTCCCGGAACTGGCTGCCACCGCAGCGCAAACTCAGGCGCGTCCCAATCCAAGAGAACAATTTAACGCGCATTTAATTACTTGTCAAGCTTTTGGGAAAATAATTTTGAAATGGCTGATTTTTGCTCTTTCCCGCGCGCGATTTCCCCGGCATTCCCGCGTCTTTATCGCTCTGGCGTACTTTCGCGGAAGTATATTACACCGGCAGCCCTATGCATGTTTAGACGCTTTCTTGCATCTTATGTTACACTGCTTTCGCGCTTGGCGCATGAGAGCGTCATTGGGGCAAACACGGATGCGCTATCCCTTGATTCTAAGAATGCTAACGGGCCTGGGCCGAGTATGGCTGAGCTCGCTGCCTCACCGCGAATCGCCGCCGATCTTCGTGTATTTTGCACAAGGAATTCTCAAAAGTGCATGAAGTCGCGCGGCTTCGTTGACGAATGCTTGATGCTCAACTAGAATGTTTGCGTTGCCAATGCAAGGTGCTTTTACGATGTCGCAGGTCACAGTCGAATCCCAGCGTCCCAGGCGTCGCCCCCGTGCCAACTGCGAGATTAGCGCGGGCCCTTTGTGTTGCTGACATTTGGCTTGACCCCCGACTGGGAAAATCGCCCTGATCTCGTAATAACGGTCAGGGTTTTTTGTTTGCGGAGGCTGGAACGGTGAATGACATAAGAGCGGGTGTTTACGGCGGGTCGGGCTACGCGGGTATGGATTTGGTCGAGATTCTGGCCACCCATCCACGCGTGGACCTGCGTTTTGCCACCTCGAATACTTACGCCGGCGAAAGCGTGCCGGGCACGGATCTTCGCTACGCGCCAACGGCGGATGTCTGCCCCGGCGATGTCGACGTCATCTTCCTCGCTTTGCCGCACAAGACCTCGGCAACTGTGGCCAAGCTCGGCCTGGATGCCGGCGTGAAAGTGGTCGACCTGTCGGCTGACTTGCGGCTGGACACGCCGGAAGCTTACGAACGCTCCTACCATACGCCGCACCCGCATCCGGAATTGCTGCCCGCGCCATACGGCCTGCCGGAGATTAATCGCGACGAGCTGGCTGACATCAATGTCGTAGCGACGCCGGGCTGCTACCCGACCACGACCTTGCTCGGCTTGTATCCACTGCTGAAACTTGACGCGCTGCGCGACGACGCGCCGATTATTGTGGACGCCAAGTCCGGCGTAACCGGCGCCGGGCGCAAGCCTTCACTGACCACCCACTTCGCCGAAGTTTACAGCAATCTCATCCCCTACAAAACCGGCCGCGCCCATCGGCACGTCGGCGAACTGGAACAGGAAGCGCTTAAGCTCAGCGACGCCATCGGCCCGATCATCTTCTGCCCGCATCTCTTGCCGGTGGACCGCGGGCTGATGTCGAGCATCTACGTTACTCTCAATGACACGATGACCAGTGATCAAGCGCATGACGCCTACCTGGAAGTTTATGGCGGCGAAGCGCTGGTGGTTGTCTTGCCCCTGGGCGAGCAGGCGACATTGAAGCACGCCGTCAAGACCAATAAATGCGTCATCAGCATAACGCCGGTCCTGGATCGCTACGCGCATATCACCAGCGTCACCGATAATTTGCGCAAGGGCGCCGCCAGCCAGGCGGTGCAGAATATGAATCTGATGTTCGGACTCGACGAGACCATGGGCTTGCTCTCGTGAAACAAGGGATCTGCGTCGTCAAAATATCCGGACATTGCCTGGATGACGAGTTGCTGCTGCGCCAATTCGCCGCTACAGTGGCGGCATCGGACGAGCGCCTGGTCATTGTACATGGCGGCGGCAAAGAAATCTCGCGCCTGCAGCAGCAGCTGAACATCCAGCCTCGCTATGTGGACGGCTTGCGCGTTACCGACGCCGAGTCGCTGGCGTTGGTGGAGATGGTGCTTTGCGGCGCCGTCAACAAGCGCCTGGTGCGTCATCTGCTGACGGCCGGCGTGGACGCGCAAGGGCTCTCGGGAGTAGACCGCGGTTTGGTGCGGGCGCGGCAAATGCAGCACGACGAAGTTGACATGGCGTATACAGGCGAGGTGGAGTCCGTGCGCGCGCAAGTCATCGGCGACTTGATGAATCTCGGCGTGACACCGGTCATCGCACCGGTCTGCCTGGGCGCGGACAGCAATTTCAACTTGAATGCTGATCCGGTCACCAGCGCCATCGCCCCGGCCATTGCGGCGGACAAGGTAGTCTTCATATCCAACGTAGCGGGCGTGATCGTCGACGGCGCGCTCATGCCGACCGTCACGCGGGCCCAAGCGCAAGCTTATATCGACAGCGGCGTCATAGCCGGCGGGATGATACCCAAGGCGCAAGCGGCCCTTGATCTCTTGGCAGCGGGTGTAACGCAAGCGGTCATCACCGACCTGGACGGCTGGCGCAATAATGGCGGCACTACATTTGTCGAAACCTAGCGATCGAGAGGAACTATGTCCATAACTGCCGAAGTAATACAGAAGGACAAGCAATACAGCGTGCCGGTGGCGGCGCGTCCGGAATTTGTGCTGGCGCGCGGGCAGGGCGTCACGCTCTACGACGCCGACGGCAAGGCTTACACGGACTGGGTGGCCGGCATCGCCGTGAACGCGCTGGGATATGGCGACCAGGAGCTTATGGACGCCGTTAGCGCGCAGATGGGCCGCGGCCTGATCCACGTCAGCGGCTTGTACCACACGCAGGCCCTGGCCGAATTGGCCGAGTTGCTCTGCGTCAACTCTTTCGCGGACAAGGTCTATTTCTGCAATAGCGGCGCGGAAGCCAATGAAGGCGCGCTGAAGTTCGCGCGCAAACTTGCTTACATGAACGAGAAGCCGGACAAGACCAAAGTCGTCAGCTTCACCCAGGCCTTTCACGGGCGCACCATGGGCGCGCTGGCGCTGACCCCGACCGACAAATATCAGACGCCCTTCAAGCCGATGATGCCCGGCTCGGTCGTCGGCGAATTCAACAACATCGAGAGCGCGTCCGAGTGCATAGACCCCGAGACGGCTGCCGTCATCGTTGAGCCGATTCAAGGCGAAGGCGGCATTAACATCGCCACAGCTGAGTTCTTGCAGGCGCTGCGCCGCCTCTGCGACGAACACGACGCCGTGCTGATCTTCGACGAGATACAGTGTGGCTTGGGACGCACGGGCGAACTGTGGGCGCACTCCTTCGCGGGCATCTCACCGGACATCATGACCCTCGCCAAACCGCTGGCCGGCGGCTTGCCAGTCGGCGCGATTTTGACCAGCGACAAAGTCGCTGGCGCGATGAATCCCGGCGATCACGGCTCGACGTTCTCCGGCGGCGCCGTCGTGCTGCGCGCCGCAGAAGTCGTCATCAATCGCGTGCTAAGCCCCGGCTTCATGGAGCAAGTCGCGGAAGTCGGCGAGTACCTGCTGGAGCGCCTGTCCGAAATCAACAGCCCGCATATCACCGATGTGCGCGGCCGCGGTCTGATGGCCGGCATCGAGCTGGACATCGCGCCCGCCGGCGTCGTCAACGCGGGCTATGAGCACGGCCTGCTGCTGGTAAGCTCGGGGACGAACGTCGTGCGTTTCGTGCCGCCGCTGATCGTCCAGAAGCGGCATGTGGACGAGTTGGTCGAGAAGCTGACGATAATCCTGGAGGACATTGATGTCGAAGATTAGCCCTTCGATTGAGTCGGTCGCAGGTTTTCGCGCCGCCGGAGTCCATGCCGGGCTCAAGAAAGACGGCGCGCTCGATTTCGCCCTGATCGTCAGCGAGGCCGATTGCGTCGCGGCTGGCGTATTCACGCGCAACAAAGTCAAAGCGGCGCCGGTTCTGCTCGACATGGAACGCCTGGCAAACGACGCCGAGTCGATTCGCGCGGTCGCGACCAATACCATCAGCGCCAACGCTTGCACCGGCGCCATCGGCCTGCAAAACGCGCGCGCGACATCCGATCTGGTTGCCGAGGCGCTTGACATCGCGGCCGAGCAAGTGCTGGTGATGTCCACCGGCGTCATCGGCACGCACTTGCCGATGGACAAGATCGCGCGCGGCGTTGACCTTTCCAGCGCCAACCTGGGCGACGACTGGCGCGCGGCCGCCGCCGCCATCATGACGACCGATACGCGGCCCAAGCTGGGCTCTGTTCGCGTCGAGTCGGATAGCGGCGCTTACACCCTGGCGGGCATGGTCAAGGGCGCCGGCATGATCGCGCCCAATATGGCCACCATGCTAAGCGTGATAGTGACGGACGCGGCGATAAGCGCAGAAGCCGCTGGTGAAGCGCTGCGAAGCGCGACACAGGAGAGCTTCAACCGCATCGTCGTCGACGGCGATACCAGCACCAATGACACGGTGTTGCTGTTGGCGAACGGAGGAAGCGGCGTAGCGCCCGCGACCGATCAAGAGCTGGCCGAATTTCAGACAGCGCTGACTGATCTCTGCCGCTATCTTGCGCAGGAAGTCGTGCGCGACGGCGAGGGCGTCACCAAATTTGTCACGCTGGACATCATCAACGCCGACAGCGAAGCCGCAGCCGAGCGCATCGGGCAGACCATCGGCGCCTCGGTTCTGACCAAGTCGGCATTTTATGGCAGCGACGCCAACTGGGGGCGGATTGTGGCGGCCGCCGGGCGCGCCGGCACGGCCTTCAACCCCGACAGCACCTCGCTCTGGGTGGCCGCCGGCGAATCGCTTCCGGATGATCAACGCGGCCTCAGAATCTTCAGCGGCGGCATGCCAACGGACTACCAGGAAGCGGACGCCGCCGCCATCATGGCCGAGCCGTCAATCACTTTCACGCTCGACTGCGGCATGGGCGCGGGCTGCGCAACCATCTGGACCTGCGACATCAGCCACGACTATATTTCTATCAACGGCGACTACCGGTCCTGAGCCATGCAGGCAGCATTGGTTCTGGAAGACGGGCGCGTGTTCCCCGGCGAGGGCTTCGGCGCGCGCGGCGTATCGACAGGCGAAATTGTCTTCAATACCTCGATGACGGGCTACCAGGAGATTCTGACCGACCCCTCATACCATCGCCAAATCATCGCGATGACGGCGCCGCATATCGGCAATACCGGCGTCAACCTGGAAGATCCCGAGTCGAACCGGGTCTGGGCGGCCGGCTTGGTCGTGCGCTCGCTCAGCCCCATTGTCAGCAATTGGCGCAATCGCGGCGATCTGGCGTCTTATCTTGAACAGCACAATATCATCGGCATAACCGGCGTGGCGACGCGCGCGCTGGTGCGGCATATTCGCGAGCGGGGCGTGATGGGCGCCGCCCTGGCGCATGGCGAAGCGGCGCAGAACACCGCATGCCTGACTCAAACGGCCCGCGACGCCATCGACATGTCGGGCGCCAACCTGGTCGATGAAGTCTCCGTCAAGCAGGCCTACGATTGGCATGAAGCCAGCGACTCGCGCTGGTACGGCGATTCACCTGCCGCCGCCGAAAACCCGCTCGTCATCGCCTACGACTTCGGCGTCAAACGCAATATCCTGCGTATGCTGACCGATCGCGGGCTGCGCGTCAAAGTCGTGCCGGCCTGGACGCCCGCCGCCGAAGTGATGGCGCTGCATCCCGCCGGCATATTCCTGAGCAATGGCCCGGGCGATCCGGCCGCGGTCGACTACGCCATCGCCAACGTCAAGGCGTTGTTGGGACAGGCGCCCATATTTGGCATCTGCCTCGGTCACCAAATCCTGGCGCTGGCGCTGGGCGGCGTTACCGAGAAAATGCGCTTCGGGCATCGCGGCGGCAATCAGCCCGTGAAGAATCTGGCCAGCGGCGAAGTCGAGATAGCGGCGCACAATCATGGCTTCGCGGTCTCGGCGGCAAGCGAATTATGCGGCGGGGAGATCACCCATCTCAATCTGAACGACAATACGGTCGCCGGGCTGCGGCACAAGCAGCTGCGCGCCTCCAGCGTGCAATATCATCCCGAGGCCTCGCCGGGCCCGCACGACTCTCTGTATCTCTTCGACGAATTTGTAGACGCGCTGCGGGCGCACAAACCCAGCCCGGCTCGCTGACAAAGAGTAGAGCAGAAGCCATGCCCAAGCGCGCAGACATCAAGAGTATCATGATCATCGGCTCGGGCCCGATTGTGATCGGCCAAGCCTGCGAGTTCGATTACAGCGGCGTGCAAGCCTGCAAGGCGCTGAAAGCCCAAGGCTATCGCGTCGTACTGGTGAATTCCAACCCCGCCACGATCATGACCGATCCGCAGTTTTCCGACGCGACATACATCGAGCCGCTAACGGTCGACATCTGCGAAAAAATCATCGCCCAGGAACGGCCTGACGCCTTGCTGCCGACGGTCGGCGGCCAGACGGCGCTTAATCTGGCCGTGCAACTTCAAGAGCGCGGCCTGCTGGCGCGCTACGGCGTCGAGCTGATCGGCGCGACCTTGACGAGCATTCAATTGGCGGAAGAC
>VXLV01000073.1 GCA_009841405.1 Chloroflexota bacterium | reverse complement strand
TTACATTATATTTTATATTATCGTGGGGAGCCCTCACACGCGCGGGCGCCCCCCCGGGGGCCCCCCCCGCCGAGGAGGAACGCGACTTGGCAAACACACCCAAGACACTCGCTCGTCCGCTAGCCCAGCGCGTGGCCGGGCTGGAAGACCTGCGCGCGCCCGCCGGCGAAGGCCCGCCCATCCCGGCCAACGTAATCGCGGCGGCGGAAGCGGCGCTGGCGCGCGGCGAGACCCACTATACCGACCGGCCCGGCATCCCCGAGCTGCGCTCCTGGGTCGCCGAGCGCCTGCTTGAAAAGTGGAATGTCAGCGTCGACCCCAGCGAGGTCACCATCACCTGTGGCTCGACCGAGGCGCGCTACGTCGCCCTCACCCTGTTGGCGGAAGCGGGCAGCGCCGTGCTTTGCCCCGGCGACAGCGCGCGGATTCGCGGCGCGCTGCATTTGCTGGGCGCGCGCAGCGTCGCTGCGATTCAGGACGATGTCAGCCTGCTCTACCTCACGCCCGATGTCTACCGCGAGACTTCAATTGAACTGCTGCAGCGGGCGGAAGAGACGGACTGGTGGATCGTCTACGACCTCAGCTTCGCCAAGACCGCGCCGCCCTTCCACCCAGCGCAGAACCCCAAGCTGGCGCGGCGGGTGGTCACCATCGACTCCTGGTCGGAGCGGCTGGCGGGCTGGCGGCTGGGCTGGATGGCGGGCTCGGAAATGGCGCTGAAGCTGCGCGCCGGCAAACAGGCGATCACCATCTGCAGCACCGCCGTCTCGCAGTGGGCCGGGCTGGAATGGGTCACGTCGCGGATGAGGTAAAGCTTCACCACAGAGGAAAATGAGGATACACAGAGGACACAGAGGTAAATCTCGGCGCACTCCTTTTCTCTCGGTGGCCTCGGTGGTAAAAATGTCTGACCCGCCGTCACAAAGGACAAGGCAATGACAATACTAGCCAATCCCAGGATTCCCGAAGCCGTCCGCGCGGTGGCCGCCGACGGCACCCAGCTGCGATACGCGCTGATGGAGATGGCCAGGGACATGGACGATGTCATCGCGCTGGGACGCGGCGACCCCGACCTGCCGACGCCGCCGCATATCGTGGCGGCCGCTGAACGCGCCATGCGCGACGGGCTGACGGGCGAGACGCCGGTCCCGGGCATGCCGCAACTGCGCGCGGCCATCGCGGCACACATGCGCGAAACCAACGGTCTGCCCATCGACGCCGACAATGTCATGGTCACCACCGGCGGGCAGGAAGGGCTTTTCCTGGCCGTGCAAGCTGTCATCGACCCCGGCGACGAGATCCTCGTGCCCGACCCGCGCTACAGTTCCTACGATGACGCGATTCGGCGCGCCGGCGGGCGCATGGTCATGGTTCCGACCAAACGCGAAGACGCCTTCAACCTGGAAGCGGAAGCGGTCGAAGCCGCCATCACGCCCGCGACCAAAGCGCTGCTCATCGTCACGCCCAGCAACCCCACCGCCGGCATCGTCAGCGAAGACCGCGCCCGCGCCATCGCCGAGGTTTGCATCCGCCATAACCTGATCGTTATCGTCGACGAAATCTACGGCAAGATTGTCTACGCGCCTTATGAGCATTTCAGCATCGGTTCCCTGCCGGGCATGGCCGAGCGCACGATTACGCTGGACGCCTTCTCCAAAGCCTACGCCATGACCGGCTGGCGCTGCGGTTATGCGGCGGCGCCGGCTGATGTGATCGGCGCGATGGCCCGCATCAAGCAAGTGACAACGGGACCAGTGGCCACGGTCTCGCAGTGGGCTGGTTTGGCGGCCATGACCGGGCCGCAAGATTGCGTGAGCGAGTATCTCGCTATCTACACCGAACGGCGGCGGGTCTTGCTGGACGGGCTGGACAGCGTGGGCTTCGCTTATGGCGAGCCGCGCGGCGGCCTCTTTGTCTGGGCGGACAGCTCGTCGACCGGCATCCACGCGGCCGAGCTGTCGTATCTGCTGCTGCAAGAGGGGCGGGTGCTAATTTTCCCCGGCACGGCCTTCGGCGAGAAATGGCGCGAGTACGTGCGCATTACTATGCTCGAGCCAATCGAAACCTTGCGCGAAGCGGTGAGCCGCATGCTGCCGGTGATCGCGCGTTATCGCGTTGGACTGTGATAGGGCGATGTCGCGTCGAGTGCTGTAGGGGCGAGCCTTGGCTCGCCCGCCCGCACACGACTTAAGGATTCATGTTCTGGGCCCGCCAGGTCGCGATTCGCGGGCGGCTCTCAGCCGGGATTGTGGTTTTCGCAGGCAAATGCGGTATAGTCACAGCAGTCGTCGACTTGAACGAGAAAGGAGATTCATTTCGGACCTTCGGCAAGTATCGTCAGATTAACGTAACGAGTATAGGAGTTAAAGATGAATAAGCGAATCCCACTGCTGCTTTCATTGTTGCTGATCATTGCGCTCGGGCTTGTACCGCTGATCAGCAGCGCGCAGTCCGTGCCGACGCCGGACGATGACACCCTCGTCATCGCGATTAACGGCGAGCCGGGCTCGATGGATCCGTCGCAGGTCGGCGGCTCGACCGGCGGCAGCAACTTCCGCATTATGATGCACACCTTCGCCACGCTCTATGAACTGGGCCAGGCCAGCGGCGCCATTGACCCCTACCTGGCGCACAGCTTCACCGTCTCCGAAGACGGCACCGAGTGGACCTTCCACATGCACGAAGGTTTGACCTGCGATGACGGCGAGCCGCTGACGGCGGAAGACGCTGCCTACAGCTTCAACCGCATGGCGGACCCGGCCAACGGCTTCACCGGCAACTCGGCTGGCTTCGTTGTCGCTTCCACCGGTTTTGTCGAAGCGCGCGCTGACAGCGAGCTGGACGTGACTATTGTCGCCAGGAAGCCGCAGAACCGCGCCATGCGCC
>VXLV01000002.1 GCA_009841405.1 Chloroflexota bacterium | reverse complement strand
TTCCGTCTTGGAGTGGTCCCGCCGGGCAGCCGCCCACCGACTTATTCGTGTGCGCCGACCGGATGTGGGCCGCCAGGGTGCAGTCCGCCGCCTGCGCCGGCGCCGGCGCATAGACGACCGCCAAGATCAGGACGATCCAGCCAAGATTGTTCAAGCGGTCTATTGGCATTGCATTTGTTCCTGTCTCCAAGTCTGTCTGCAAAGGCGTAAGTCATCGACGCCGCCTAGGCGTCGAAGAATTGGTTGCCCCAAATGCCTGTGCAAATGTCGCTTGTAACGTCGTAGTGCTTCGTCTCGTATGTGCCGTATCTGGTCATCGTGGGTGAGCCGGCCTGGTTGCGCCGGAAAACGCCATCGTCGCTGAAGGCGCACTTGCCCCGACCCCAGATGGCGCCGCCCTTCGCCACTGCCGCGTTGTCATAGAAGTAACTGTCGAATACTCTAAGGTAGCTTTCATCTACCGCCGAGATAGCGCCGCCAATGCGCGCCCTGTTGTCGCGGAATGTTACATTGAAGACCTTGACGCTTGCCCTGTTGCGCAGCCTGATTGCGCCGCCGTAGCCTTCCGGGCTGCTGCCATTGGCGAGCGTCGTGTGCTTGATCGTTACCTCGCCCGACTCGATGTCAAAAATGCGAAAACGATTGCCGCCGCTGATGGTATGCCCGTGGCCGTCGAGCGTAACATCGCTGTTGATCGCGGGCAGCGGCTCGCGCAGTGTGATATCCCGGCGCAGATGGATGACATCGGCGCCGTCCCCGGCCGGGCATGCGCCCGACGGCGCATCCGTATTGGCGGCGATAATCTGGTCTGCAAGCGCGCAGTCAGCCGGCAAATCGGCATCGGGCGCTGCTGCGTAGTTTGGATCGCGCGCTGACTCAATCGCGCCGATGTCGCAGTGCGTTCGCGGGTTGCCCAGTTGATCGGCTGGCAGGCAGAAGGCGGGATCAGCCGCGCCATGCGCCGGGCTGCCGTCCAGCAAGGGATAGTGCGCGGGCGACCCCACCAGGTCCCCAAGCTCCGGATCGCCGCCGATTTTCGCTGCGCAGTCGCCTTCCTGGCTGAAATTGCCGCGCGTCTCGGCGAAGCGGCCCGAACAATCATCGCCGCCGCCGCTACCCGCGACCAGGATGTTGCGCAGAAAGACCGCGCCGCCGTCAGCGTAGATCCCCGCCCCCACGACTCGCCCCGCGCTGCTGTTCATCACCGTAATGTGCGTCAGCGTCGTTTCGCCGCCGCTGGCATAAATGCCGCCGCCCCGCGTCGCAGCGCTGCCGCTGAAGGTGCTGTTGCTGATGGCTGCCCGTCCCCGCGCGATTGCGACCGCGCCGCCATACTCCTGCGCCCGATTGTCGACGAAAGCGTTGGCGCTGACCTTGACGTTGCCCCCGTCCATGAAGACGGCGCCGCCCCTGGTTTCGGCAGTATTGCCGATAAAGCTGCTGGCGCTGACTGTCAAGCGGTCGCCATCGCTTTCCGTCGCGATTGCGCCGCCGAAAAACGCCGAATTCCTGATAAAGGTCACATCCGCTGCGAGGGCGCGCCCGCCATGCCGCAGCAGAATCGCGCCGCCCCGGGACGCCTTGCCCTGCGTCAGGGTCGCCTGACTAATCGTCAGGGCGCCGCCATCGACGTCAAATATGCGAAACTTATCGGCGCCGCTGATCGTGTAACCATTGCCTTCGATGGTAATCTCGCTCGTTATCGGCGGCAGCGGCGCGTCGAGCTTGATATTCGCGCTTAGCCGGATGACATCGTGCCCGCTTCCCGCCGGGCAGCCGCCAGCCGGCGCATCGGTGTTGGCCGCGGCGATCTGGTCGGCGAGCGGGCAGGGCGGCGGCGGCAAAACCGGAGGCGCAGCGGACCGCGCTGTCGTCGACTCAATCGCGCCGATATCACAGCCCTCGCCCTGTGGCCGTGGCGTGCCCAGTTGGTCCGTCTCCAGGCAGAAGCGCGCGTCCGCAGCGTCCAGAGTCGGGCTGCCGTCCAGCTGCGCAAAATAAGCCGGGGAGCCGGTCATCTCCGCCAGCATGGGGTCTCCTCCCGCCCGCGACCCGCAGCTGCCATCCTCGATGAAATTGCCCAGATTTTCTTTTAATGGCCCGGCACACATGCGGGCGGGCGAGTCGGCTCTTAGCGGCTTGCCGGCAACGATGCTGTTGCGCATTTGGAAATTCACGTAGTCCCCGTGGATCGCAATGCCGCTTCCGGCCTTCCGCGCGTAGTTTTTCACAATGGTCACGTGCGTCAATGTGGTCGAGGAAGAGACGAGACTAGCAGCCAACGACCAATCCGTCGTGGCCACGGCGCCGCCTCTATCGGCTGAATTGGCAATAAAGCTGCTGTTGCGAACGTCGCCATTGCCTAGCCCCAGGAAAATCGCTCCGCCATCCTCCGCCCGGTTATGAATAAAACTGCTGTTCTTAACAGCCCACTGGCCGTCGTTCACCGAGATCGCACCACCGAAAACTCTCGCCCGGTTCCGTAGAAAACTGCTGCCGTTGACAGTCAATCTGCTGCTCTGAATCGAGATCGCGCCGCCAAATTGATCGCTTCTGTTGCCTTTGAATACTGAACGGTTGACGACAATCACGGCGCCACTGTGCGCTCTGAGCGCTCCGGCGTGCGCTGGAGCGGAACTGCTGTCCCTTGCATAGCCCTCGCTTAGCGTCAAATTGTTGATGGTTAGCCGGCCGCCGGCAACAACAAAAATCGGGACCTCATTGTCCCCGCTGATGGTGTGCCCGCCGCCCTCAATCGTGATCGTGCCCGTAATCGGCGGCAGCGGCATGCTCAGCGTGATGTCTTCGGTAAACGTAATGACATCGTGGCTTGTTCCCGCCGGGCAGCCGCCCACGGCCGTATTCGTATTCGCCGATCTGATGTGATCGGCCAGCGTGCATTCGGCGGCCAGCGCCGGCGCTGAACCGGTGAATAAGGCCGCCACAACCGCAATGAGCACGGCCGGCGACAGCAGCGTCTTGCGTTGAATGGACATTCGTGCTCGCTTTCCGCGCGGATGCCCCGGCGGCATTAGCTGTCGGACAATCTGTAGACTTCCGCTTCGCTGGTGCAGGTGCTGGCGCCGCCGTCAATGTGGGTCAAGTAGTCATCCATGTTGCCGCCCGGCAGCTCGCCGGCGCGATTACGACGGAAATCGATGTCGGTGAAGTAGCCGCAGATCCCGTCCCGCCAGAGCGCGCCGCCCCGGCTGCTCGCCTCGTTGTCATAAAAGGCGCTCTCGTAGACATACATGTGGCTGCCGTTGATTGACGCGAGCGCGCCGCCCATCCGCGCCTTGCTGTTGCGGAAAGTGGTGTCTACAAAGGTGACTTTGGCGCTTTTTCTCAGGGTGACCGCGCCGCCGTAGCCGTCGGGTTGCTCGCCAGTATTGCGGCCATTGACCAGGGCAATATGCTTGACAACGACAGTCCCGGACTCGATATCCAGGACGCGCATACGATTGTGACCGCTTATCGTATGGCCGTAGCCGTCGAGCGTGATGTCGCTGGCGATTGTTGGCAGCGGCTCGCTTAGCGTGATGTTCCGCCGCAGCCTGATGGTGTCGGCGCCGTCCCCGGCCGGGCAGGCGCCGGCGGGCGCGTCGGTATTGGCGGCGATGATCTGGTCCGCCAGCGTGCAGTCAGCCGGCAGCTCAGCAAGGGGCGCTTCCACGTAGTTTGGATCGCGCGGCGATTCGATCGCGCCGATATCGCAATGCTCGCGCGGATTGCCGAGTTGATCGGCCCCTGTGCAGAATGCCCGATCGCCGTTGCCGTGCGCCGGGCTGGCATCCAGCAGCGGATAGTGCGCAACAGGGCTCTCGACCAAATTCGCCAGCATGGGGTCGCCGCCGATTTGCGCTGCGCAGCGCCCGTCTTCGCTGAAGTTTCCGCGAATCTGCGCGAAGCGGCCCGAGCAGTCGTCGCCGCTGCCGTTGCCGGCTACGATGCTGTTACGCAGAGAGACGGCGCCGCCTTCGGCGTAAATACCAGCGCCGATAATGCGCTCCGCAGAATTGTTCATCACGGTCAAGTGCGTCAGCGTCGCCTCCCCGCCCTGGATGTGAATGCCGCCGCCCTTGACCGCCGCGCCGCCGCTGATTGTGCTGCTGACGATTGCGGCCCGCCCGCGCAGCGATGCGATCGCGCCGCCGGTCGCCTCGGCTGTATTGCCGTGGAAGGCGCTGCCGTCAACGGCGACGCTGCCGCCGTCGATCAGGATTGCGCCGCCGCTGGTTTCGGCGCTATTGGCGATGAAGCTGCTGCCGCTCACCTGGAGTCGGTCGCCCCCGCTTTCCGTGGCGATAGCGCCGCCGAAAAAGGCCGAGTTCAAGAAGAACTGCACGTCGCTTACGGTCGCGCGTCCGCCATTCCTAAGTAGCAGCGCGCCGCCCCGGGACGCCTCGCCGCCGGTCAGAGACGCGTTGCTGATCGTCAGCGAACCGCCATCGACTTCGAGAATGCGGAATTTGCCGACGCCGCTCAGCGTGTGTCCATTGCCCTCGATGTCAATCTCGCTCGTGATCGCCGGCAGCGGCGCGTCGAGGGCAAAGTCCGCGGTCAACCTGATGAGATCGCGTCCGCTGCCCGCCGGGCAGCCGCCGGCCGGCGCATCGGTGTTGGCCGCGGTGATCTGGTCGGCGAGCGGGCAGGGCGGCGGCGGCACCACGGGCGGCGCCGCGGGCCGCGCCGTCGTTGATTCTATCGCCCCAATTTCACAGCCGGCGCCCTGCGGCCGCGGCGTGCCGAGCTGGTCGGTATCGGCGCAGAAGCGCGGATCGGCGGCATCCAGCGCCGGGCTGCCATCGAGAAGCGCGAAGTATTCGGGCGAGCCGGTCATCTCTGCCAGCCTGGGGTCGCCGCCCACCCGCGACCCGCAACTGCCGTCGGCGATGATGTTGCCGAGGTTCTCCCGCAATGGCCCGTGACAAGAGGAAACTGGCTTGCGAGAAGTGCCGCCGCTGCTGATGAGCAGGCTGTTGCGCAGCTTGAAATTCATATCATTCGCGTCCACCCCGATATTGCTGCCTTCGTCGGCGCGGTTGTTCACCATGGTCACGTGCGTCAAAGTGGCCCTGGTGGGAACGACGTTATAGGGACGCGTGATTTCGGATGCCACCGCGCCGCCCCTCCCGGCATAGTTGTCGAAGAAGGTACTGTTCGCGATATGTACTGTCGCGTTCTGGTCGACGCTGATCGCGCCGCCGGCCTGGACTCGCCGGGACTCGTTGCCGACGAAGCTGCTGTTGCGGATTTCGGCGGTGCTTTGCCAGATGGAAATCGCGCCGCCATTCCCGCGGGCTCGATTATTCACGAAGCGGCTGTTATAGACGGTCAGCTTGCTGCGGCCCACACTGATCGCGCCACCGTGGCCATCGAAGTAATTGTCTATAAACAGGGAATCATTCACCGTAACCTCGGCGCCGCCCCTAATCCGCAGGGCGTTGTCCGCTTCCCAGTTGGAGGCCTCTGTCCGCTCGTCGTGACTTCCCGTCACCGTCAAACTGTTGATTGTCAATCGAGCGCCTTCGACTACGAAGATCGGGACCTTGCCGTCGCCGCTGATGCTATGCCCGTTGCCTTCAATCGTGATTGTGCCCCGTATCGGCGGCAGTTGTTCGCTGAGTACGATGTCCTCGGTGATCGTTATGACATCGTGGCTCGTGCCCCTTGGGCAGCCGCCAACCGACGTATTCGTATTCGCCGACCTGATGTGGTCGGCCAGCGCGCATTCCGCCGCCAGCGCCGGCGCTGGACCGGCGACAACCAGTGTGAAGGCTACTAACACGTAAAGGAATATCCACAAGCGCATCCGAATCGACGACATGAATATCATCCCTTTCACCCTGAAAGCGTACGCATGGCCGATCGCGCTCGGCCGGCTTCATCGCCAAGTCCGTCCCGAACCTTTCCGCCGGCGCTGCGCTGGAATCTGCGTATCGGCGGAGACTGCGCGCCACGCGCGCCAACTAACCTGATTGTAGTCAATTTGCCAGGAAATCAACACAATTGCGCCACGATGACGCGCGTTGGACTATCGGAGGCTGCATGTGGAGTCCCGGAGGCGCGCGGCAAGGCCCGGACGTCTGGCAGACAGTCCTTTGGCTCAGCTACGTGGTCAGATGTGGCGCTCGCGCGCTTGCCTGTCGTCAGTTGGAAAAGAGCTGCGGGCAAGGCCCTGATGCTGCTAGAGGCCGTGTTCTTCGCGGTATGCCTGATAAAGCGCAAACACGTCAACGCCCATCTGCTTGAAGATGTTGATCATATCGATATGCACCCAGTTGGTGGTGAGCAAGTCTTCACTGCGCTCCCAGAAGTCCATGATCCGCCAGCAGAGCGTATTGCCGCTGGCCGGAATGCTCAGGAAGTCGCCGTCATGGACGGCAACCAGGCTCGGCCAGCCCGTGGAGACGGCGAAGCGACCTTCGGCGTAACGTGCGTTATGCGAACCCGCCCAGGTCCCGGACAAGCCGTTGAGGAACACCTCATGCACTTTGTCGAGGAACTCGGCGAGGCTTCGCGCGCTGCCGACGCCGCTGGGGCTGTTCCAGATCATATCCGGATGCCAATAGAGCGCCATCGGCTGATCCTTGCGCACCAGACCGAAGAGCATCGCCTCGACCAAGAGCAGCGTCTTGCGCGTCTCGACCGGGTCTTGCTCCGTCCGCAATACGCCGCTGCCGATTTTCACCTTGGGGCGCAGGCCCTCAATGGCGGGCGCCGGCCAGCCCAGTTGAAAGCCGCCCTGCTGCATCACGTCGAGAAAGTCAAGCAGCAGGTAGGTCTTGACGACCTTGCCCGCTTCGAGCGCCATGATTTCCCCGAAGCGAATCATGGTCTTTTCGCCGGTCGCCGCGATGCCATTCCAATCGTTGACGAAGGTCCCGGTAAAGTAGCCGCTGCCGCTGACCCAGTTCTGATCGCGATACGCGCCCGCGATCAGAACATCGGTGTTCCGCTGCAAGTCGGGGAACGCGCGCAATAGCGGCTGCCAGAACTGCTCGACAAGCGCGTCCACCCCGTGAATGTCGTTGTAGGGCGCCGGCCCGTGCCAGGCGATATCGGCGCGCGTGGCGGCATCGACGAGACCGGGGACCCGCCCCGGGTCGGATTCGTTCAGCGCCGTCCAATGGGCGTGGATGATTTCGCGGTTGCTCTGTGCCAACGATTCTGTCATCTGGCGTCTCCTGAGTGATGAGCTGATAAACTAATGCGCTGGGGAGGGCGCGGCCGCGCGCGCCGGCAGCGGATTAATATGGGCGCTTGCCTTACCCCTTCACCGCGCCGGCGGCCAGGCCTCGGACCAGGTGCTTCTGGAAGAACAGAATGACCACGATGATCGGAATCGTCGCCGATACCGATGCCGCGGCCGCCAGGGTCAGTTGCGCCGGGTCTTCGGCGCCGGTATAGCGGGAGATAGCCACCGGCAGCGTCCAGTTCGTTTGCGTCAATACGCGCACCAGCAAGAATTCATTGTAGGCCAGCAGCAGCGTGAATAGCGCGGTTGAGATGATGCCGGGCCAAGCCACCGGCACGATCACGTGCAAGAACGAAGTCAGGCGGTTGGCGCCGTCGACCATGGCCGATTCTTCGAGATCCTTCGGCACCTCCATGAAGAAGCTGCGCAGCATCCAGATCGTGAAAGGCTGATTGACCGCGACCAGGGCGATGATCACCAGGATGTGCGTATCCAGCAGATTGGTCAAGGAGCCGATCCAATAGTAGGGCAGCACGAAGGCCAGCCGCGGCAGAGCCCGGAACGCCAGCGCCGCGATCAAAATGACGACCGCCGCCATGCCCGCGTAGCGCGCCAGAGAATAACCCGCCAGGCAGCCAATGCTGATTGAAATCAGAATCGTGAAGACCGTGACGATGATCGTATTGATGAAGTAATTGTAGTACTTCTGCATATACACCATTTGCGGGATCGCCCACAGCAAGAGCCCATAACCGACCAGGCCGGCAATGTATATCCAGGTCGAGTTTAACGGAATGTGGCGGGCGAAGAGCATCAGACAGGTCAGTATCACCGCGGCCAGCAAGATGAAATAACCGACCGCCGAGCCGGCGTCGGGCAGCGAGCGAATCCAGACGTCCTGATAATTCGCCCAAGTCGGCTGAAAGATAAAGATGGGCACGCGGGAAAAGGCGTCTTTGAAAGTCTTGAAGGACTGTAGGGTCGTCCACAAGAAGGGCGTCAGGCTGTATATGGCGAATGCGACCAGCACCGCGTGTATAAAGAACCGGCCGCCGCGGCTATTGACGCGGTCCATGCTAGCGCTCCGCGATCTGTTCTTTGTACATCAGGTAGAGGAAGGGCACTAGCACGACCATGATGCCGATGACGGTCAGAATCGCCATGGCGTTCGATTTGCCCAGGCGCTGAAATTGCATCGCTGTGAGGAAGGTATAGGTCATGACCGTGTCCGCCTTGAATTGCGGGTTTAATTCCGACAAGACAAAGACGCTGTCGAAGACGCGATACGAATCCATGATTGAAAAAAGCAAGATGAAAACGGTAAGCGAGCTGACGTAGGGGATGACGATATGCCGGATCTTTTGGAGGCGAGTGGCGCCGTCAATGGACGCGGCTTCGATCATCTCGGGCGGCAGCGTCTGCAAGCCGGCGAAATAGACGACGATGGTGAACGGCGTGACGTACCAGATTCCGAAGACGATGATCAGCGTCTTGACCGACGTCTCGTTGACGCGGAAGCGGACGCCGGTCAACTGCTGATAAATGTACGTCAATAAGCCCGATGGCTCCCACAACTGCTTGAACATGATCGTGCCGATGATGGGCACGATGATAAAGGGCAGCAGGAATATCGAGAGATAAACGCCGCGCACGAAACCGGAGACCTGGTCAAGGAACAGCGCGATGATGAAGCCGATGACGACCCAGCTGGGCACCACAATAATGATATACAGCGCGGTAAAGTTAAATGATCGCCAGAAAAATGGGTCGTTCAGAATCTCGATATAGTTGCGCAAGCCCACGTATTCCGGCGCGGTGATGTTGCGGAATGTCATGTACTGCAGCGCGAGCCAAAGCGCCATCAGTAGCGGCACAACCATCAGCGCCACCATCACAACGATGCTGGGCGATGCGAAGGCGAAAAACGTGCTGCGTTTCAATCTCCCCGTCCCGCATCCTGTTTAGTGCTGTCTAGGCGTAGGGGCGACCCGGCGGGTCGCCCGCTATTCTGACGACAATTGTATCGGGCGACTCAGCGAGTCGCCCCTACAGTCGACGCTTTTTTCGGGTTGGCCGCGCGGCCTATCCCTCGATATAGCCCTGAGCGGTGGCTTCGGTGACGTAGTCGGCGGCGGCGGCTTCCAGCGCGTCTTTCGCCGTCATGTCGCCGGGCCATACCAGCGGCAAGTACTGCTCGAGCTTGGCGATGGCGATGGTGACGGCCGGATTAATGGCATAGTTGCCGATGCCGTTGCCAATCGTTTCGTTGGCGGCGGGCAAATAGGGACCGCCGTAAGCGCCGGCGGAATTGCGCGTCGTCGAGCCCACCGCGGCCGCTGCCTGCTGGCTGGCGGCGTCAACCGTCTCCATGATGACCTGGAAGACCAGATCCGGATCGTTGGTGGTATTGGTCGGGATGAAGTAGAAGTCGAGCCAGGCAGAACCTGCGCGCGGGCCGCCTTCAAGGACGCTTGGCGCGGGCGCGTAACCGATGACATCACCCAGATCCGTGCGCTCGGGATCGGCCATCGTCGCAGCGCGGCTGGCCCAGATCTTGGTCAGCGGCAAACCGCCGTTGCCCATAGCGACCTGGATTTCGTTCAAGCCGTAGGCGACGCCATCAGCGCCGACGCAGCGCTCAACCGTCTCGATCATCAGGTCAACCGCGGCCAGACCCTCGTCGCCGTTGAAGGCCGGCATATTGTTCTCATCGAGGTAATCGCCGCCCAGGGCGCGCAGCAGCATGAAGAACTCCAGCTCCCAGGCGCGCGAGCGCGAAACGTCCATGGCGTAGATCAGCTCCCAGTCCGGGTTGCCCAGGCCGACTTCGTCGCACCAGGCGTGCAGTTCGTCGTAGGTATCGGGGACTGCCCAGCCATTGTCTTCAAAGACATCGGTGCGGTAGACCAGGTGCAGCGTATTGCCCACCATAGGAATGCCGTAAATGTTGCCTTCGTAGCTGCCGCTTGCCCAATAGCCGGCGGGGATATCGTCGAGGTCGTATTCGTCGCGGTACTTCTCGATCAGGTCGTTGAGCGGCATGACCCAGCCGGGCGGGCCCCATTCGGCCACCTGGCCGTTGGCGCCGTGCAGGATGTCATAGGGCGAATCGCCACCGCCGGAAAGCGCCAGGCGAACCTGTTCTTGCAACGATGTCGAATCCAACAAGTTGGTGTTGATGGTGAGGTTGTCTACTTCGCTGCAGGCTTCCATCTCAGCGGCGTAGAATTCGGTAATGGCGAAGGGCCAGCTGATCATCTCGATCGTCGCCGGCGCGGCCGGCGCGTCGATATTGCAGGCGTCTCCGCTTTGGGCGAGCGCCGGGATGCCGACAAGCAATCCCAGCACGGACAGAATGACTAGTAACTTGCGCATGTTGTTCTCCTTATACTTTTGGACTTGCGCTTCGCTTACATGCAAAAGAGGCGCGCTTGATTCAAGCGTTCGCCACCCTTTCCGAATCTTGGCGACCGCCGCGGGTTCCGACGTATCGGGCGCGCGGCCCGGGCCCGGTCGAACCGCGAACGATCAAGTCAACCGGCAGAATATGCTGCTCCGGCGCCGAATCTCCATCCGCTATTAGCTTTAACAAGCTTTGAGCCGCCAGCTCGCCCATTTCGGCTGTGGCCTGGCGCACAGTCGTGAGGCCGGGCTCCGTCACGCCGGATGACAGCACGCCGTCGTACCCGGCAATGGACAGGTCTTGCGGCACGCGAATGCCGCGCGCCTTCGCCAGCGACAGCGCTTTGATCGCCACCGGGTCAGTGAAGAAGAGGATCGCGGTCGGCGGTTCCGCTAGCGCCATTAGCGCCTTCAATGAGCGCTCGCCGTAATCCTCGTCGCCGGTATGGGCTGAGATGACCAGTTGGGGATCGTAAGTGACGCCGGCTTCGCGCAGCGCTAACTCGTAACCGGCGTGTCGGTCAGAGTCGGTCTCAAAAACTTCGGGCAGGCGCTGAAAGCCGATTCGGCGGTGTCCCAGTTGAATTAAATGCCGGGTCAACAGACGCGCGCCCAGCACATGATCGGCCGCCACAAACGACACCGCACTGTGCGGGACGCGCCTGGGCAGGAAGATATGCGGCATATCTTCATCGCTCAGCAGCTGCGATAGCGCCACGGTTTCGCTCAAGCTCGGCGGCCAGGCGATGACGATGCCATCGACCTCGCGCGAGCGGCAGAGGCTTTTGATGCGCTCTGCGCTGCCGGCC
Source organism: Chloroflexota bacterium (assembly GCA_009841405.1). GTDB lineage: Bacteria > Chloroflexota > Anaerolineae > Aggregatilineales > Phototrophicaceae > UBA6055. Next base: position 18,318 of record VXLV01000002.1, on the reverse strand, counting down.
ATCGATGTGTATAGAATGAGGTTGTACTCGCCGTCTTCCGCGGCCGCCGCCAGGCCCGGGATCAACTCGGCAAGGTAATCGGAGACGCGGTATATGGGGTAGTTGACCACCAGCCCGATTTTGTTGGTGCGTTGGCGGCGGAGATTGCGCGCGGCCGCTGAGGGCTGATAGCCGAGCTCATGCGCGGTCTGCAAGACGCGCGCCTTGGTATAGGGCGACACATCCGGCCTGTCGTTGAGCGCCTTCGATATCGTCGAGCGGGAAACGCCCAGCGTTTTGGAAAGCTCTTTAATCGTAACGGGCATTAGCTTACGCGCAAAACATTGGTCTATCATCGGACTGGCGAAATCGATTTCGTAGATGGTAACATAGATTATCGCGTCAAGCAAGGGAATTGCGAAAATCGCCATGAACGCAAGCATTCACAATGCCAACAAAGAACGCGTCAATAGCCTGCGCGCCGCGCTCTACGACATCGAGCCGGCGCGCCTCCAGCGCCAGTTGAACGACATATTCGCCGCCGACTGCGTCATTCATCTGGCATCGCCCTTTGAAGACCTGGACGGACCGGCGGAACTGGCCGCGCGCGTCTACCTCCCGCTCATCGAGGCCATCCCGGATTTGGAGCGCCGCGACTTCATCGTGATGGCGGGCCATTCGCCCGGCCAGTGGAGCGGCGATTGGGTCGGCTGCGGCGGACATTATCTGGGCGTCTTTGAGCGGCCCTGGCTGGATATTCCGCCGACCAGGCATTTGGCGTCCATTCGCTATCATGAGTTTTTTCGCTTCGTCGACGGCGTGATCGTCGAAATGCAGGCGCTTTGGGATATCCCGGCCCTGATGATGCAGGCTGATGCCTGGCCGCTTTCGCCGAGCCTGGCGCCGGATTGGCCTGTGATACCGGGCCCGGCCTCTAATGACGGGATCATCACAGCGCCGCACGATCCAGCCAAGGCGCACGCCAGCGTGCAGTTGGTGATGGACATGCTGAAGGCGCTGCGCAACTCCCCGCAGGGCGTGGCGGCCATGGAGCTGGAGCGCTATTGGCATCCCGGCATGATGTGGTACGGGCCGGCCGGCATCGGCTCAATGCGGCGGATTCTGGGCTTCCGCAACTGGCATCAAACGCCCTTCCTTAAAGCCATGCCCGACCGCTTCGCTTTTCTGGAAAACGGGGTGATGTTCGGCGACGAAGACTACGTTGGTTTCACCGCCTGGCCCGGCGGGCAGTCGACCCTGGTTGGCGATGGCTGGCTGGGCATTGCGCCTTCCGGTCAAAAGCTGACGCGCCGCAGCCTGGATTTCTGGCGCTGTGAAGACGGCTTGATCCGCGAGAATTGGGTGCTGGTCGACTTGCTGCATATCTACGACCAGCTCGGCGTCGATGTCTTTGAGCGCATGCGCGAACTGACCGTGGCGCGGCAAGCGAGCCCGATCAAAGTATAGCCACGCCCGCCCCTTCGCTTCCATCGACCAAATACTGCTGGAATACCTTAGGACTGCTTTCACAGCGTGCTGTTTTCCCCGCTGATTCGGCTTCCCGACCAAATCTCACGTTGAGATATTGCTGCGACATTTGGGCGATAAGCTGCGGGTGATTGAGGAATTACCCTCAACGAATCCAACGTCAAGAAAGGACGGGTAAAGAAATGAACCGGAGCAAGTTTTGGAGCGCGAGCATCGTGATGAGCGTCATCATCATCATGATCAGCGCGTTTAGTTTGTTCGGACTCGCGCTGGCTCAGGAGTCCGGGTCGTCCGAAGGAGCGGGCGAACACCGGAGCGCATCCAGCGAGGGCGGTCGCGAAGGCGGCAGCGAGCACGGCGGAAGCGGCAGTGAAGGATCGCGGAGCGGCAGCAGCGGCGGGGACGCGGCGGAGCGCGCAGGCGCCAACGCCCTGGCCCTGGACGAGACCTACGATGTGACCCGCAACGGCGCGCGCTTGATCCTGAGCTACGATGCCGCGAACAATCAATTCATCGGCACGGTCGAAAATACGACCAACGCAGTGTTGGCCCGTGTTCGGGTGGAAATCCACCTGTCGAATGGCGTAGAGCTGGGGCCAACGACCCCGACCGATCTGGCGGCTGGCGAGATCCTGGACATCGTCCTGGATGCCGGCGCGCAGCCCTTTGATTCCTGGACGCCCCACGCCGAGGTTGGCATGAGCGAAGGTAGCGGCAGCGGTGAAGGCGCTGGCGAACATGGCGGAGCGGGCGGCGAAGGCACTGAAGGCGCGGGCGAGAGCGGCGATCCTTCCAGCCCGATCCTGGCCCTGGATGAAAGCTGGGACGGCATCGTCAACGGCGTGAGAACCGCGATGTCCTACGATGCGGCGCGCAACGCCTTCACCGGCATTGTCGAGAGCCCCGGCGACACTGTGCTGTGCTACGTTCAGATCGAGCTGAACCTGAAGCAAGGCACGCAGACGGTCGTGGAATTGGGACCGCAGCCGGTGGGCGACCTGGCCCCGGGCGCGCAAGTTCCCGTTGAGCTGCTGGTCGCTGACGAACCGCTGGCTGAGGGCGTGGCATTCGATGCCTGGGAGATTCATCCGGAAGTCTTCGACTGCGCTGGGCCCGGCCCGGTGAACACTGAGGGCGCTGGCGAAGGCTCAGGCGAAGGCGCTGGCGAGCACGGCGGTCGCGGCGGCGAAGGCGTTGAGGGCGGCGGCAGCGACGCAACCGAAGGCAGCGGCGCGAACGCCCTGGCCCCCAACATGATCTACGATGTCACTCGCAATGGCGCGCGCCTGGTCATGCGCTACAACGCGGCCAGCAACAGCTTCACCGGCAAAGTCGTCAACATGACCAATGCCACGCTGACGCGGGCGCGGGTGGAAATCCACCTGTCCAACGGCGCGGAGCTGGGGCCAACCACCCCGACCGATATCCCGCCCGGCTACCTGCTGTCGCTGAACATGCCAGCCACAGCCCAAGCCTTTGACAGCTGGGCGCCTCATGTGGAATTCGGCATGGGCGAAGCCGGCGGCGGCGAAGGCGCTGGCGAAGGCTCACGTGGCGAAGGCCGCGGCGAACACGGCGGGCGTTCCCGCGGTGAAGGCGCTGGCGAACACGCCGGCGGCAGTGAAGGCGGCGGCGGCTGAGCCGACGCAACACCAGGACTCCTCCAGCGTTGGAGGAGTCCCCGGTAAACGCGGGTTTTCGGGCGCGTTGTACAATTGGTACGATGCGCCTGAGCTATTGTATTGCGAGGAAAGATGAGTCATCACATTCTGATTATCGAAGACGACCGGCGAATCGCCACCTGGATAAAAGTCTATTTTGAGCGCGCTGGCTTTAGCGCGCAGATCGCGTATGACGGACAAGCGGGGCTGGCGGCTGCGCGTAATACGGCGCCTGATTTGATCATTCTCGATTTAATGCTGCCGCGCCTCGGCGGCATTGAAGTCTGTAAGACGCTTCGCCGCGAATCCGACATCCCGATCATCATGCTGACAGCGAAAGAAGCGCATAGCGATCGCATCATGGGGCTGGACAGCGGCGCCGATGACTACATCGTCAAGCCCTTTAACCCCGATGAAGTCGTCGCCCGCGCCAAAGCGGTGCTGCGCCGCGTCAATAGCGAAGTGCAGCAAGAGCTCACCCGCGGCCCCATCAGCCTAAATACCAGCACGAGTAGTGTGACGATCAACGAGCGCTCTGTCGCCTTGAGCCAGACGCAGTTTGCGCTTCTGGCTACTTTCATGCGGCATCCCAATCAGGTGCTCAGCCGCGACCAACTTATCGCCATGGCGCTGGACAATGAGTTTGACGGCTTTGACCGCGCGATCGACAACCACATCCTGCGCTTGCGCAAACAACTGGCGAACGAGGGCCATCAGCCGATTCAAACCGTTTACGGCGCCGGCTATCGCTTTGTCGCGGAGGACGAGTAATGTCGTTGCGCTGGCGTATTGCGGGTGCGCTCATCATCGTCATAAGCCTCACCGTCGCCTGGAATCTGGCCGCGAGCTATTACACGATCCAGCGACAGCTCGATGCCTTCGTTGGCGGCCTCGGTCGTATTGAGGCGAGCAATCTGGCGCGGCAATTGAGCCGAGCATACACTGCGGCCAACGGCTGGGGCGCGGTCGATTCGGCACTCTTGGCGACCGGCTATTTATATGAGAGTCGGAGCGAGCATCGCGAAGGCCATGAGAGCGGCGACGGCGGCGAAAGCGACGAAGGCTTTCACCTCGATAATGTCCGCGTCGTCATTGTAAACCTGGACGGGCGGATTGTCCGAGATAACTTCTCTGATCTGGAAACGGGCGCGCTGACGCGGGAACTATCGGGCCAGCGCCGGGCCATCCAGGACTTGGGGAGCGGGCAGACCGTAGGCTTTGTATATCTCGATGTCAATCAGAATTTTCTGGATACGGAGTCGGGCATATTCCTGCGCGATTTGCTCCTCAGTTCGATCGCGAGCGGCCTCTTCATTCTGCTCATTGCCATGTCGCTGGCCGCATCGCTGTCGCGGCGCATTACCGCGCCGATTTCCGCGCTGACTCAAGCCACCCGCGCCATCGCCCAGCGCGATGACGCCGGTCTGTTGCCGGTCACATCAAATGATGAATTGGGCCAGATGAGCGCCACCTTTAATCAGATGTCGACAGCCTTGCAACGGCAGCGAGCCCTGCGCAACCGCTTGATCAATGATGTCTCGCACGAACTCAACACGCCATTGACCGTCATTCAGCTGGAAGCGAAAGCGCTATTGGATGACCTGCAGCAGCCTGACCAGGCGGCGCAACAAATCATTCAGGAAGTTTCCATGCTGCGCAATCTGGTCAATGACTTGAGCTGGCTGGCGGAAACGGATTCGGGCGAGCTGCAATTGCGTCTTGAACAAACTTTTATTGGGCCGCTACTGACCAGCGAAGTTGAGCGATGGCAAGCACAGGCTCAGGCGCGCCATATCAGCTTGTCGCTTGAGCCCCTGCCGCCATTGCCGGCGTCGGAGCTTGACCCGGCGCGAATCCGACAGGCCCTGGGCAACATCATTCACAACGCCTTGCAACATTCAGATGGCGGGCGGGCGCTTGTCGCGGCGAAAGCGGCGGAAGACGGTTTCTTGGACATCACGGTCACAGATGATGGCGCGGGCATCGACCCTGCCGATTTGCCGCATGTCTTTGAGCGCTTCTACCGCGCGGATCAATCCCGCAGTCGCGGCCGCGGATTAGGGCTGGATATCGCCCGCGCGATCCTTGAGGCGCATGGCGGCGCAATTGCCGTCACTAGCGAGGGCATTGGCAAAGGCGTCACGGTTGTGGCAAGGTTGCCCTTGCCCGCTCGAATCTGACTGCGCTCGCGCCCTGTATACTCCGGGACCGGCGCTTAAGCGGCATTGTGTGCGCCGCCTCTACGTTTGCAACTATTGGCCCAATGGCTGACTCGTGACGGTGACGCACGCGATCGCGAAGCGCTTAGCAAACGCCAATCCAACCCCGCGCGCCGCCACGAAAATCGGATTCCCGCTATACTGATGGATGAAGCCACCAAATCGCTGGACGCTCAAATTCCATGAAACGTATGAACCCGCGCGCGGCTTTATCGCGCAGAAAACTTGGCGACGCCGTAGTCAGCCTCTTGCTGGAACATGACTACAAAACCCCCAGCGTCACGGCTGTACGAAAGCGCGCCGATGTAGGCCATGCGACCTTTTACCGCCATTACAGCAGCCTGGACGAACTCTTGGAAGACGCCATGTTGTCCACCATGCGCGATCTCGCCCAACTCCTTCGAGAACAAGAGACCCTGTACGATGAAACCGTCGCGCTTTTCAGATTCATTCGCGATCATCAGGATCGGTTTCGGGTATACGCCGGCCTGCCGGAAGCGCATCCGATCCGAGACGTTTTGAAAGCGGAAGCGATCAAAATCGTCGTCGATCGCTGGGAGGCGAGGCGCGCGAGCCCGGTGCCGATGGATGTGTCGGTCAATCATCTGGTCGAGTCCAGCTACGTATTCATTCGCTGGCACCTGAACCATATCGACGACTACACGCCCGAAGAAGCGGCGGACTTTTATAAGGAATTGATCCTTGCCGGGCCCGAATTCAACGCGCTGTCCTGGCGCAAAGACAAGCTCGGCCAGCACGCCACTGTAGAAACAGAAGAATAGGACCGGGCCGGGCAAGCGCGCCCGGTCTTGCGCTGGCGCCGCAATATTCCCGACAGTCCGCGCCGTCATCGGGCAGGCGCTGCCCGACCGCGCCTTCCGACAACCGCGCGACTGAAAGATCGCCAAGCGCAGTCGCTTCTTACACGCTATCGACATAGGCCCGGTCGCGCCGCCGTTTGCGGCGAACGCGCCTGTTACGCCCCAGTTGCCTGCAGAACAGACAATCAGTAATTGTTCCCTGCCTGGCGTCGGAAACGGCGCCCTGCACGGCTAACATTTGCCGTTCGTATTGGGCGCGCGGGACGGATTTCTGAATCTGATTCAAATGCGTAAACGCGATTTTAACGGAGTGATACAATTAAGCGTAAGATTGTATCAGCAATTTTGTAAACACTGTTATACAAATAAATAGATTGTGATTTCTCGCGAACTTGGCAGAGTCACCGGCATGGAGTCGGCGCAGTGATTTCCGGAATGGAGGCGGGCTGCTTAATGAGGGCGCAGTATAGATCAACCGCAGTCATTTCAGTGCTCAATCAGGAGACGGTTAATACGTGCGGCCTTGTACTCCCCCCTTGTACAAGAAGAGCATTGGGCAGCCCGCCTCTATGCCGGAAAAACGCGCGTGAATTTAGGGAGCCGCAATAGTGAATGGTCCGGCAAATCGGTATCCAGATCGCAATGCCAGGGGTTTTCGGCGGCCGCCGGCGTTTGTCGGCCCGCCTGCCAAGACGCCTGCCGCTTGCGGAGAAGTCTAAGCAGATGAGAACGACTGTGATTCCGAGCAAAGCATTCGGCGGGAAAAAGACCGGCTGGCGCCGGTTCTTCGCGGTAAAGCGAACTTATCTGGTGCTGGGCGCTGTGGCCGCAATTGTGATAGCGCTGACCATGGTCGCCAGAAAGGACGATTGGACCGAACCCTGTTCTGATTACGAACTCAGCCAAGGGACGGCCGGCAAACGCTTCGATCCCTTCCACCTGGCGCTCACGCAAAATCAGTTTAGCCGCGTCGCGCTCAGCAAGCTCAGGCTGGCTGTCTGGCAAGATCTGCCGCTGTGCCGCGAACTGGTCGAGTTGGCTTCGCTGTCGCTGCAGCTGTACAACGACCTGCTATTCGCCGAGGCAGCCCCCGGCCAAAGCAACGGGATTCCCGATCTTAAGCAATACGACCGATGGTATGAGTTGTTTCTTCGCTTGCATGGATTATAGGAATGCCCGGCTAGATATGCTCTAGAATATAAAGGCGCGCGAGTAAATGGCTTTAGCAGCTCAGGCTCAGGCAGAGCCAACGGACAATATCTTTCCCGCGACGAAAACAGGCGCAATCACCTTCAATGGGATAACTGCGCTCTTGTTCCAGGATTTGCCCTCGGAATCCAGCCGCAGGGTCTACCGCAACACGTTTCAGCAATGGGAACAATTCGCCGCTCAGAATAATCTCGCCCTTATGGACTTGTCTTGCGACAACATCAAGAGATTTCTGTTCAGTCGCAACCTCAGCCGCAGCACGCGAATCAGCCGCAAGTCTCACATGCAAAGACTGCTGCGGATGGTGTCTTATATGGACCCGTCTTTCGGCATCCAATACATCCAACTCCGCGATCTTAATATCCGTCGCACCAGCAAGGACAACGCGCCCCGGCGCAAACCACGCGCCCTTTCCCATGAAGAACGCCGTCAATTGCTAGCGGTTTGGGAAGGCGACGACTCGCACAAGGGAGTCCGCAATTACGCCGCCATCTGTCTTCTGCTTTACACAGCCATTCGCAATGCCGAACTGGTCGCGCTCCGTTGGGAGGATCTCGATTGGGATACGCAAACGCTCAAGGTAAACCGCGAAAAGGACGGACAAGATTGCATTTTGCCGATTCTTGACCAATCTCCCGCAACGATTTTGGCGCTTAGACGTCTGGAATCGATACAGAACAGCGTTGTCACAGACCGACAGATGCCTTTCCGTTTCATGTTCCCGGCGCTAAGCACCGGCAAGCACGCGCGATTTACGCCGTCAAAAGACGTTGGCGCCAGCACGCAAACCATCCGCAATATCGTAAGGCAAACCACCGAAAAGGCAGGATTGGGCAAATTATCGTCCCGCGATATTCGCTATACCAGCCTTACTGTGTTTTCCAAAGTTGGCGATTCTGCCGCTGGCAATCCATAGCCGGCGGATAGCATATTCACATAGTACGGAGTACGACATGAGACATTCAATGCGGAAGACTATTCCTGCCATGACGCACGCAATCGCGTTGAGGAACACGGCAAATCGCCTCCCTTGCGTGATACGGACAATGGCCGAGCTTTCCCGGGTCGGCCCGCCGCTTCGCCTCCTGGCGCTGCTATGTCTATTGCTGGTTGCGGCGGCGTCGCTGAACCCGGTCATGGCGCAAGATCCGCCCGCGCTAGCGGCCCCGACCAGCTTGGCGGCCAGCTCCAGCGCCGAGGGCGTCACGCTGACCTGGACGGCGCCGGAAGGACAGGTCGACGGCTATGAAATACTGCGCCGCCGGCCTCAGCAAGGCGAAACTGATCTGTCTACGCTTGTCGATAACACCGGCAATGACGAAACCAGTTACACCGACGCCAGCGCCACGACGCCGGGCGAACGCTATGTCTATCGCGTCAAAGCCATTCGCGGCGACGAGCGCAGCGCCCAGTCCTTCTACGTCAATGTCGACTTTGTATCGATTAGCTGTGAAATCATGGGCGGGGACAACCATGACATCCTGCATTGCGAGGCGGACGCCGGCGATCTGGCCACCACCTCTGCGCTGTGGACGCCCGATTTCGAAGATCAGTACGCGCAAACCACAGAGACACTGGTAGTGAACTGGGTCATCGCCCCCGAATACTGCGGGCTAAGCACCAATGTTGAGGTCGCGGTGGAGTCCGGCGCCGAAACCTTGACGACGGCCGTCACCACAATCACGCTGGACTGCACGCCCGAACCCATGGACGAGCTGGCCGTAACCTGCGAGAACGCAGTCGAGAATAACCAGCACGTCTTGAACTGCGCGCTCAGCGGCGGCGACCAAACCATTACCCGCGCTCAGTGGATACCCAGCTTCCAAGTGCAATCGTCTCAGCAAAACGATGGAGACGAAGCGACGTCAGCGAGCTGGGTCATCAATGATGAGGATTATTGTGGCCAGACTACCTCTATCGAGGTCGATTCGCTCTCTGGCTCGACGATATTGCCAACGGTATGGACCGATATTCCGCTCCCCTGCGTTATCCGAGTGGACGACAACTGCAGCTTGGCAAACGCGATACGCTCCGCCAACGGCAATAGCCAGGTCACGGAAAGCGGCGATACCGATGGCAACGACGACTGCGAGGACGGGGGCGATGCCGATGAAACCGCTACCCGGCCCTATGCCGGCGACGACATCATCTTGCTGACAAGGAATGTCACGCTCACAGAGGCGTTGCCAAACATCACAAGCCGAATTCATATCGAGGGCGGCGGCTATACCATCTCCGGCGACGCAGCGCACCGCGTTTTCATGGTGGTTGGCGGTCAAATGAGCGTCAACAATTTGACCATCAGCAAAGGCCTGGCGTCGACCGTCGGCGGCGGCATCTATGTCAACAGCGGTTCATTGAGCATGACCGACAGCGCGATAAAGAATAGCAAAGCCAGCGACATCGGCGGCGCGATCTACTCCATCGATAGCGAAGTCGATATCGCTGACAGCGAATTCAGCGGAAATATGACCTTGAAGAGCCACGGCGGCGCCGTCTACTTCATCAGCTCTACCGGCTTGCACACCCTGGACATCGTCGGCGCGACCTTCAAGAACAACATGGCGACCGAAGACGGCGGCGCGCTCAAAACCGCGGGCGGAATCGTCACCATCAACAAAAGCACCTTCGTCGAAAACCAAGGCGACGAAGGCGGCGCAATCGAAAGCAGCGAAACCATCCTGGGCATCACCAACAGCACCTTCAGCTCCAACAGCGCAAGAGAAGGCGGTGGCCTGAGCTCGTTTAGCTCCTTCGTGACGCTCACCCACACGACCTGGGCCTACAATTCCGCCGACGAACAAGGCGGTGGCATTGCCATTATCGGCTGGACGGGCAACTTCAAGATTCGCAATACGCTGATCACCAACAGCGTGAGCGGGGGAGACTGCGACAGCGGTCCCAACCCCAACATCATCATCGAGTTCTCCGGCAATCTGATCCAGGATGGCTCTTGCACGCCCGAGCCGGCGGAGAGCCAGGCAGCGACTGACGATGGCGAGGATGTCTTGGTAGCGCAGGCGCAGCAAGTCATCGTAGCCGAGGCGCAGGCCGGCGAGGGCATGAAAGACACCATGATCGTTAGCCGTCTCACTGGCAATCCGCCTCATCACGCGCTGCAATGGGGAAGCCCGGCCATTGACGCCGCCAACCCGATGTACTGCTTGCTTGATGATCAACCGGACACCGCGCGTCCGCAATACGGCAACTGTGACATCGGCGCGTACGAATACCCGCGAGCGCCAGAGCCCACGCCTAGGCCAGATCCGCCTTCTGATCCGCCACGGGACACGCCAACGCCCGACCCAACGCCGCAGACTACGCCCGTGCCCACCACTGAGCACTACGTCTGCATCGCAAACAGTCGCATCGTCGTGAAGTCGCCCTCGCCAGATGTCAATTGCGCGGAAATCGACATCCTCACGCTCGACAAACACCCGGCCCTGCAAGGCATGCGATTTGCCGTGCGGCTGTGGCGGACGGACAACGAATGTCTGCATACCGTTTCTCTGGGCGACAACCTGTATCGCCTGGCTATCGAATACGATACAACCGTGGATGTACTCCGGCGCCACAATGACCTCACGTCGAACGAACTGTCGGTCGGCCAGCAACTGACGCTGCCATTCTGCGAGCAAGACACGGGCGCCTTTGACTCGGGCGCGGAAGTCTGCTTCAAGGCGCTGGGCAGCATTGTGCTAATCGATACCGCCACCCCGGAACCGACTGTTCATACGATCGCGAGCTATACGAGCGGGGATATGACTTGCGGCCAGGTCAACCGGCCCGGCATCGTTGCGCTAGTCGCCGCTGACTCGGCCTAAGCGAGCGCATTAGCGAGTCCCTCTGCGGCCAGTATGGCAGAGGGACTCGCCCCCGCTTACGAGCGTAGTCATTCTCTTCTGTTTTGGGTCGCCATCTCTTCTCACTCGAGAAGGTGGCGCACATCGGCCAGGTCGGCTGCGGTCTGGTCTAATCCCGCCTTGCGCAATCTTTCCAAGAATGCATCGACGCCGTAGCCAGGGTTGCTTGCCCGAAGCCTAACCTTGCGAATTGACGCGCAGAACAGCAGCGTATGCCGCTGCATCAGGTTAGCCAGAAAGACATCAGGATGCTGCGCCACGATATTGTGTGACCGCAGTATTGCGCTGGGAAAATGTTTGAGATTCATCGTTATAATCAGATCGCAGCGTCCGTGAATCGCGGCAGCTAACACATGACGATCATCTTTGTCAGGGGAGCGCCAATCCGTCTGTCAACGCTTCGTATCCGGTGACGACGGCATCGCGCGTTCGCCCATCCATCTGCTGGCGTCTTCGTTCCAATCGCCGCGGGTCAATGTCAGGGCGAAACTCGCGTACGGCTGACATCCATTCCTGGTGAATTTCCCGCGTCCATCTGGCCTGATATAGATCGTCTACTGCTAGCTGGACGAGGATGTCGGTCAACGTGATGGAAGCCAGAACATTGGCGTCAAGGAGTGCCCTTGGGCGACTCTGTTCAGTCATATAAGCCGAGTTCTTCAGCCTCGGCCACCATTTGGTCGAGTATTGCTTCCCTATCGCTGACGATTCTGCTCTTGTACGAGATAAGTTCATTCAGCGGAATCCGGCGGTGGCGACCTACCATACGATAAGGTATCTCGCCGGCTTCCAAAAGCTTGATGACATACGGGCGCGACACGTTGAGAATATCGGCTGCTTCCATGGTGGTCACTTCCGCTAATCGCGGAAAGAGAGTGATACCGTGACCATGTGACATGTATTCCAGCACGTCGCGAAGAATCACCACAGCCGCCGCAGGCAACTCAATCGGCTCTTCTTGCATCGAATTTGAAATGAAATATGCAACCGGCGCCCTGGCTTCGCGCTTGAGCGTCAAGGCCAGGGCCGCGCGCTTCGCAATCGCTGACTCCGACTTTTCAGGCGAGGCGTAGTTCTTGACCATGTAGAGTTCTCCTGCTGTTCACAAGCTTACGCTACCACACAAACGCAATAAACGCAATAAGTGAAATAAACGCAACGCGGACTCCGCTACGACGGTTGCAGTGCCGTATCCCCCAGCACATCGCCGAGCTCATCCACGAACAGATCCACGTCCGTCCGGCGGAAGACCAGCGGCGGCTTCAGCTTCAGCACGTTGTGACCCGGCCCCTCGGTGCTGACCAGGATGCCGCGCGCCTTCATGCGTTCGACGATATAGGCCGCTTCCCAATCCGCCGGCGCCAGCGACTCGCGGTCGCGGACCAGGTCCACCCCCAGAAACAGCCCCGCCCCGCGCGCCTGCCCGATGAGCGGAAAGCGCTCGCCCAGCGCGCGCAGCCGCTCCAGCCAGTAGCCGCCCGTCTCCAGCGCATTCTGCTGCAAGCGCTCGTCTTTGATGACCTGCAGCACTTCCAGGCCGACCGCGCACGACACCGGATTGCCGCCGAAGGTGTTGAAGTATTCCATGCCGGTGTCAAAGGCCGCGGCGATCGCCGGCGTCGTGACCACCGCGCCCAGTGGATGCCCGTTGCCCATGGGCTTGCCCATCGTGACGATGTCGGGCGTGACCCCGCTCAGCTCAAAGGACCAGAAGCGGCTGCCGACCCTCCCGAAGCCGGTCTGCACTTCGTCCGCGACGCAAACGCCGCCCGCCGCGCGCACGGAGGCGTAAGCCCGCTTGAGATAACCGGCCGGCAGCGGCATCTGGCCGCCGCAGCCCAGGATGCCTTCGGCGAAGAAGGCCGCCAGCCGCCGACCGCGGGCGCGGATCCTGTCGACCGCAGCGGCCACCGAGCGCGCGTAGTATTCGCCGGCCTCCGCGCCAAAGCCGCGTCGCGGGCCGCGATAGCCATCGGGCATTTCCGCCACTTCGACATGAGCCGGCTTGCCGCGCCCGCCGGGCCCGGCGAACTTGTAGGGGCTGATCTCGATCAGCGCGGTCGTATGCCCGTGATAGGCGTGGTCGATGACGATGATGTCGCTGCCGCCGGTATACGCGGCCGCCAGGCGCAGCGCCAACTCGTTGGCTTCGCTGCCGCTGTTGACGAAGAAGCAGACCGACAGCGGCTCCGGCAAGGTCGCCGTCAGCGCCTCGGCATATTCCACGATCGTGTCGTGCAGGTAGCGCGTATTGGTATTCAGCAGCGCCATCTGTTCTTGAGCCGCGCGCAAGACCCGCGGATGACTGTGGCCGACATGCGCCACGTTGTTGACACAATCCAGATAGGGTTGGCCGGCTTCATCGTAGAGATGGCGCAGGTAGCCGCGCGCGATCTTCAGCGGTTGCCGATACGACAAGCTTAGCGCCGGGTTCAGCGCTTCGCGACGGCGCTCCAGCAAGTCATCGCGGGACGGCCCCGACGACGGCGCAAGCGAGCAGGGCAGGCGCAGTATCAGGTTGGGATCGGGCGCGAGCGATGTCCAGAGGGCGCGCTGCCGCGGCGAGCAAACGCCGGGAAAGTTGCCGGCGCAATCCAGCAGGTCGGCGACGATCTGAAAGTGCAGATGCGGCGGCCAATTGCCGTTGCGCGGATAGTCGCCGATATGCGCCAGCAAGTCGCCCGCCTCGACCCGGTCGCCTTCCTGCCAGCGCTCCAGCGCGTCCGGCGCCAGATGCCCGTAGAGCGTGTAGAAGGTCGGGCCGGCGGCCGGCGCGTGCTCGAGTATCAGGGTGGGGCCGTAATCTTGCTCGCCGGCGTTATCCGCCAGGCAGCGCACTGAACCGGCCAGCGGCGCGTAAATCGGCGTACCGGGCGGCGCGAAAAGGTCAGCGCCAAGATGAACAGTACGCCGCTCGTGATGGTCAATTGCGAAGATGTCCGCCAGGTATATCGGCCGCGCTTCGTTATACTGGCCGATGCCGACCCCGCGCTCGCCGATCGCCCGGCGCAGCGCCGGCGCGTAGGCGGCCGGATCGCGCAAGTCGGCGACGCGCGCCAGCAAGCGGCTGCTCACGCCAAAGTCGAGCAGCTTGCACTTGTCCGGCGTCAGCGCGCGCCCCAGAATCGGCGCAGCTTTTTGCTCGCCCAGCCAGTCGACGACACCGGCCGTATTCGGGCAAGCCGGCAAACCGCAGGCGGCGCGAAAACTATAATGCGCGAAGCGGGGATGTATCGCGCGCAATGTCGCCAGCAGATCCCAGGCGCCGGCCTCGCTGATGCTGAGGTGGCGGTTGTCCGGCTCCCGCCGCTGCTGATGCCAGGAGATGCAGACGCTCAGGCACAGGCGCGCCGCGATTAAGGGGTAGAGCAGGCTGATCTCGGCTTCCGTCAGCGGGAACTCGGCGTGATAAGCGCGGATGACTGGCGCCGCTTTGTCCAGCGGACGCGCCGCGCCCATCATGATATACGCCAGCGCGACCGCCAGGTCGGCCACGGTCGGGCCGTAGACCATGTCGCCGAAGTCGATCAGCCCGGCGACGCGCGGCCGCTCGGGATCAGGCGCCCCCACCAGGATGTTGCTGTCGTTGGGATCGTTGTAGGCGAAACTGTGGCGTATACTTGGCGAGCCGTGCAACGCGGGCAGCGCTTCCGCCTCGTACAGCGCCAGAAAATGATCGAGCAGGGCGCGCTTGTCCGGCGGCAAATCGCGGGCATAAGCGGCGACCGCGCGCAGATTGCCGATATGCCAGCGATAGTCCAGCCGCTTTTCAGCATGGCTGAAGCCTTGCATGGCGGCGCTGAGCCGACCCAGCCGCGCACCGATGTCAGCCAGCAGCGCGTCGCTATGCGGGCGGAAATCACTCAGGGGAACGCCCTCAATATAGCGCAGCAGGCGCGCGCGATACTGCTCGCCGCTGGCGCTGACCGTAACGCTGTCGGCGCCGTCAAGCCCCGCGACCAAATCCGGCACGACGTCCAGTGTCCCGCGCAGATGCCGCAGCGTCTTGTTCTGCAGGTCGAGCACGCTTTCGCTGACGCTGCCATGCGCGATCTTGAGCACAAACGCGTCGCCCGTTTGCGCGCGCAGCAGAAAGTTGCGGTCCAGCTCGGCAGGCAGCTCTTCAACGGAGATCGGTCGAATGCCGTAGCGCGCTTCCGCGATGGCCCGCGCCTCGTCAAGCGAGATTGGCGGGCGGATATTGTCTTCCATCAATGGCATAGGTCGGCTCAGTCGGTTGCGTGTTTCTTTCGTTCATCATAAGTCGACGTCTAGAGCGCGGGAAGGGTGGCCGGCCCGGGCGCTGGCCGTAGGGGCTACCCATTGGGTCGCCCGCTGCGTCCCGAATCCTGTAGGGGTTACCGGCGTTCAGTGTCTACGCGCTCCATCGGGTCGTCCGTGATTTCACGGTGGCGGCAACGGGCGATTCACCGAATCGCCCCTACGCGTGTCGTAATCCAGCGAAAGTTCGTCGTGCGTAATCCAGCGAAATCACGTCGTGCGTACGGGCGAGCCGGTGGCTCGCCCCTACATAATTTGTTTGATATGACCCGATGAACCTCGCCGATCTGTCGAATTCATCAAAGATATTATCTCTGTGCCCTCTGTGTCTCTGTGGTGAATTATCCTGTGCCGAGCTCGCCTATTGCCCTCGCGCCAACAACACCTTGACAGATTAGTACAAATGTTCTAAACTGCCTTTACCCTTATCCACGCAGGGAAAGGCAGGCAAACAGATGACCCTCGAATTGCTCGTTGCCGATATCGAGCAGCGCTTCGGCTTTCAGACGCTGCGGCCCGCGGCCGACTTGGCGCCGGCGCGCGACCTGCTGCCGACCGGCTTGCCCGCGGCCGACGAACTGCTGGACGGCGGCTTGGTCAGCGGCGCGGTCCACTGCATCAGCGGCGCGCCCACATCCGGCGCCACCAGCTTGCTCTATCAAGCGCTGGCCGGCGCCCAGGCGGCGGGGCTGCCGGTCGTCTATCTCGATATGGGCGGGCGACTTGACCCGCCCAACGCGGCCGCGGCCGGGGTCGAGCTCGGGCGCTTGCTGCTGCTGAACGGCGCCTCGCTGAAACACGCGCTCTTCCTGATCCGCGCCCTGGCGCAGCAGCGGCTGCCTTGCCTGATCGCGCTCGATCACCCGGCCGCCTTGCCCCTCGCCCAGCTCAAGGCGATTTTGCGCGACGCGCCCTTGACCCTGCTGGCGCTGTCGCCGCGGCCGCTGCCCGGCATGCAGGTCGCGCTGGAATGCCAACGCCAGGACTGGCTCACGCAGGGGCGCGATATCGTCGGCTTCATCAGCCAACTGCGCTTGACCGCCCACCCCTTCCTGCCTTTCCGCCAGGTGCGCGCTACCTTTGATATCCCGCGGGAGGAAGCATGTTCAGCGCGCTGGTGATCTGGGATTTGGCGGCGACCATCGAGCGGCTGCAGCAGCCGACGCTGGGCGAAAACCCGCTGATCGTGCTCTGCGGCGAGCATCAAGTGAAGGTGCTGGCGACTGATTCGCGGGCGCGGGAAGCCGGCGCGCGCCCCGGCGACAGCCGCAAACAAGCCGAGCTGCTCTGCCCCAACGCGACCTTTCTGCGCGCGCGCGACGATGTCTATCGCCGCCTCTTCGCCGCAGTCACCGCTGACCTGGCGCAGCACATCGACAAGGTCGAGCCACATTACCACCCCGACAAAGCCGCCTGGCTGGTGCGCAGCGATCACCCGCAAGAGCTGGCGATCCTGCGCGGCCGCGTGGAATGCCTGCTGGGCGGCCAGGTCACCATCGGCACGGCGAGCGGCAAGTTCACCGCCCAAGCCGCCGCGACCATCGGGGCGGCGCATTGCCGCGTGGAACCGGGCGAAGAAGCCGCTTTCCTGGCGCCATTGCCGGCCGCGCTGCTGCCGCTGAACGCCGATATGCAGCGCCGCCTGCCCATGATGGGCATCCGCAGCATCGGCGATTTCGCCGCCCTGTCGCGCGCGGCCGTCTTCGAACAGTGGGAGCGGCACGGGGTTTGGCGCCATGACCTGGCGCTGGGCATCGACCCGCGTCCCCTGCAAGCCTGCGAGCCGCCGGCGCTGCTGACGGGCTCGCTGTCTTTTGACGAGCCAGTCGCCGATCGCCAGAGCCTGCTGGCCGCTTGCCTGCGCCTGGCGCCGGCCCTGCTCGATCAACTCGAGGGGCGGGAAGCCGGGCGGCTGGTCCTGCTGCTGGAAGATGACAACCGCGCCCGGCACGAACTCCACCTGCAGCCGAGCGCGCCCCTGCGCCATATCGCGCAGTTCGAAAAACAACTGCCGCTGCTGCTGGAAAGCCTGACGGCCGCAGCCGGCATCAACACGCTGACCCTGCAGCTCAGCGAATTGGCGCCCGTGCAGCCGCAGCAGCTTTCGCTCTTTGAAGTCGCGCGCGAAGGGCGCTCGCTGCGGGCGGCGCTGGCGGCCTGGCAAGGCCGTTTTCATCAGACCGTCTATCGACTCAGCCTGACCGATGCGCCGCGCCATTTCCCGCCGGCGCTGCAATATGAAAGCGAGGCCCTGGGCGCATGAGCCGACTCTTGAGCCGCGGCGACACTGACTCGCCGGAAGGAGACGCTGAAGCGCTGGAGGTGCGGCTGAGCGGCGCCCGGCCCAGCGCCATCCGCTGGAAAGGCAGCTGGCATCCCATCGAGCGGATCGCCCTCTCCTGGCAGCTGGATGTCAATTGGTGGCGCGCCCGCATCTACCGCGACTATTACAAGGTGCTGGCCGACGGCATGGCCCTGGTGATCTACCACGACCTGCTGACGGGCAGCTGGGCGCTGCAGCGGGTTTATGATTGAAAATTTTGCCACAGAGGCACAGAGGCACAGAGATTTTTGATCACAAAGGGCACAAAGACACAAAGGACACAAAGCTTTGGGGGGACATGCGCTGCCACGCGAAATCTGATGGGGCGGCATCATCTCGTCCACGATCACATAATGCCCAACGTGCGTACGGGCGAGCCGGTGGCTCGCCCCTGCAGATTTCGCGCGGGCGCGGGCACGGGAATGTCTCTTATTCAAAACTACGGGCCCACGAGACAAAAGGCCATGTGGGTTT
>VXLV01000031.1 GCA_009841405.1 Chloroflexota bacterium | reverse complement strand
GTCGCGCGCACGTAGTAGTAGATGTCGTCGTAGTCAATTCGGTTGAGGTCGCCACCCCATTGCGGCGTCGGTTTGTCCATGAAAATATGATACGCTTCGACGCGCCGGTCCGTCATCCAGCGCGGCTCGTCCTTCATGCCGCTGATTTGGCGCACGATATCCTCGTTGATGCCCTTCTGGCTCTTGAAGGTGTAATCGACATCGGCGTCATGAAAACCGTACTTCTCGGCGTAGCTGAGGCCGACTTCCTTCAAGGCTTCTTCTTCGTGCGTGAGCTGCTTTTCGCTCTGAATCGCGTCTACCATTTCTGTGTCCTCCAAGTCTCTTCCAGTTACCGCATCAAGTGGATAACCAGGGCGGCCAGTGCCAGCTGCGTACTGAGGAGGAAGCCAATGACCGCGAGTTGAGTGGCTACCAGCCACTTTACCAGCCTAGTTTCCAACTTCGATAGATCGTCTTTGGCCGCCAGATGCCTTCGCTCAGATTCGAGTGTCGCAACGCGCTTTTCATACGCAACAGCCAATTGGCTTTCTAAGTTCGCTTGGCTTGCCATGTCAATGCTTTCGTCTTCTAACTTCAAGCCTGGGCTTCGGCCAGGGCCAAGTGTTTTTCCCGAATCCACTCGTAGCCCTTCGCCTCGAGTTCGAGCGCGAGTTCGGGTCCGCCGCTTTCCACGATCACGCCGTCGTAGAGCACATGCACATAATCCGGCTTGATGTAATTCAGTATGCGCTGGTAGTGGGTGATCACGAGGGCGCCCATTGCGGGGCCGGTCAGCGCGTTCACGCCATCGGCCACGATGCGCAGCGCGTCGATATCCAGGCCGGAATCGGTTTCGTCGAGGACGGCGATACGCGGTTCCAGGACCGCCATCTGCAGCACTTCGGCGCGCTTTTTCTCGCCGCCGCTGAAGCCTTCGTTGAGGTAGCGCCCGGCGAAGGAATGGTCGATATGCAGCGTGCTCATCTTCTGGCGCATCATGCGGGCGAATTTGGGAATGGGAATGCCTTTGCTCTCGGGGTCGTCCGCTTTCAGGCGCGCGTTAATGGCATGGCGCAGGAAGTTGGCCAGCGTGACGCCGGGGATCGCCACCGGATACTGAAAGGCCAGGAACAAGCCGGCTCGGCTGCGTTCGTCGGGCTCCATGTCAAGCACGTCTTCGCCGTCCAACAGTACCGCGCCTTCGTGTACCTCATAGGCGGGATTGCCCATCAGGACATTGGCCAGCGTACTTTTGCCCGAGCCGTTCGGACCCATCAGCGCGTGAATTTCGCCTTGCTTAACTGTCAAGTCCACACCGCGCAGAATCAAATCGTCGTCGCCTTCTACGCTGACGTGCAGGTTTTGTATCTGCAATGTCGCAGTCATTCGGGACGGAGCTCCCTTCTCTCTGATTTAATGTCGGTTAAATCTACTGTATAACCGAATCGAACTTGCTAGCAGTCTAACAGCGCGGCTCGGCCTTGTCAACGGCGTTACAGCGAAGAATCGCCGGCGCCGCTTGCGCCGACGCTTCTTTACTCTGGCGACGCCGTCATAGAGTGACGTTAGAATGGCGCGCGATTCATCAAATTGACAGCGCGCCTGGGCTGTACTATGCTAAGCGGACTGCCGCGCGGGCCGTCGGGCAAGAGCGACGCGTCGCGCAGTATGGATCGAAACAACTATAACCCAGGGGACAAGGCCATGAGCGAGAAAGAAGCCGGACTTTACGAGGCGCTCCGCACAGTGATCGACCCCGAAATCGGCATGAATGTCGTGGAGTTAGGTTTGGTGCGCGGCGTTGAATTCGACGATGACAGCGCGCACGTGAATATGATCATGACCACGCCCTTCTGCCCCTACGCGCCGCAACTGCTGGAGCAGACGCGGCGGACGACGCAAGATTACCTCGGCGTGCCAACGACCATCGAAATGGGCATGGAAATGTGGGATCCCAGCATGATGGAGGAAGGCGCCGCCAGCGACTGGGGGCTGTTCTAGTCCGCGACCGCGCTTCACAAAGGACGGTGCCGGCGAATCCAATCCAGCGGATCGATGTAATTGGCCATAAGCAGGTCGTAGTCCTTCTTGGGCCAATTGCTGGGCCGCGTCGCGAACAAGGTGGTAGGGCTCAAATCAAAGTGCAGATGCGGCACGAAGCGGCCAAAGGCGTCGCCGACTTCGCAAATGCGCTGTCCGCGCGCGACGCGGTCGCCTACTTTGACGCGCGGATTCTGCACATGGGCATAGCGGCTGTAAATGACCTGGCCGCTGGGTTCATACAGGGGGTCGTGGCGGATGATCACCAGATTGCCCCAGATGCCAAAGCGCGCGGACACGGTCACGACGCCGCTGGCGCAGGCGTAGCAGGCCATGCCTTTGTCCGCATAGGGCGCGCCGAAGTTTAGATCGGCGCCAGTGTGGTAGGCTTCGCTGGGCGTGCCGATGAAGTAGAGCTTGCCAAAGGGCGAGGCGTCGCGCCAGCCGGAGGGCCAGACGTCTGTGCCGCTGCGCTGCTCGCTGGTGCCCACGGGCGAGTCGTAGCCATCGGCAACGTGCACGCCGTTGATTTCCGTGGGGCGCGATGTATCGGGCGCGGGCGTATAGCCGGGCGGCGTCGATACGATGCGGCGAAAGCGCACGGCGTCAAAGGCGATTTCCTTGTCCGGCTCGCCGGTTACATCGTTCAGGAAGACGCGCCCGGCGTTCTCCATATTGCGGTCGAGGTCGAATACGCCGAGGGCGACCCACTGGTTGCGATTCTTGTTCTGGTTGATATCAACCACGACTTCGGTGGTCGTGCCGACGATGCCGTGGACTTTGTATCGGGCGCGCGCAGTCGTGGCTTTGCGATTGGGGATGAACACCGAAATCTCGTACAATCCGTTGCGCGGCAAGTCGTCGCGCCATTCCGCCCAGACTTTGCTCGTGCGTTCCTCGGTGCTGACGTAGAGATAATCCCAGCCCCAGGTGTTTTGGCGCGCGCTGAATTCGGGTTTGCCGGTGTAGGTGCCGCTGCGGAAGCCTTGTTTGGTGGGCAGAATTGTCACTTCGTCGGTGAAATTCTGGACGATGTCGGAGTCGGGATCAGCGGGCGAGCTCGTCAGTTCAATCGGCTTGTTGACGCCGGTCCACTGCGAGATAGTGCCGTAGCGCCACCAGCTGAGCCCCTTTGCGCCATGGACTTGCGTGGCCAAGGTATGCGCGGTGGCCTGCTCGCTGGACACGGCTGTGCCTTCCAGAACCGGGATGATCGGTTTGTCAAAGCCGCCCCAGACCGTCCACACTTCCGCGAGCGTGTCTTCGGCGGTTCTGCGGAAGATATTCCAGTAAGTCTGCGGGTGGACGCTATCGACGAATGGACTCCATTCGCCGGGGAAGATGGTGTGGTAATGCTGCCTGCGCGGGTCGACGCTCAAGCCAATGTGGAAGCGTGTGCCCAGGCCGCGCCGCAGCGCCAACATAAAGGGCCGCACTCTGGACGCCCCGCCCTTCCAATAGCCTTGATCGGCATACGGCTCGACGTCCAGGATCAGGGATTCGACGCCGGCGCGCTGGCAAGCTTCGATCAAGAGATCGGCTTCCGCCTCGACATCCAGGCCCTGGGGCACGCACCAGGCATGGAATTCAAAGCCGGCCGCCTGGCAGGCGGTCACCCATTCGTCGATGCTTTCGGGCCCGTTGATGGCCATGGCGCTCGAGTCAAAGCGCCCCATCCAATCGTCGCCGTTGCTGATCTTGACCCAGATCTGGTTGACATTTGGCGCCTTGGACTTGATGTTGCTGAGCAATTCGGCCGCTGTGTTTTCGCTGACGGCGCTGCCCTTCCAGTGCCAGACGGCAATTTTGCCGTCATAGGGCGTCGGCCTGTGACGGGAAGGGGCGGCGCCGATCGCCTGGATGAACTCGATATAACCGGCGTAGACCCAGCCCTTGAGACCGCCTCTTTCGATCCAGACCCAATTGCTGCCGGTGCGGGTGTCGGGATAGTAGACGACAAGGGAATTATCGAGCAGATCGCCGATGTCGTCGTAGTTGACGCCCGGTCCGCGGCGGATATTGCTAAGCGCGGACTTGGTGTTGGCCACCGCGATTATGCCGCCGCCGGCGTCATCGGGCTTGGGCACGAAGCTGGATCTGCTCATGGTGTGGACCTCGCGGGCAAGCTGCTACAGGCATGGTAGTACAACTGTCTGAATCGGGCAAAGGCAGCAGCGAGAATCTCGAGGCTCACATAAAGAGAGAGCCGTTCATTGGCGGCTTTTGGTTCGCGTATGGAAGCTCTATGCGCATTGACCGTTTGGCGAATCTGAGGGTCGCCCCTACAATTCTTGAAAGGTATTGGAGTTCTCGCGCCGAAATTTTATCCTACCCCCCAGCCCCCTCCCCGGCGAGTCAGGGAGGGGGAGCTGACTCCGGTCGAGAACGCTTGTTTGGGCGGATAACCGTTACGTCGGATTCACTAGACGTTCATTGAAGATCTGAATACGAGGCGACGAGGCGGAGCGCTAGATCACAAAGGCGCCGTCTCTGTAAAACAGCTCGCCATCGACGCGGATCTCGCTGTCCTGGCGCATGTCGCAGATCATGTCCCAGTGCACGGCGCTCTTGTTCAGGCTGCCGGTTTCGGGATAGCCCATGCCCACCGCCATGTGCACGGTACCGCCGATTTTCTCGTCGTAGAGGATCATGCCGGTGAAGCGATTGATGCCGAAGTTCGTGCCGATGGCGAATTCGCCAAGGTAGCGCGCGCCGGCGTCGGTATCCAGTTGCGCGCGCAAGAGATCCTCGTGCGCCTCCGCGGAGGCCTCGGTCACTCTGCCCTCTTCAAAGCGGAGTTCGATGCCGCTGACCGCGCGCCCGCCGACGATGGCGGGATAGCTGAAGCGCACCCAGCCGTTCACGCTGTCCTCGACCGGGCCGGTGAAGATCTCACCACTGGGCATATTGCGCTTGCCGTCACTATTGACAAATGCGCGTCCTTCGATGCTCAAGGTCAGGTCGATATGGGGCCCGCGCAGGGTTATCTGGCGCTTCCCGGCAAGGTAGTCTACCTTTTGCTGTTGCATCTCGCTGAGCTTGCGCCATTCGGCGGCCGGGTCGGCGGCGTCGCAGAAGCAAGCGCCGTAGACGAAGTCCTCGTATTCTTCTAGGCTAATATTGGCTTCCTGGGCGCTGGCCTGCGTGGGATAGAGCGCCCCGACCCAGCGAAACTCGCCCCGCGCGGCGCGCTCGAGGCGGGTCTGCAAGATCGCGCTTTGGGCGGCCCGCTGTTGACGAATGCGCCGCGCGTCGATATTGCTCATGGCGCGGGTATTATCCGGCGCGCCAACACGAATGTAGACATCGCCTTGCTCGGTGAAGCGTTGCAGGCTAGGGTCAATCCAGTTTATCTGTTCGTCGCTGGCATGGCGCAGGAAGTGGCGCTGCATCCGACTGTCGTCGATGAACAGGCTGGGATGCCCGCCGGCAGCGACGACAGCTTCATACACATCACGGAGAATCGGCAGCGACTTAAAATCGCCCAGGATGCCGACCCAGTCGCCGGGTTTGACCGCGGTCGAATAGTTGACAAGCAAGCCCGCCAGCTTCCGCCGTCTCACATCGCTCATGATCGTGTGCCTTCCGTACGCCGTGGTTAGACCAATTCGCGCGCTTTGGCCAGGGCGGCGTCAAAATCCACCTCTTCGCCGATGACGGGCACGTATTCGGCGTGTTGCACGACGTTGTCGCGATCCAGCACGAATACGGCGCGCTGGCAGATTCGCCAGTCGGTATCGTGAACGCCGTAATCGTCGGCGAATTTCATGTCGCGATGCGTGCTCAGCGTCTCCAGGTTGCCAATGGCTTTTCTGCCGCAGAATCGGTCCAGCGCGAAGGGCAAGTCGCAACTGACCGTTAAGACGACCGTTTCGTTTAGCTCCGCCGCTTCCCGGTTAAATCGCCGTGTCTGCGCCGAACAGACGCCGGTGTCGATCGACGGGATCACGCTAATAATTTTGACCAGTCCGAGGTAATCGGCCAGGGACTTGCTGCTGAGATCATTGGCGATCAGCGCGAAGTCCGGCGCCGGCGCGCCGATTTGAAGCATATCGTTCTGAATTGTATGTTCGCTGTCTCCCACCATCATGCCTTTGCGCGCCATTTTAGTTTCTCCTTAGATTTCTTAATGCCTTCGCAAGAACATATCGGATATTATGAGAATTATAGGTGCTTATCAAGATGGCAATTGTAGCAGCGCCGACGAAACGGCGCAGGAGAGGGAGATGCAACGCAAATTTCTGCTGATCATTGTACTGGCAGCCGCAGCCGTGGTGGCGCTGGCGATCACCCAGCCTTGGCTGTACTTCGTGAATCGGGAAGTGAATGAAGCATTTCCCGGCATGTCCGCCGAGCAACGCGAAGCGGTCAGCAACATGCCGGAAGCGGAAAAGCAGATGCTGATCGACATGGCCAAGGAGAATCGGGAGATGGCGGAACAGACCGCCATGGCGCAGATCGGCGCCGATACGGTGGTGCCGCAGGCGGACCAGGCTATGCCGCCGGAGATGCCGGCCGAGCCGGTCATCCTCGCTCAAGGTTCGTTCATCGACATCGATCCGATTCACGGCGCGGTTGGCAGCGTGACCATCTACGAGTTGCCGGACGGCAGCCGGGTTTTGCGCTTTGAAGACTTCCGCTCGAAGAACGGACCGGACTTGCACGTCTATCTGTCGACCGAGGCGCCGACCAGCACCTTTGCCGGGCTTGGGGATAACGAAGTGCATTTGGGCGCGCTGAAGGGCAATGTCGGCAGCCAGAACTACGACATTCCCGCAGAAGTTGACCTGAGCCAGTATCGCAGCGTGGTCATCTACTGCGTGCCCTTCCGCGTGGTCTTCAGCACGGCCGAGTTCGGCGCGTAGCGAAAGGGCCTAATCGAAGTCGCGGTAGCGCCAGACGCCGCCCACCATTGTGCCGAGCACGGACAAATCGGGAATCTCGTCCGGCTCGGCCTGGTAGATATCGCGGTCAAGCACGATCAGGTCGGCCAGGTAGCCTTCGCGGAGCATGCCCAGCCGATCTTCCATTTCCGCGGCGTAGGCGGGCCCGCGCGTGAAACCGAGCAGCGCCTCTTGCAGGCTGATTTTCGCAGCTGGATACCAGCCGCCGGCGGGCTTGCGGTCGCGTTGGCGCGTGACTGCGGCATGAATGCCCAGTAGCGGCTCGAATGGTTCAACGGGCGCGTCCGAGCCGAACGCGATTCGCGCGCCGTGATCCAGTTGCAGGCGCGGGTTGTAGGCGTATTGGTTGCGCTCGCCCCAATAGCGATCGGCCGTCGCCATGTCGGAAGTCGCGTGGATGGGCTGCATCGAGGCGATGACATCCAAGTCAGCAAGGCGCCCGGCATCCAGCGGGTGAATGATCTGCACGTGCTCGATGCGGTGGCGGCGGCTGCTGACGGGTTCGCCCCGCGCCGCTTCTTCAGCCCGAACGCGCTCGAAAACATCCAGCACATCGTGGACGGCTTTGTCACCGATGGCGTGAATGCTTGATGGCAAGCCGGAGGCGCTGGCGCGGCTGACGAGTTCAATCATCTCTTCTTTATCGACTACGGGCATGCCGAGATTGTCGGGCTCGCCGTCGTAGGGCGCGAACATCAGGGCGGTTTTGGGGCCCAGCGCGCCATCGGCAAAGAGTTTAAGCGCGCCGATGCGCAGCCAGTCATCGCCGAAGTTGCGCCGAATGCCGGAATCCAGCGCCGCGTCCAGCCAGGCTTGATTCACCTGCTTGACGACGCGCAGCCCGAGCTGGCCGCGTTCGCGCAGTATCTGCAAGGCGACCAGGCAGGACGGCTCGTCGAAATCGTGAATCATGGTCAGGCCGGAGCGGTGCGCCAAGGTCTGCGCCTCTGCCATCATGTCGGCCAGTTGTTCGGGGTTGGGGCGCGGCAGGCAGTCTTCGACCAGGTCCATGGCAGTTTCGAGCAAGATGCCGGTGGCCGCGCCCGAAGCGTCGCGAGCGATTTGTCCGCCTTCGGGGTCGGGCGTGGAATCGGTGATGCCGGCGGCCGCCAGCGCAGCCGAGTTAGCCCAGCCGGCGTGGCCGCTCTTGGCTGAGAGATAGACCGGATTAAGCGGCGACACGGCATCCAGATCCGCGTTGCTGGGGAAGGCGCGATCGTCCCACAGGTCCTGAGCCCAGCCCTGGCCAGTGATCCATTCGCCGGCGGGGGTTTGGGCGACGCGCGCTTCGACGCGCTTCAGGGCTTGCGCTTTGCTCGGGGCTTCAAATACGTTGACCGAGCGCAAGGCGCGCGCCTGCGCTTCCCAGTGGAGGTGGGCATCGACGAGCCCGGGCAGCAGGGTCTTGCCGCCGAGGTTGACGATTGCCGTACCCGCCCCGGCCAGCCGGCGAATAGCGGCGTCAGCGCCAAGCGCGACGACGCGCCCGAAGCTGATCGCGAGCGCATCGACGCGGGGCCGGCGCTCGTCCAGAGTAATGATATTGCCGTTCACAAGTATTGTCTGAATCATGGGCTTGTCTCAGCTAACTCGGTTGATTTCGCGTTCTATTTCGGCGCGTGTCGGCGCGCTGGCGAGCCCGCTGCGCGTCACTGAATAGGCGGCCAGCTTGCCGGCGACGCGCGCGGCTTTGGCGACATCGCCGTCCAGCCGGGGCAGCGCGCCCAGCAGCGATGCGGCGTAGACATCGCCGGCGCCGGTCAAATCCTTTGGCGTCACAGGCAGGCTTTCATAGCGCATTGACCCGCCGTCGTGATAATATGCGCCGCCATGACGGCCCTGAGTCACGACCAGATGCTTGCAGACGCGGCGAGCGTCGTCGGTGAATTGCGGGAAATGGCTGAGGTCTTCTTCGCTGTAGACGACGATGTCAATTCGCTCCAGAGCGCAGGCATCGAACCAGCGGCGAAACCGCACCTGGCCGTCGCCGCGCCAGTCGCGCATCATGCCTTGCAGCGTCAGCATGATAGTCGCGTCCGGAAAACGCTCGGCAATTTCACGCGGGTCCAGCTCGGCAGCGAGGGGACCCAGATGCACGTAGGGCGCGTCTGTCCAGCCGACCGGGATATCGCCGTATCTCAGGAAATTGGCGGTCGCGCGGATGTATTGCGTTCTGCCGCTGTCGGTGTAGATATTCTCGTAGGTCAGCGAGTTCTCTGCCGGACGCAGCGAGACTTCGCCAAAAGG
This sequence comes from Chloroflexota bacterium, assembly GCA_009841405.1. Lineage (GTDB taxonomy): Bacteria > Chloroflexota > Anaerolineae > Aggregatilineales > Phototrophicaceae > UBA6055. The sequence goes on along the minus strand of VXLV01000031.1, from coordinate 20,705 downwards.
CAGAAGCTGGCCGAGCAGCGGTTCGTTGTAGGCTGCGCTAGTCAAGATGCCAACCTTGTGGCCGAAGGCGGCGTAAGTGGGCGCGGCGTAGGCGACGGTGCCGCCGAGCATGCGCCCGCCCGGGACCAAGTCGACCGTCATATGTCCGATGAGGAGAATATCAATCGCGCCAGCCATGTTTGCCTATTGCCAGACCGCCGGGTCCGGCCGAAATCGCAGTAGTCGGCATCAAGAATAGTCTAGCGTGGAACGATGGTGACTTTTCGCCCGCGGCCCTCGCCGACGCTCTGTGTCATGACATCGTTTCTGCCACGCAGCGTCAGGTGGATGATGCGCCGCTCATTGGGGTGCATCGGCTCGAGCGTAATGGTCCGGCCCTGCTGCACCGCTTGTTGCGCCATACGATTCGCCAAACCGCGCAGTCGCTTGGAGCGGCCGGATTTATAGCCGCCGGCGTCGACGATGATATTGGCGCGGCGTTCGAGGCGTCGGCTGCAAATCAAGCGGACGATATGCTGCAAGGACGACAGCGTTTCCCCGCGCCTGCCGATCAAGCGGTTGACACGGTCGCCCGAGACATTCAAAATCCAGTGGGGGTCGTCGCCGTCGTCGTCATCGTCGGCGCGCTGCACGGCGATGCGCGCGTCCACTTCCATCCGCTCGAGCAAGTCTTGAAGCACCTGGCGGCCGACCAGCGCGTCTTCGTCCAATTCATCGTCGGGCAAACCGGTGATTGGCGGCTCGTCCCGTGGTGGTTGGGCTCGCGGCAGCTGAGTCCGCGGCGCCCTCAACTCGCGTTCGCGATAGTCGTCGGCCGGCGATTCTTCTTTCTCGCGCGTGCCGATGAGGACAAGACGAACGCGCGCCTCCCGCGCGCCGAAGCCGAACAGACCGGTATTGGGCTCCTCGAGGACTTCGACGACGACCTCGCCCGGTCGCGCGTTGAGTTCGGCCAAGCCCTTGTCAATTGCCGCCTCTACCGAGTTGGCGGTTACTTCAATCATCTGCATGGTGTTATCCCTTGTCAGTCAAGTAGCTGCAATACTCGGTCACTTTTTGCGAGGCTTTTTCTTCTTGCGCTTTCTGGTCTTCTTCGGCGGTTCGTCATCCTCGAAGATCACCTCTACCGGCGGCTCGTCAGCCGACTTGCGGCGGAAGACTCTTTCAAGGAGGCGCTTGCCCTGGGGGCTGTATTGCACGACCCCGATCAGGTTCGAGGTGACGAAGTAGATTGACAGGCCGACGGAGAACTGGAGCGAGAAAAAGCCGAACATGATGGGCATGATGGTGGTCATGCTCTTGGTCATAGCCGCGGCTTGACCGCCAGCCGGGGCGCCATTGTCGTCATCGTCATCGTCTTTGTTCGATTTGTTCTGTCCCATCGTGCCCATCGTCAGCTTCTGCTGGCCCCAAGTCGTGACCAGCACGAGCAGCGGCAGAAGCAAAGCATAGTGCGGGTTTTCCAGGGGCGCCAAAGTCAGGTCCAACTCCGGCAGCAAGGACGCCAGGGGTGGAATGGGCGTCCACATGCGCTGCAAGGGAATCAGTGAATCGAGTCCCGGGACCAGCAGTCGCTCCGAAAGGTCGACCAACTGAAATGGCGTGGCGGCGAGCGCGAAGAAAATCGCCTGGTACAAGCCGATCAAGATCGGGAACTGGATCAACATCGGAAAGCAGCCGCCGACCGGGTTGACTTTGTTTTCCCGATACAGCTTCATCTGCGCTTGCGAAAGTTTCTCTTTGTCGTTCTTGTACTTTTCCTGCAACTTCTTCAATTGGGGCTGAATCTGCTGCATCTTTTTCGATGACTCTTGCTGCTTGGCGAAGAGCGGAAAAGTCAGGATGCGTATAATCACGGTCAAGACGACGATCGCCAATACGATGTCCTGATTAAGCGCGGCATAGAGCCAAGCCAGAATCGTAACAAAGGGGTTAAGAATCAGATCCCACATTCAGCCTTGCTCCAGTCGCTGGTCTAGCGAGGATAAACCCAGGTTTGGCGCCCGTCGATGCCAAACGCGATCAGTAATCTGCCTTCGTCGACGCTGTTTACGAGCAGCAGCGGCGCGTCGATTGCCAGGGTCGGGCTGGGCTCCAGGAGCATCATATCGCCCAAGAGCTCGGGTCGGCCGTCGATTTCGCGCGCGTTGATGAGCTGGCCGTCGTTGCGGTCCAGCCAGTAGACCTTGCCATCGCGCGAGGCGACGATGACGCGCTCTCCGTAAACAATTGGGCCGGCGCGCACTCCGCGCTCAGCAATTTGCGCCGACCAGCGCTCGCGCAGACCGCCGCTGGTGTCCAGCGCGTGTACATACCCGCTCAAGTCCGTGACATAGACGATGCCGTATTCGTCAATGGCCGGCGTGCCCCATACCCAATTCTGCGTCGCGTATTGGCTGAGGATCACGCCGTCTAGCGAGATTTCAAAGAAGCTCTTGTTGAAGCTGCCAATGTACAGGCGATCGTTTGCCAGCAGCGGCGTCGAGGCCACCGCGCCACCCAGATCAACCGACCATATCCGGTGGCCGGTTTCGCGATCGACGGCATACAGGTAGTGATCGATGGACGACAAAATGAGCATGTCATTGACAAGCAGCGGCTGCGCCCATATACCCGCGTCAGTGGGGAAGCGCCAGAGTTCGCGGTAGTCATCCAGGGAGATGGCGCTGAGGCCGCCGTTAAGGAAGGGCACATAGAGCACGCCGCCGGCTTCCAGCGGGTTAGCGACTACTTTATCCAGCAGCGGGAACGAGCGCTGAACCTCAACGATGACAGAATCCACGCGGAGCAGTCTGCGGTTATGATCGACGATGATTACCGTTTCGTCGTCTATTCTGAATGGCGCGGTGTGAAATTGCGCGCCGCCGTTATCAGAACCGCGCAGCACCCACGTGCGGGGATTGTTTTGGTTGTCGCGGAGCAGGCTGCCGTCCACCGGATTCACGAGACCGGCCGGCGCGCCGTTCGATGGCGTTAGCAGGGTGACCTCATTATTGTAAGCCAGGGCGATCTGCGTTTCGCCGTTCAGGTCGATCAGCCCGACTGCGGGCCAACTGACGCCCATGCGCGCGCCGACGCAGGCAGGAAGCGTCAGCAGCGTCAGAGCCAGCAGCAGAAGCAAGTGGAGACGCCTGCGAATGTAAATGTACAATCATCACTCCTTGGGTGGGACCGGGTCGAATCCGCCGGGGTGCAAAGGATGGCACCGCATGATGCGGCAGAAACCCATCCATGACCCGCGAATAGCGCCATAAGTTTCGATCGCTTCAAAGGCGTACACCGAGCAGGTCGGCGTAAAGCGGCAAGCCGACGGCAGCAGTGGCGACAAGTATCGCTTATATATTTTAATGCATGCCAGCAGTGACCACTTGAGCATATCAGCGCATCTCTAACAGCTTTGCCCGCGCGAAGAGTTGTCGTAATATACGCTGCAACTCGCCAAAGGGTTGCTCGATCATGCTTTGGCGCGCAATCACAACAATGTCATAGCCCTGCCGCAAGGCCGGATGCAAGGAAACCAGAGCGGCGGCGAGCCGTCGCTTGCAGCGGTTGCGGACGACCGCGACGCCAATGCGCTTGCCGGTAACGATGCCATAGCGATTGTACAAGAGTTCGTTCGCATTTACGCCAAGGGCCAGTGCCGGATGTCGCTGCCACCTGCCATTTCGCCGCACATGGGCAAAATCTGCGGATCGGCGCAACCTAAGGGCGGATTTCATGAACTAGCTTGCGTTCCAATTTACCTTTTTCACGTGGTTGGGGGTGACAGCCAGTTGATGACGACCGCGCCGGCGCCGCGCCTTGAGTACCCTCCTGCCGCCGCGCGTGCTCATGCGCTTGCGAAAGCCGTGCACGCGTTTCCGCCGGCGAACCTTTGGCTGCCAGGTGCGCTTGGTTGACATTGTCCGTGCCTCTATTCACTTTCTTATCGATTCACAAGGGCGCAGTATATCCGAGCAAGGCGCGCCGGTCAACCGCGTCTTGGCTTCAGTGAACATGGCGTCGCCGGGCCGGAACGGCGACATATCGGCCGCCGCCGGCTGCCAACTGTCGGGCTGCAGCCGACATTGTTCCGATTCGCCTTGATCTGACGTAAGTTGCGCTTGACGAGCTGTAGCGCATTCTTGTAGGATTGCTCCGGCGTAACGCCATCCGTCTACACTTCTTTCTAAAGCGCCTCTAATTTTGTATCGCGCCATGTAATTCTCGGGGGATGTTTCACCTTGCTGCCAGCACAACATTGGGCTTACAGCTTTTCTATCGGCGCGGAAGATATCGAAAGCATTACCAACTTGCTGCTCGAAAAGGAAACGCCCCTGTCTTCGGTGGAACTCGCCACCGAGATAATTGCCGCGCGTGAAGATCAGACGCGGCGGAAACTGGCGGAAAAGTACCTGGGGACGAAGATATACCGGCCGTCAGAGCGCTACGAGATTGGCGACCGCCTCATATTCTCGCAACTCGATTACGTGACCGCCAAAGTCGTCAAACTGCGTGACGGCAAGAGTACAGAGCTCTGTCCGCTCACGGTAGCCGCGGTTGAATTTGAAGATTCCAAAGGGGGGCCGGAGAGCCGACTGCGCGAATTCGTCATCGCGTACGACCAGGAGCACCCGCTTAACGACGCCGACGCGAATCCACACCCCAGCCAGTTGCGCGGCGACTACACAATTGCTGACATTTTGAATGATCACCAGACCGACATCGTTGAACAAGTGGACGATGCCCTGGAACGAAACGCCGATTTAGTTCGCCTGGCCGGTACCTGGTTCGTGCGCGAGCTTATGCTCGAGGTCGACATCGGGCACTTGCATTTGGCGGAAGCGGTGCTGGATATGAATGAAGGCGGCCCCTTGCGCCCGGAAGATATCCTGGAGCAAATCGGCGGTGTGGGCGATGCGCCGTTGCCGCTGCAAGTGTTTTCGCTGAATTACCACATGAATCAGGACGAGCGCTTTGACGAGGTGGGCCCGGCCGGCCGCGTGTTGTGGCATTTGACGAGCCAGCTTCCGCGACTGGTGCGGGAAGTGCCGGCGATACTGGAATACGAGCCGATTCCCTTTGACCGTACCTTGCTAACACGCCAAATGAAGCAGTTGGAGTATGATCTCGACGACGAGCATTCGCCGGTGACATCGCCGCCGCCTGAGGAAGAAGTCAGCCTGACCTTGATTTATCCCCATCGCCGGGTAGGCACGCTGCCGATCAATTCGGAGACGAGACATGTCTTCCCCGCGGCCAAAACGCCGCGTATCGCAATTACGATCATTGATGCCTTGGACAAGACTGAATATCCCTGCTGGGTGGTGCACGAATTCAAGTATGTGGTGGGCTTGGCGCCGATATTTCAAAAGCACCGCCTTCCGGTCGGCGCCTATGTCTATCTGACGCCGACGGAAGACCGCAGCCGGATAGAGATCGAATTCGATACCTATCGGGCGCGCACCGAGTGGATACCGGTCGTCGAGCGGTCCGAGCGCGACCTGTTGCGCTGCAAGACGGCCAAACGCGCTATCGGCGCCGACTATGACGAGATGATAATCGTGGGCGTTACGAATCTGCAGGAGGTTGACGAGCTCGGCAAGGAGCTGCATGCCAAGGGCGCCTCCTTAGCGCAGCTGCTGGTTCGCCTCGTTCGCGAACTCAGCAAAGAGAATCCGCAAGGCACCGTGCACGCCAAGATTCTTTATAGCACGCTCAATATATTGCGGCGCTGCCCGCCCGGGCCGATGTTCGCCGCGCTGGCAAACGCGCCTGAATTTGAAGACGTCGGCGACAGTTACTGGAAGCTCAGCGAACAATAACAGGCGGATTTGTATGGCCCTGAACTACCTGATCAAGCCAAGCCTCGACACGAAATTCTTCATTGACTATGACTGGTGGGAGACCAGCCGCGACGATCTGCAGATCTACCTCTTGACGCATTTGTCGGAAGAACAGCAGAAAGCGCTGGCGAACCGCGATATGCAAGACATGTATGACTACGTGCATCCGGAGACCGGCGAGGTATTTGCGTTGGACGCCCTGGGCATGGCGATAAGGGAGTCGTCCCGGAGCGACGACTTCATCAGCGATCATATTGGGCTGATAGACAGCGTATTTCGCGCCTTCCTGGTCAATGGCAACCAGCCGTTGAACGCGCGGGAGCTGGCCGCGGCGACTGGCCGCAACGCAGCAACGATTTTGAAGACCATCGGCGGCGTTCATATTTATCGCGGCATCCGGCCGCATATCGCCAGCCACAGCGCGGACGCCTAGATTATGGCGCGGGTAATCAATACAAATAGTCCGGGCAAGCGCCGCAACGCGCACATGCGCACAATCGCGGAAATCCTCAGGCGCCTCAGCCAGGAGCAGGAAATCAGCGAGGCAAGCAAAGACATGGTCGCCATGCTGGTATTCTGCCTGCGCGGGATTGACAGCACGGTTGAAGAATCGATGGTCGCCTGGGAAAAGCGCGGCTATTGGAAGAAGTCGGACGAATTTCAACAGAAGTGGTGGTGGGCCTCCCGGCTATCGAAATCTCTCGAAACTCTGCTGCGGAATGAGGACTGGGAGAAACTGCCGGAGGCGATGATGCAGCTTTACGGCTATGTCGCCGACCTGAAAGTCAACCGGCTGACGCGCGATCCCGATGCCTGGCGCGGCGCCTACCAAAAGCTGGTCGCCGAAAAGCGCGCCTCATCCTCTTAGGCGAAATCTCCGTCGATTCTCTGGGCAGATTGCATAAGAGCCCGTATACTATGTCCAATGATCCATTGGGCAGTCGTTAACAGGCTGATCGCAGTTAGCGCGGCCGAGGCAGGGCCAGTCGGGTCCGCGGCCGAGTCCAATTCATCCTCGTCTGATGGGAGCGTCGCTTGAGCGCAGCACGGGCGCCGGACCTCACGGTTGAAGAGATACGCAAATTGGCGCTGCCCTTGAGCGCGCACGTCTTGTATGGCGAGGGCCTGCTTGCCCGTTCGATCAGTTGGACAACGGTCATCCACCCGGAAGACGACATCACCTCGAAGTCGGTTCAACGGGGCGAGTTGATACTGATCGCGTCGCTGACCAACCCGCCCAAAGCGCACAGCGATACCGAGCTAATCCAGTGGAGCGAAAGAGTCGGCGCGTCGGCGGTTGTGTTCTGCGGTCTGGTAGGCGCGTCGGCTTTGGCTGAAGCCCGGACCTGCAAATTGCCGGTCTTGTCGCTGCCGGAAGATACGCGCATCCGCGATGTGGAAAAGTCGATCGTCGGCCTGCTAGTCAATCGCAAGGGCAATATCGAGCGGCGCGGCACGCAGATCTACCGCCAGCTGACGCAGATCTCATCGCGCAATGAAGGCATGGACGCGTTGATCGGCGCTATGGCCCGCTTGACCAAGAAGACCGTCATCCTTCAGGACAAGCGACTGCGCCCGATATCTCACAAGCTCCAGCCGAGCATCATCGGACTCTGGGATGATGTCGAACTCTTTCTCAAGAAACAGGACAACCTGCCGGTGGAATTACATGACCGCCACCGCGTTGTCGAAGTCGATCCCCCGGTGCTGATGCAGGCGCTGCCGGTATCCGGCGTCGCGCGCCTGGTGGCGCCGGTCATTACCAAGAGCATCGGGCGCGGCTGCCTGTCGATCATCGGACTGGAGAGCGATCTGGACGAGGTCGATCAACTCGTATGCGAGCACGGGGCGGCCGCCTGCGCGCTGGAAATGGCGAAACAGAAGGCGGTCAATGAAACGGAGAAACGCCTGCGCGGCACATTTCTGGATCGGCTGCTGCTCGGCGATGTCAGCATGCAGGAGGCGGTGCGGCAAGGCGAGCGCTTCAGTCATGACATGGCGCGGACGCATGTCGCCATCGTGCTCTCGTGGCGCGGCGGCGGCAATCCATCGCTCAGGCGGCTGGAGACCACTGCCAATGCAATAATCGCCGCGCAGGAGGCCGCCGCGCTGGTCTGGACGCGTGAAAAAGAAGGCGAAGTCGTCGTGTTCCACGCGACCGATTTTGAAGATCCCATCGATCACAGTCTCGCGCTGTCGAATGCTTTCAGCGACGAAATCGGCCAGCAGTTTCCGCAGAGTCCGGTCGCCATCGGCTTGGGACAAGTCGCGCGCGATGTAGGCGCCTGGCGCTCAAGTTACCGCGACGCCGTGCAAGCGATGGAGCTGGCGGAACGACTGCACACTGACATACCGCTGTTCATTGGCGACCTGGGAGTGTACCAACTGATATTGAGTCTCTCGGATCGCAAACGGCTCAGCGAATTCTGCGAGCAAACCCTGGGCGCGCTGACCGAATACGATATGCGCCAAAACGCCGATCTCATCAAGACCTTGGAGGCTTATTTCACCTGCCACGGGAACTTGTCGCAAACGGCAGAATCCTTAATCGTGCATCGGAATACCCTGCTCTATCGCATGAATCGCATCAACGAAATCGCGGGCATCGATCTGAGCCGGCCGGAAACACGGCTGGCGCTGCATCTGGCGCTGACGATACGCCGACTGCTGACCCTCGCTTGACCTGCGCTCGCGCCGCACGCGATGGCCGCGGAGCAGTTTTCGCCGAGTACCGGGCCCATTGGCCGGGCTCAGCACGCGCTCATTGTACAATTTGCCCAAGCCATCAATCAGATTGTCCATAAGTTCTTGCAATGGCGGACGGCGCAGGGCCGAGTAGAATTCCTGGCAGAAATGGTGTATTATCTAACGATAAGGGAAATTATGAGTCCGGCATCCAGGCGCCACGCGCATGGGTGACCGGCCGTTCAGCTTATTCCAGCGACCGAAACGATTATCGTAAGGACGAGACATGAGTGGACCTAAGCGTCATTCCCACGACGATCCTTTCGCCGATCTTCATCCGATTGATCGGGAGCATCGCGATGCCTGCGCCTTGATATGTTCGGTGCGCAAAGGCGGGCAGGCGACGCACGGCAACGTAAAGCGAACCATTGAAGCCTTGACGCGTATGGGCCATCGCACCGGCTATGTCAACGGCGAAGGCGACGGCGTGGGCGTCTTGACCGATATCCCGCGCCAGTTGTGGACCAAATGGCTGGCGGAAGCGGGCTTGCGTTCATCGCTGGCGACTGACCGCAACTTTTGGGTCGCGCATGTGATGATTCCGGCGCATGACCGGGCGCGCGCCCAATACATCGTCGATCAGATCTGCCGCCAAATCAGCGAAGAGGGCTTGCACATCCTCGTCGACCGCGCCGGGCGAATCAACCGGCAGGTGCTGGGACCGAACGCCGAAAAGAACGAGCCGGTCTTCTGGCAGATCGCCGGCATCAATGGCCAGGTGCCATCGGAGCAGCTTGATCGCACGCTCTTTGAGTTGCAGGTGCAGTTGGAGCGGGAGCTTGAGGTGCATTTCCCGTCCTTCTCCGCGCATAGCGTCGTCTACAAGGTGCAAGGCACGATCGAGATTTTGCGACGCTATTATCCGGAATTGCGCGATCCCGATTACGCCTCGGCAATTACGATGGGCCACGCCCGTTACAGCACCAATACCAACCCCATCTTCGAGCGCGCCCAGCCTTTCAATTTGATCGGGCATAACGGCGAGTTCAACACGATATCGCGCTTCCGCCTGGAATCGGAAATGCTCGATTTTCCAATGGTGGACGCTGGCTCCGACTCGCAGGATGTCGACCGCACGATTTACGCCTTGTGCATGCGCTATGGCATGGATCTGATCGAAGCGATGGAGCATATCTTCCCGCCTTTTGAGCACGACCTGATTCAGACAGCGCCGGACATCCATGCGATGTATACCGAGATGCGCCAGTCTTTCGGTCCCTTCGCGCAGGGCCCGGCGGCGGTGGTGGCGCGGCTGGGCAATCAGGCGGTCTTCAGCGTCGATGCGCTGGGCTTGCGCCCGCTCTGGTATGGCGAGACCGAGAAAGAGTATTTCATCACATCGGAACGCGGGGTCTACGCGCTCGATTCGATGTCGGTCAGCCCCAGGCCGATGGCGCCGGGCGAGAAGATCGCCATGACGGTGAACACCGGTCAACCGATTCAAGTGCTGGAGTACCCGGCGATACAGCAGTATGTCTACGGCAGATATCGGGATCGCCAGCCGGCGGCCTCCGCCAATGGCGGGATCTGGCAAGCCGAGACGGCCTTCGGCGCTATTGCTGGCGCGCCCGCCCTGCCGATGTCGCCGGGCGGCAACGGCGGCCACGCGTTGCAAGCGCAGGCGGCGCCGGTGGCGGTGATGGAGCGCAGCGTCGAGCGAAAGAAGACGGCTACGCGCCTGCCCTGGTCGGACGCGCCTGTCAAGGTAAATGCCGCGGTCATGTCAGGCTTTGGCTGGGAACGTTATCATGTCGAGATCGTGTCCGCGCTGGCGCAAAACGGCAAAGAGCAGATTGGTTCGCTGGGTTGGGACGGCCCGCTGGCCGCGCTGAGCAATACGCGCGCGAACCTGGCGGACTTCTTCAAAGAAACGATCGCTGTGGTGACCAACCCGTCGATCGACCGCGAACGCGAGCAGGCGCAGTTCTCGTCCCAAGTTCTGATTGGTCGCCGGCCCGACCTCGCCGCCGGGCGAGACGACGACGCGACATTGATTCGCCTACAGATTCCACTGCTGCTGGAAGAAATCCCCGAGTTCGACGATATCGATACCTTGCAGGAACTGGCGACGCAGCATGGCACGATGCTGATCGGCGAGCTCGCCAACATCTTTCACGACAAGATCGCCTTTTACTCCATGGGCTGCCCGATGGATACGACAGTCGATCTGGCCGTTGAAGCGCTGCAAGAGCGGGCGGTCGACGCCGTGACCGCGGGCACGGAGTGCATCATCCTGGATGACAGCGCGATAGCCAGTGGGGACGAGCTATACATGGACCCGCTCTTGGTGGTCGCCGCCATCGACAAGGCGCTGCGGCAGGCGGATGAAACGCCAAACCTCCGTCGGCGAGTCGGCATAGTCGTGCGCTCGGGCGCGCTGCGGGACTTGCACGATTTGTCGATCTGCTTGAGCTTGGGCGCCAATGCAGTGCTGCCCTACGCCATGTACGCGGTGAGTTTGGGCACGGCGCCGCGCGGCAGCCGGAAGCCGCTGGTCGCCGAGCAGGTCGAGGTATCGCTTGGCAACGCTTTGAGCGCTATCTATGCCGGCCTGCAGAAAATCACGTCGACGGTAGGCTGCCACGAATTGCGCGGTTATGGCCACAGTTTCAGTTCAATCGGCCTGTCGAAGAATATCGCGGGCTTGCTGGGCACGCCGAATTATTTTGGCTCGACCGGCCGCGGTCTCACCTGGACTTCTGTCTATGAAGACGCACAGGCGCGCGCGCAAGAATTCCGCGGCGAAGTGCGCGCGCGGCTCAAGAATCCCGAGCGCTTCTATCCCAAGATGTGGAAGAAGGCCGAGGCGGTCGCCCATGGCGAAATGCAGTTTCAGGACTACACCGAGACGCTACTTGGCCTCGAGCACAAAATGCCGGTGTCGCTGCGGCATATTCTCGGCTTGAAAGAGTGCGAGTCGCCGGTTGACGCCGACGAGGTGGACATCAGCATCAAGGGCTACGATATGCCGGTGTTGATTAGCGCCATGTCCTTCGGCTCGCAGGGCGAGTTGGCATATCGCTCTTACGCGGAAGCGGCGCATCTGCTCAATATCATTTGCATTAACGGCGAGGGCGGAGAGATTCAGGATTTGCTGGGCCGGCACCCGCGCAATCGCGGGCAGCAGGTGGCGTCCGGGCGCTTCGGCGTCAATATCGGATTCCTCAACGCCGCCGATTATATCGAGATCAAGATCGGCCAGGGCGCGAAACCGGGCGAAGGCGGCCACTTGCCGGGTTACAAAGTCACGGAGCAGATTGCCGCTGTCCGCAGCACAACGCCTGGCATCGGCTTGATTTCGCCCAGCAACAATCACGACCTGTACTCGATTGAAGACTTGGCGCAGTTGATCGACGAATTGAAGACGGCCAACCCGCACGCCAAGGTTTCGGTCAAGTTGCCGGTTGTGCCCGGCATCGGCATCATCGCGGTTGGCGTGGCCAAGGCGGGCGCGGACATCATCACCATCACGGGCTATACCGGCGGCACGGGCGCCGCGCGCGCGCATGCCTTGCGACACGTCGGTTTGCCGGCGGAGATTGGCGTTTGGCTGGCGCACCGTCATCTTATTGAGAGCGGCCTGCGCGACGATGTCGAGCTCTGGGTGGACGGCGGCATGAAAAGCGGACGCGATGTCATCAAGATGGTGTGCCTCGGCGCAAATCGCGTCGGCTTCGCGACGCTGGCGATGGTCTCACTGGGCTGCACGATATGCCGGGGCTGCCAGGATGGCGACTGCCATGTCGGCATCACGACGCACGTGAAGACCAAAGAAGAAGCGGAGAAACGGAACTTCAAAGCCTTCCGCCCCTTTGAGGAGCGCGGCTCGCCGCATAGCATCGTGCACATGTTTGACGCGCTGGCGGAAGACATCCGCAAGTGGGCGGCGAAGATGGGCGTGACAAACTTGCAGGACATCGTTGGCCGGGCTGACCTGCTCTATCAGCGGTCGCACCACGATCGCGTCGACCTGACGCACCTGCTGAAGCCGGTCCGGCGCGGGCAGAAGACCCCCGCGCAACCCGGCGGCCGGCGCGTCTCCCGACCACGCAACACCGTCAGCAAACAGATCACCGATATCGTGGCCGAGTACGTCGCCAAGGGCGAGTACGAATTGACTTACGACGACGAGCAAGTCATGGCGATGGATCGTGCCTTGGGCACGCATCTTGCCGGCGCGATTAAACGCAAGGCGATCCCGCAGGTGAATCGCATTGAGGCGATCAACTTGAGCTTCAGCAATTCTGCGATCCCTGGCAACGGCCTGGCCGCCTTTATTGACGAACCGGTAAACGTTTTGGTGGAGGGCGGCGCGCAGGACGGCGTGGGCAAGTGCGCCGCGGGCAGCAAAGTCGCGATCCTTAAGGGCCTCAACCACAACGGGCGCCGTCTTGACGGTTCGGTCGGCAAGAGCTTCGCTTATGGCGCGCAAGGCGGGCTGTTTATCGTGCAAGGAGATGCCGATACCCGCGCTTGCATTCGCATGAGCGGCGCTGATGTCGTCTTCGGCGGCGAGATCCGCGAACCGTTGCGGGATGATCTGGGCGGCATGGGCGCGCGCGCCAATCTCAAGGGCTACGCCTTCGAGTATATGACTTCGGGACGGGCGGTCGTCCTGGGCGATCCTGGACCCTGGATGTGCGCGGGCATGACAGGCGGCGTGGTGTATCAGCGCGTGCAACCGGAGATGGGCTTGACAATTGACGCGATCCGCCATCGCATCGCCGCGGGCTCGGTCGTGGAAATCCAGCCGCTCGACGAAACTGGTGAAGATGATCTGCGCGAGCTCTTGAGCGCCTACATCCGCACGCTTGAGGAGAATCATCAATCGCAGGAAGCCCAGCCGCTGTACACACTGCTGCGGCGGCCGGCCGATCACTTCATCAAGATCGCGCCGCCGATGGCGCACAAAATTGTCAACGAGAGCTGACGAATCAAAGAAGCCGCTGACACACGAGTCAGCGGCTTTTCGTTTACTGCCTTCTTCGCAGTAGATCAGACCGTGACCGGCTCGCCGGGAATTGTCGCCAGGACGCGCTGTGTCTTCAACGCCAGATGCAAGATCAGGCGATTGTCCGAGTCGTCCAGATCCAGCTTTGTTAGTTCGGCGATGCGTTCGAGCCGATACACGAGCGTATTACGGTGCACGTCAAGTTCCTGGGCGGCCTTGGCCAGATTGCCATTTGCGGCGAAAAAACCGCTTAGGGTACGGATCAAGTCGCTCTGTTTGCGCTTGTCATGCGCGACCAGAGGACCCAAGGCATCGTCGTAGAATTGCTGCAGATGTTCCAGATTTCGTTCTTTCAGCGCCAGGAGCAGCTGATAGAGTTTCAAGTCCCCGTAGAACGTGGTTGAATCGCGGTCGCTCAATTCGCCGGCGATTACAACGGAATCCTTCGCTTCCCGATAGGCTTCGCGCAAATTGGACATGCCTGAGGCCGGGCGGCTTATGCCCGCCGCCACATGTCCCTTTGGAAAGCGCGAAGCCAGTTGACAGCGAACAGCCTCAATCGATGAGCGCGCGCGCGCCAAGGCATTGCCGTCGTTCTCCAGGGGATAGAGACCGACAATCGCGTCAACGTACTGCCCGACCGCCCCGCCGATGCCACGCCGCGAAACATCATCGCGCACCATCGAGATTGCCGACTCTAGCGGCAACATCTGCCCGGCTTCGTTTGTGGCGCGGTAAACGGCGACTACGTAGCGCTCGCCCGATTCAAAGCCGGCTTGCTGAGCGCGCGCGCGCAGCAGGTCGTCATCGGCCGGGGCGCCGCTCAGCCACATCTGGATCCAGTCGCCGCGGGTCTGCTCAACGGCCGACGCTATGGCGCGATTCTTGGCCATTTCAATGGCGCAGACATCGGCGCCGTAAGTCAGCACCAGTCGGTCAAACTCGTCCAGATTGCCCTCGTGATCGACCAGGGAGAGGTAGCCGGCGACGCGTTTTTCGACCTTGAGCACGGTCGTATAGCCGAGCGGGCTGGCGCTGATTACGCTTGTCAACTCCGGCCGCTCCCTGGATAGCCAGGCCAGAAACTCGTGGGCGTCGATCTGCAGGATATGATTGCGCCCGTTCAGGCTGCGCCGCCCCGTGTAGGGCATAATCTGGGCGATCATGGCGCCGGCTTCATTATGCGCCACGATAGGCTTGCCGGTTGAACGCGACATAACCTGCAGCAGACTGGTGAGGTCACGATTCTCGGCAGACAAGCGCGTCAGCTGGCGCTGTATCTCGATCGCCCGTTCGGTCAGGCGCGCCGACTGGTTCAGAATCAGCGCGTTGACCGCGCGCTCGATCGTAGTCAGGCTGGTTTCGTCGGGCGCGGTCAAGAGCGCAAGCCGACAGTCATTCGCCGCGCTGATGGCGGCATGACTGACATCGCCAGTGGCGAGCACTGCGCTGACACCGAAATCCGCCAGTTGCCGGACGACGTTCGCCAGCGTCAGCCGGCTGTCAAAGCTGCGCAGGACATCCATCGATACCAGCGCCAATTCGCCCCCATAGATATCGGGAAACGCCGGCGGCTGCGCGCGAATCGTGATTGACCAGTTGACCCTGGTATCCGGATCACCGGCGACCAGGCTGGCGCCCAAGGGTAAAGAGTAACGAAGCAGCGATTGAATGGTAGCGGTATTTTTATCTGACATGGCTAGATTCCAGTCCAAACCGGCCGGGTTCCTTAGATCGCTAGGACAAGACTATGCCAGAAATAGACAACTGGCTGGGTATAATTTGTACGTTATAGCCAATTGTAGCGCGTCAAACGGGCAAAAAAACAGGGCGAATATTCACGTCTTATTCGCCCTGTAGCGCAAGTTGTTAAACATGACCAAATCAACGCGCGCGTTTCACCCCGATTGTTAAGGCTTCGCCCTTCATTTCCAGCGATTCGCTGACGAAATCTTCAGCGATGTCGCCGGCGGTCAGGCTATCGGCCAGGGTCTCCTGGCTGATGTAGCCGCTGAATAGCTGCATAACGGCGTCGATGGCGCTTGAGGCGTCGCAATAGACAATCTCGATACGATCATCAAGCGCGAAGTCGGCGGTTTTGCGTAGGTTCTGAATACGACGGATCAGCTCGCGCGCCAGGCCCTCCTCGACCAAATCGGACGTGAGCCGCATATCAAGCGCCACGACGTAGCCATTGTCTTCAATGGCGCCGGCCGGCATTTCCACGGTGACCTTGACCTCGCATTCTTCGTTGCGGATTTCGTAACGCGCGCCGTTGAGCTCGAGGGTGATGTCTTCGCCCGCGAGCAGGCGCTCCGCGAAGGGCCGCACAAAATCTTGCTCGCCATCGCGCAAGGCGGACTGGATCGCTTTGAAGTCTTTGCCGAACTTCTTGCCCAGGTAGCGCGGCAAGGGATTCAGACCGTAAACAGTCGCCGATTCATAAGCGCTGGCTTCGTCCGCGCCCATGACGCTGACCGATTTGAGATTCAGCTCACTTTTGATCAGCGCGGCGTAGCGCTCCACGATAGCAGTTTCCGAGACATCGCGCAGGGCGAAATGCGCGCCGGCCAGGGGCTGGCGAACGCCCGTCTGCGCAGCATTGCGAGCGGAAAGGCCCAGGCTGACCAGCCGCCGGACCAAGGCCATTTCGCTGATGAGATTCTCATCAATCAGCGCATCGCTTGCTTCGGGCCAGCGCGCCAGGTGCACGCTTTCGGGTTGGGATTCGTCGCGGTCGGCCACCAAATTGCGATACATCGCCTCGCTTAAGAAGGGCATGGTCGGCGCGAGCAACTTGGTCAAGGTCGTTAGCGTCTCGTAAAGCGTGGCGTAAGCAGCCAGTTTGCTGTCATCGATCTCGCTTTTCCAGAAACGGTCGCGGCTCAAGCGCACGTACCAATTGCTCAGCCGCTCGACAAAATCTTCGATGGGCCGGGTGGCGTTGACGGCGTCGTAGTCTTCAAAGGCGGCGGTCACGTCTTGCACAAGCTGGCGCAATTCGGCGAGCAGCCACTGATCAAGCAGGTCGCGCTGCTGCGCTTCGGGCGCTGGCGTCGTTGGCGTCCAGCCGTCGATATTGGCGTAACTGACGAAGAAGCTGTAGGTATTCCAGAGCGTCGACCAGAACTTCTTGATGACGTCGCCTACGGCGTTGAGCGAGAAACGCCGCGAATCCCCGGGCGGGCCGGAAGCGTACATATACCAGCGAAAGGCGTCGGCGCCGTACTGCTCCAGCACGACCCATGGGTCAATGGCGTTGCCTTTGCTTTTCGACATCTTCTGGCCATTCTCGTCGAGAATATGCCCCAGACAGATGACGTTGCGGAACGCGACCGTCTCGAAGAGCATCGCGGCGATGGCGTGCAGACTGTAGAACCAGCCGCGGGTTTGATCGACCGCTTCACAGATATAATCGGCCGGATGCTGCTCCTCGAGGATGTCGCTGTTGCGCTGCGGATACGCCCATTGCGCCACCTGCATCGCGCCGCTGTCAAACCAGACGTCGATAACCTCCGGCACGCGGCGCATGGTTCCGCCTTCGCCATTGGGATTCTCAAAGGTCACCTCGTCCACGTAGGGACGGTGCAGGTCCAGCTCGCCGAGGTCTTTGCCGGCCAGTTCGCTCAGTTCGGCGACGCTTCCGACGCAGATCATTTCGCCGGTCTCGTCATCCACCCAGACTGGCAGCGGCGTGCCCCAGTAGCGTTCGCGCCCCAGCGACCACTCTTTGAGATCGTCCAGCCAGTTGCCAAAGCGCCCGTCGCGGACATGCTCCGGCACCCACTTGACCGTCTGGTTCAGGTCGATCATGGTCTGCTTGAATTTCAGCGTATCGATGAACCAGGTCTCGCGGGCGAAATACATCAGCGGCGTGCCATCGCGCCAGTTATGAGGATAGGTGTGTTCGTAGGACTCGTGGCGGTACATCAAGCCGCGCTCGACCAGGTCTTTGATAATATGGGCGTCGGCGTCTTTGAACCAGAGGCCGCGGAAACTCGAAACGGCGTCGACGAAGCAGCCGGTTTCGTCAACGGTGATCAAGACGGGCAGGTCGTGTTTGCGGCCGGTCGCCAGGTCATCGACGCCATAGGCGGGCGCGGTATGCACGATGCCCGTGCCGTCTTGGGTGCTGACGTAATCGGCCGTCACAACGTAGGCGTAGTCCTGCTCAACGGGCAGGAAGTTATAGAGCGGCTTGTAGCGCCAGCCTTGCATGTCACGCCCCTTCAGGCGTTCGACAATCTTGTAGTCAGTCGCTTCGTTCAGGACTTGGTCCTGCAGGGCCTCGGCCAGGATCAACCGCTCGACGCCCTCGCCGTCAGTTGAGGGGCCTTCGACGCAGACGTAGTCGACGTCTTCGCCGACCGCTAGCGCGACATTGGCGGGCAGGGTCCAGGGCGTTGTCGTCCAGGCCAGGAGATAGACGCCGGGCCGGTCCCGCAGCGGGAAGCGCACGTAGATGCTGGGGTCGACGATGGTCTCGTAACCCTGCGCGACTTCGTGGCTGCTAAGAGGCGTTCCCGAAGAAGGACTATAAGGCACGACCTTGTAGCCGCGATAAAGCAAGCCCTTGTTCCAGAATTGTTTGAGGATCCACCAGACGCTTTCGATATACTCGTTGGAGAAGGTGACATAGGCGTCATCGAGATTGACCCAGAAGGCGGTGCGCTCGGTCAGCTTCTCCCATTCGGTAATATGTCGAAACACATTGGCGCGGCACATGGCGTTGAACTTCGCCACGCCATACTCTTCGATTTGTGCTTTGGTCTCGAAGCCGAGCTCCTTTTGCACCTCGATTTCGACGGGCAAGCCGTGCGTGTCCCAGCCGCCGCGCCGCAAACAGTAATAGCCCTGCATCACCTTGTAGCGCGGGAACATGTCCTTGAACGCGCGCGACATGACGTGGTGACTGCCGGGCGTGCCGTTGGCGGTGGGCGGACCTTCGTAGAATACGTAACGCGGCGCCGATTCGCGCCCTTCGGTTGTGCGTTCGAATATGCGGTTGTAACGCCAGAAGTTCAGCTGCTGCTGTTCCAGGCGGTTGATGACGTCGCTATTGACCTGCGAATTTACTTCCCTAAACATGACTCAAGTTCGCTCCATGCCATTGATACGTGATTGCTAATTGCGGAATCCAAATGCTTAGCTCAGCCGTCGTATCAAGGCGGCAATGGCCCGCGGTGTGTAACCATGCGACACCACGTAAACACCTCCTCGTTATGCGAATCGCCTCGGGAAATCAATCGCCCGAATTATGGCTTAATCCGAAGTATAACGAAAGGGTCGACTCAGGGACGGGCTGCTGTGGCGCAGAAGCAAAGACAACTACGTCGTGCGCAAGAACTAACTACAGAGAACGCAGAGAGCACAGAGATTCTGATGTAGGGACGAGCCAAGGCTCGCGCCTACCACGCGCGAGTGCGTTGGAGTTGGGTGACTTACTTTCGCTGACTGAGAATTATACGGCTGCGAACGACCGCTCCAGCGCTTGCAGAACACAGGACAAGTGATCGCCGTAGCTGGTACCGGCGTACTTGGCGGCGTCGGCCAGTATGCTCGCCCGGCCAGCGCTAGCCAGACCGGGTTCCGGTTGCGCGGCCGCTCCGAGACGGCGCAGGTACCAGGCGAGCAGCAGGGCTTGCCCCGGCTCGTCGCTGGAATCAGCGGGCAGGCCGTCGAATGCGCGGCGCGCGGCGTCGGTATCGCCGGAGAGATAGCAAGCTTGCCCCAATTCAAAGTGGACGATATCAGGCGCGCCGAGCTTCAGGGCGCGGGCAATCGAGTCGCGCGCGACGGCGTAATCGCCATGCACAAGACTTAGTTTGCCGTGGCTGAAATGCGCCAGATGATGCCGGGGATTAAGCGCCAGCGCCCGTTCCAGGACGGCGCGGCTCCGGTCGAATTGCGCCAGGTGGCGGTAGGTGTTGCCCAGCAGAACCAGCGCATCGACCGACTCGCGCGCGGTCGCTGGCGCCGCTTCGAGTATCGCTTTGGCCGCCTGGTAGTCGCCGGCGATGAAGCGCTGCTGGGCTTGATGATAAGGCGAGACGTCGCGGCGATTGCCCCAGAGAAAAAGCAGCTGCCCGGTCACCAATACGCCAAAGGCGCCAATCCGCGCGGGCAGGCGGAGCTCGGCCGGTCCGCCGAGACCAAGCGCCATCAGGCACAGGAAAAGGACTAGCGCCAAGGCAAACGAAACTTTGACCGACGCGTCCCAGGCGGGAACGCGCCGCGCAAAGTCACGGAAGACGATCATGACGCGTTCTTTCGTTTGCCCTGCTGCTCAGCGATTGCCGCTTCGATCTTTTCCAGTTCGTAATGCAGCAGGCTGCCGTAAGCCGTGCCTTCCAGCGCGCGCAGCGTGGATTTCCAAGCCTGCAATCCGTGCTGCGTGGCGATCATCCTGTCGGTCGCGCTCTCGGCATTGTCGCGCTCGCCGACTTTGAGATAGTGGCGCGACAGATGATAATTGACGCGCACGGCGTACATCGAAGGCATGGAATAGAGGGCCGCATGCTTGAAGGACTCCATCGCCGAGTCATGCTCGCCGGATAGTTGCTGGACGAAACCCAGCTCCGCCCAGACAATTGGCTGGGCCGGGGAGAGTTGCGCCGCGGTTTGCAGCGCGATAGCCGCTTCTCCATAGCTGGCCTGCATGCGATAACCATTGGCGAGCGTGATATAGGCGCCGGCGTCGCCCGGGAACATTTCGACGGCGCGGTCGGCGGTTTCCTGGGCCTTGGCCAGCTGTCCGTTATAGGCGTAAGCGCTCGTGAGGAGCATCAGCAGGTCCGGCGTGATCTTGCCGCCGGCGACGACGCGCTCCAACAACTGAATGGCTTGGGGGAATTGCATCTTCTGAATCAGACGGTAAGCTTCGCCATAGCCGGCGCCGTAATGCCGGGATTGCCGCGCCAGCAACACGCCTACCAGCAGAAAGCCGAGCAAGACCATGGTCGCCGACAGGCAGAGCCCGGCGAGCGACATTTGCATGACGGGCGAGATATAGGGGTCAAGCGGCTGCGTGATGCCGTCGGCCAGCTCGATCAGCACGCCGAGCGCAAACACGATAAAGCCAAGGCCCGCGAAGGCAGCTAAGACGAGAACTGCTCCCCAGGCGATGCGGCGGCGAACCGACACGGCGCCTCCCCTCCTTAGGTTGCGCGCAACCTACCCCACCC
>VXLV01000011.1 GCA_009841405.1 Chloroflexota bacterium | reverse complement strand
GCAGATGGTACTGCATTGGAGACGATGTGGGAGAGTATGCCGTCGCCAACACTTCCCTGCCCTACTGTGCCCTTTTCGTTCAATTGCTAATCTGGTGAATGCATTATTCATCGCTGGCACGTGGAGAAGTACGTGTCTCGCGTCTCTCACAAAGAGAAAATACTTCTAATCCTTATTCTGCTGTTGGCTTTCCAACTGCGCGTAAAGGATCTTGGAAATTCACCCGTCCGCTGGGACGAGGCTTACTCGGTCTGGGAAGCACAAATGGGCTTTCTTGAAATGACCGAGTTTACAGCCCGTGATGTTCACCCTCCCCTTTACTTTTGGCTCTTTCATCTCTGGTTGCGCTTGACCGGCGCCAGCGAGTTTGCCATCAGATCCATTTCAGTTTTCTTCGCGCTGCCAGGTATATTGCTGGTCTATTTCGCGACATTGCGTGTTAGCAAGCAGAAGATTGCCGCCCCGCTTGCTATGCTGCTGATCACAGTATCGCCCTTCCACATTCACTGGTCCCAAGACGCGCGTATGTACGCCTTGGCTATGATGTTCGCCACGCTCACTATCTATGCGTATTTGCGAAGCAAGGCAGGACTCTTGGCTATTGCAGGAATTGGAGCAACACTGAGCCATTATTTCGGCGGGATTATCGTTGGCGCCATCGTTGTTTATGAAGTCATATTCCGACGCGAGCAAGGAAGAAATCGCCGTCAATGGCGCCTCGCTATCGCGTTCATCGTCGCCGTCTGCCTTATATGGGGAGTATACGCAGCGGGCCTCATTCGCACAGATGACTCTCTAGCTACATTTGACCCAAAAGCGACCTTCGTGCTGATGGCAAATGTATTCGCTGCGTATGTGGCTGCTCCGCCTGACGATTTAACGCTCGCGACAAAGTTGATCACGTTCATCTTTTTCTTCGGGCTTGTCTGTGGCTGGAGAGACAATCCTCGAAACATATCATTTATTATGCTTGGCTGTCTCATCCCTCCCACGATTATATCAATATTGAGTTTGCCTGGATTCCCGGTCCATGTCAACGAGTTGCAAGACCGACACTTTTATCTCTTTTCTCCCTTTGCATATATTGGTTTCGGCCTCAGCATAGCTGCATTGCTTCGTCGACGATGGCTAAGGCCAGTCGGTATCATCGCATTTGCGGGAATGATGATATTTCACAGCGTAAATGCACAAAAGAGAAACGACAGTCGGTACTTCCGAGACGACTTCCGAAGCTTGGCGGCGGCAGTCGAAGCGCTGACCACAGCCGGCGATCAAGTGTTCATCATTTCTGGCAGACATACGCCGTTCCTCAGCTATCATCTGGATCGCGTTGGGTATGACGTGCCTCGCAACGCTGACGCCAGCCGAGAAAATGTAGTCGGCATCCCCGTCCACGCTGCCGATGTGCCAGCTATGATGGAGTGGATCGTTGCCGGTTACCCGCGCTTCTGGGTGGTCGAAATTGAAGCGCACCTTGATGAGCCGCATCTATCGCCCGCGGGGCCCATCGAGCGAATGGATTGGCTTGATGACACCCATAACCTGCTGTACCGGTTTGACTTCGGATGGAACAACAGTTTCAGCTACTATAGCCGCATCGAGGGGGAGATTTTTGACCGAAATAATGATGAAGTGATCGCGCCGGTGGTAACAGAGGCACGTCCCGGAGATTTTGTGCGGATTGGGGCGCCGGCGGGCAGCAAGGTTCACCTTATGCGCCAAGGGCAGGTCGTTGAGACCTTGAGTTCGGATACTTGGCGCCTGCTGCAATTCTACATTCATGCCCATTATCCTAACGGTGACTATACGCTGCATATCGAGGACAAACAGAGTTATTCGTTCAGAGTGACGCATAGCCCAGCGGGCTAATCTATCGAAAAAGGCCAGAGCCGCGGGAGTATGTACCGATCCATCCCGCACCCGGAAGTTAAGCCCGCGAGCGCAGACGGTACTGCATACGAGACGATGTCGGGGATTATGCCGGCGCAAAGTGTGCGCTGGCTTGTCGCCGCTTCTCATGCAACGCTCAAGCCGATCAAATATGCTGAACCGTCAGGAATCTCAAGTAGTAGGCGATTCCCCCAATCACGTGCAAGCCAAAGAGAAACAAGGCGAAGGCAAATCGCCAGGTAAATCTAAGGCCGAATATCTGCAAACTGCCACAGCCGCGCCGAAATTCGCGGACGTACTGCTCAAGCAAAAACAGCATCGACGCGAACATCAGCAGAAAAACGGCGCTGTAACTTGTCCATAGAAAATTGCCGTGCCAGACCCTGGGTCCCGATTCATATAGCAAATATGTCACCGGGAGCGCGCAAGCAAACACCGTCCAAGCGAAACTCAGAAAGAGATTCTGGCGCGCTTGCCTCGCATACAGAATTCTTACGCCGACCGGAAACACGATGGAAAGCATCAATTGAATGGGAATCCGCCAAGCTGGAACATACAGCGTCATGAATGTCAAAAAACCAATTTCGATCGCTGAGCCATCGTCATAATCAACGTATGAAAGCAAAGCCATTACACCCAACATAAGCAACCCCGGCAACAGCAGACCGAAAGCCAGAAGCCTCCAGTCCACGCTTCCGCCGCGCAGGTATCGCCAGATAGCGAAGACACAGCATCCGGGCAACAGCGCCAACGCGAAGCTCGGCTTGGCCAATATCATCAGGATCACCAAAACTGCGCTAAGCAGTATGATGTAGACGCGATGATTCAGGTCGCGGTAGGTCTGATTCCGAAAGGCGCGAAAAGCCAGGACAGAGACAGGTATAATGAACAGGCGCACCGCTATGCTGGTAGGATTGTGAAAGACTATCGGATTCAAGTAGCCGATCATGTATATGCTTGTCCAGATCGTTATGGGCGCCATGATTGTCAATCCCAAAGCGACCGCCATTAGCGCGCCATCCGGAATATGTTCGCCGACGCGCTGTTTGAACAGGGCATATGCGATCAGCGGCACGGGAATCATCACCAACAGTATTGCGGTTAACGCAGCCAACTGGTGCGGAAGCCCCAGCATTCTGTGTATTGATAGAAATATGGCGTGAAATAACGGCGCGGTAATATGGTCCAGCTTGTCCGGCATTCGCAAAGCGTGACCAATATGAAAGCCGAAATCAGCATGTAGTCGCGATGCGTGATTCATAACGGGAAGATACAGAATCAAGCTCGCCAGTGCCAGCAGTGTGTATTGGACAGTGCTCTTGCGTCTGGTTTTCATCTGGCTTGCGCTGATCCTTCTCCGGGCGAGCAATTCACTTCCCCATTATGCTGGCCCATCAAAACGCACTCAGTATATCACGCCTTGAAACGGGAGACTCGCAAAACAGCCCGCCGCTCCAGTCGCTGGACTTGAAGGCGTCTCGATACCTTTGCATGGTTGCAAAGTCGTAATCAGCGGATGTGCGCTAAAATGTTGCTGGTTACAGTCGTCGAATCCGCCGAGCCGGCAGTGAAGACTCACAGCGCAACTGTACGAACCGGCGCCCGGAAAGGACATCAATGCCTCGTCGCGTCTTCCACTGGTGGTCCTTCTGCCTCGGCCTCGCCCTGCTTCTGGCAATCGGCTTTGTCCTCTGGTATAGCGCTCCCGAAACGCTTACAAAGGACTTCGCCTATGCTGATACGACCGTCGGTCTGACGGTTAGCCGCGGCAATGTCCTTTTCCCGGGCGAATGTATCGTGATGCGCTGGGATGTCATGAACACTCGGCGCATCATGATCGGCGACGAGCTGATGCCAGCCGCCGGCGATACAACAGTCTGCATCGACGCAACGACGCAACCGGCGCTTCAAGTTATGCTCATGGACGGCAGCGAGGTGAAAGTCACGCAGCCAATAAACATATTGGCGACGCATTCGACCTTTGTGACCCTGGCTCTCCTGACGCTTGCGCTGGTGGTCCTGGGACTTGTCGGCCTGCTCTTGAGCGCGTATCGGCGTGCGGGCACGTCTAAGAGCGTCCGCGCGATCGCGCGCATCGTATCAGCGACGGCCATAAGTATTGCAGTAACGCTGTTGATCATTGAAGTTCTGCTGCGCGCTTTTCTCTATGCCGCCGGCAGCCGCGATCAAAAGATCATGTACCTCTATTCGCTGGCCGAGATTCGCGCCTTGCAGAGCAATATCATGCCCATGCCCTACATTAGTTATGTGCCCGATCCGGCCTACGATGGGCATAACGCGCTCGGTTATCGCGGGCCGGAGATTGCCGTTCCCAAACCGCAAGGAACGTTCCGCATCGTTGCCCTTGGCGGATCAACCACTTATAGCACCGGCACCTCGGCTGAAGAATCCTACCCGGCATTCCTGCAGTCCATCTTGCGCGCCGATTACGGCTACAGCGGCGTCGAAGTCGTAAACGCGGGCGTAAGCGGGTACACGTCTTGGGAGGCGCTGGCCAGTTTTGCCTTCCGCATATTGGAGCTGGAGCCGGATATGCTTATCTATTACGGCGGAGTCAACGATCTGGTCGTGCGCGAACGGCTGAGCAACGATTGCTACCGCGGCCTGAATCCGCAGCGCGGGCTCAATGGAAATCGCGGCCAGTTCGTCGAGCGCAACGCCGAATTGCCCGCTTCCGCTCTATATCGGTTGATCGCTATACTCTCGGGTTGGATGGGCAATCCCTTGTCTCTGGATTCCTCGTTCGAGCCGTCAAGGGTCGAATGCGATCCCGATCCTGGCGCGACCACGCTGGAAATGCGCCTCGCCGCCAATTCGCCGCACTACTTTGAGCGCAATATCCGCAACATGCTGACGCTGGCGCTGGCGAATAATGCGCAGCCTGTCGTCTCGTCGTGGATATACAATGTAGAAGCTGATCGCCCCGAATTATGGCGGCAGTCAATTGCCGAGCACAACGACGTCACGCGCCGGATCGCCGCCGATATGGACATTCCGTACATAGATCTGGCCGCGGAGTTTCCAGTAGACGCCGACTACTGGGAACTTGACGGCATTCATCTTGTGGCTGCGGGCGCGTACGAGCAAGCCAGCCGTTACGCGGCCGCGCTTGACGATTTGGGACTGCTGCCCGCAACAGACGACATTGGCGGCGCTGCCGGATAAGTTAGACGATACGCTCCGGCGCGGACGCGGAAGATGAGGAGAAATCGTGGCCGGAATAGGCATGCGGCAGGCGCATATTTTCCTCATTGCGGCTTGTCTGCTGACGGTATACGCCATCGGCGCGTCCAACCTCAAAGCCGTACCCATCTCCCACAGCGAGTCGAACTCGCAGCGTCATCTATTCAAGACTTATCTCGATCCCGCGTATTCGCTAGCCGAGACGACCGCGAGCGTCAGCGAAAACAGCGCGCAACATGGTCCGCTGTACTTCGTCTTGCTCAACCTTTGGGAAATGCTGGTCGGGCGCGATCTGTTTTCGCTTCGCCTCTTGTCGATATTCTGCGGCCTGCTCGCTGTCGCCTTCACTTACCGGCTTGCGTCCATCGCCGACGACCGAAACATGGCGACTGTCGCCGCCATCCTGTCGGCCTTTCTCGCATTCTTGATCTTTTACCATCAACTGGTGCGGATGTACTCGCTGCTTACGCTGCTGGTCGCAGTGGTCGCCTGGGTGTACTGGCGCGTCATTTCGACTGCTGCGGCGCCGCTCGCCTGGCGCTGGGCCACGCTTGTCGTCGCCGCGGCCGCCCTCGTCTACGTCCATTACTACGGCATGGTCCTCTTGATGGCAATAGGCTTGTATCACTTTATGTTCGCGGCAAAGGCCCGCAGGTGGCTGGAAGTTTGCGCGGCGATGATTGCAGCGGGCCTGCTTTTTGCGCCCTGGCTGCCGGTCGTGTTCCGCGGCTGGAGCGAACTCAAGATCCCCAGCGAGAATCTCTCGCTCGTCGAATCCGCAGCTACAGTCGCGCAAGTATATAGCAACGGGTTGGCGCCGATCCTTGCGCTGGCTGCAGCGGCTTGTCTCGCGCGGTACAAGCGGCTGGGCCCTGCGCAGCGCTACCTGCTTTTCCTCGCGCTATCGATTTTCTTGATGATTATCGCGCTTAATGAAGTCACGCCGGTTCTGGCGGCCCGGCGCTTGCGATATACGGTGATTCTCGCCGCGCCGCTATGCTGCGCCATTGCAATCGGCTTCACGCTGCTGCCCGCGCGCAGGTTGGCGCTACCGGCGCTGGTGATCCTGTGGATTCTGGCCTGCTTCGCTTACATTGATTCTGATGAGCTGCTGACCTATACCAATCGCGCCTACCAAAACAGCGACGCCGTGCCCTCGTATCAGGACTTTCATTACAATGCCGCGAGCTTGCCCAGTCGCAACGCGCTCATCCTGAGCTTCCATCCGGATGCCACAGTCGACGATTATAAGGTCTTGGCATATTACCGATGGCTGCTGTCAGACTGGGCGCATGTTGCGCATATCACGACTGACGCCTCGGGCGGCGTACACATTCAGAGCGGACTTTCGACCTACTCTTCGCCGGACGCCATAGTCAGCAACAGCAATGGTATTTGGGTCATCCACAATCCGCAGCAGACTGATCTGAATTCGCTCGAGGTCTATCGGGATTGGTTTGCGCGGAACTTCCAGATGTGTCGCCGCTTCATCGACAACGCGCGCAGCGTCATCGCCTACTACCTCAAGATTCCGATACCTTGCAGTCTGGTCGCGGGCGAGCGGAAACTTGAGATCAAATATGACAGCGGCGCCCGTCTGGGCAACGCCGTGCTCGCGCAATCCGTGGACCGGCTTGCCGTCTACCTCTGGTGGCTACACCATGAAGAGGTGGAACTCGCCTATTCGCTGCAAGCCTTTGATGATCGCAAGGACAAGGTTCTTCAGCACGACGATGTTATCAGCGGCGACCCGGTTGACGCGCATTCGCTTGACCTGTCGGGACTTCCGCCCGGCGCCTATTCCCTTGAACTCATTGTTTACGAGCGTCAGTCCGGGGCAAGCCAGTCGGGTATGGTCGTCAACGAGAACCGATCCTTTGAACGCGCCGCCGAGCTGGCGAAATTTGAAGTTGAGTCCTAAGGCATGAACAAGCTTGACCGAAAACACGGCGCTCTGGCGATAGCTGTACTTTGCCTGCTAGTGTTCTATGCGGCTGCCGTCGCAAACCTGAAGCGCTTTCCCATCGGCAACGACGAATACAACTCCTGGAATCGCATTCTCGACAGCGCCACCGGCGCGCCATACAGCCTGGCGCAGACAGTACGCGATGTGATCATTGAGAGTCCGCAGCACGGGCCCGCCTATTTTATCTTGCTCAATATCTGGCGGACGCTGGTCGGCGCCGAACTATTCACGCTGCGTCTGCTGTCGGTGTTCTTTGGCCTGCTTGCGCTGGCCGTCACCTATCGCCTGGCCGCGTCTGTGGGCGATGAAGCGCTGGGCCTGACGGCCTTTTTCATTGCGGCTTTCCTCGCCTATTTTCTCTACTACAGCCATCTGGCCAGAATGTATACCTTGCTGCCACTGACATCGGGCTGGCTGCTATGGTCGTACGCGCGGGTCATGCAGCGCGGACGCCGGCCTTCGCGTATGGCTTGGCTAGTCTTGCTCTTGTCCGCGGCGTTGATGCTCTACATCCATTACTTCGGCATCATGCTGCTGGCGGCGATTGGTCTTTATCACCTGGTCTTCGCGAAGAAAGATCGGCGCTGGCTCAAGGTTTCGCTGCTGATGGTCACGGCCGGCCTGTTGTTCATGCCCTGGCTGCCGGTCGCGGTCTTCGGTTTTCCCGGCCGCCCGGACGTTTCCAACACGCGGCTGCCGATAGAGGATTCGATCTTTCATATTTTGCGCTTGTTCTCGAACGGTCTCGTCTTCTTCCCGGTGATTGCCCTGGTCGTAGCCGCCATTTGCCGCCGCCGCCTGAAACAAGGCGAATTTCTAGTGAGCCTGGTCGCTGTCTTTACGCTGCTGCTGATTCTGCTGTCGAATGAAATAGCAGCGATATTCAGCGACTGGCAGATGCGCTATATGAGTGTACTGGTCGTGCCCTTTTGCTGCGCCATCGCGATTGGCTTGCGACAACTGCCGGGCTGGAGGCTGTTGCGGCTGCCACTGGCGGCGCTGTGGATCGCCGCCTTTGCGCTCTTTTATCGATCGGATGACCTGCTGGTCGCCACGGGCGCGCGCGTCCAGAACCTGGACAAAATGCCGCGCTATCAAGACTTCGTCTACGAATCAGACCGATTGCCGGGCTACAACGAACTCATTCTGAGCGCGCATCCTGACTCGCCCATAACCGTCAGAAAGACCCTCGATTACTATCGAAAAACACTGACGCGCTGGGCGCACGTCGCGCATATCTATGTCAACGAAGCCGGTGAAGCCGCCATCCAAAGCGGGCTGTCCACCTATAGTTCGCTGGACGCCATCGCCGCCAATGCAAACGGCGTCTGGCTGATCTACAACCCGCAGCAGACTGATTTGAGCGCTTTGCCCTGGTATATGGACACCTTCTCCCAGCGATTCGCGCTTTGCCAGCGCTACCGCGACAAACCGGACAGCATAATTGAGTACTATGTAATTCGCGCCATCCCTTGCCGGTTGATCACAGATTCCAGCCCTTTCGCCATTCACTACGAGGGCGGCACGCAATTGGCCAACTATGATATGGAGCGCTCTGCCCACTCGCTGGAGTTCTTCTTCTGGTGGGCGCGGACGATTGGGAAAGATTATTCGCTTTCGCTGCAGGTATTTGATGCCGACAACAATAAGGCGCTTTGGTTGGACGCCGTGATCTCGGGCGAGCCTCTTGACCGTTTCACCTTTGACCTTGCCCCGTTGGCGGCGGGCGAGTACTCGGTAAAGCTAATCGTTTATGATTTCGCCAGCAAAGCCAGCCAGAGTGGAATCGTTGTGGCCGAGCAGCGGCGCTTTGACCGCGACATCGAGCTGCTGCGCTTCTCTGTAGACTGATTTCGCGTTTTGGCTCAGATTCGAGCGCGGAACGCAGGCGCGGCATACTGCCTTGCCCCAGCGGATGACCTCCCGTATCCTACAAGGTAGGCCTTCTGACCAATGCGGGCGCCGGCGCAGGCGCCTATACCCGGGAGTTCGATGTATGCATGGCAAGTTGTTGTCGCGTATCGCGTTCATGGGCGCGCTGCTCATATCGGTGTATTCGGCGGTCGCGATCGGTGAAAAAGACGAAGACGACGCGCCCGCCCGCCCAGCCATAAACGCGGGCGTGGCGCTGATTGTCAATGAAGAGGGCGGCCCGATCAGCATCACCGGCGACCTCCACTACACCAACGCTTTCTTCACCAGCGGCGTTGCCGAGCCGCTCATAATCCTGGAAGAACAGACCGGTTTCATCGACCGCAACCAATACTTCATCATCCCGCTGGAGTCACAAGTGCCGGGTCAAATCACGTCCGACTTCTACACATCGCCCTTTTCTTACAGCCTGTCGCTGCCCGTTGCGCCGGCCGGCAGCCTGCGCGATGTGGACAACGACGGCGCTGACGACAGCGGGGTCATGGTCTTTGCAGTCGCTTACTGGACCAATCTTTTTGGCGGTCCGCTGCTGGAGGAATGCGATCAGCACGGCGGCGGCTGGTCGACGGGCTACGCTTCCACCCGCGCGAGCATCGACCCGGAAACGCGCTGGGAACTCGTGGGCGGGAAATTGATCATCTACGCGCCCGAACCCGGCCAGGGCTTCCCCTCCGGCTTTGGCGCTGACGGCCTGCTCTTTACGCCGGACGATCCGATCGTCAGCGTGCCGCAAGGTTATTCCGTAGTCGACCTGGACGAAACCCCTTTCGTCTTCGATCGCGCCGCGCGCCAAATCCTTGATCTGCACGAGCCGGAAACGGCAGCGATCAACGACTTCTCCGCGCTTTCGTATAGCGAAGCATTCACGGCGATGGTCGATCTGTTCCGGCGCGAATACGCCTTCACCGAACTCTACGAGCTGGATTGGGACGCGCTGGAAGAAACCTATGCGCCGCGCTTCGCCGAAGCCGAAGCGGCGGAGGACACCGACGCCTACGCGCTCTCCCTGCGCGACTTCTTGTGGGAAATTCCCGATGGCCACGTGAGTATGCCCTTGGCCCCGCTGAGCGATCTCTTCCGCGAAGAGACCGACGGCGGCCTCGGCGTTTCGCTCTCGGAGCTGGATGACGGGCGGATTGTCGTAAGCTTTCTCTTGGACGGCAGCCCGGCCGCCACCGCTGGAATCGAGCTGGGCGCGGAGATCCTGGCCTGGGACGGCGGCACAGTGCAGGAAGCCATGGACCGCGAATTTGTCTGGGCGCATCAAGCGCTCAGCACCGAGCACACCTTGCGCTTGCAGCAGTTGCGTTACATCACCCGTTTCCCGCTCGGCGCCGAAGTTGAAATCACCTTCCGCAATCCGGAGAGCGAAACCGAGCAGTCGGCAACCCTCACCACGATCAGCGAACGCGCCAGCTTTACCAATTCTTCGTTCTTCTCCGGTGCAGAAGACACAGCGCTGCCGGTCGAATATGAGATTCTGCCCAGCGGCTACGGTTACGTCACCATCACGTCATTCAGCGATGACGAGCGGCTGACGGTGCAATTGTGGGAGCGCATGCTCGAGCAGTTGATCGACGAAGACGTCCCGGGCATCATCATCGACATGCGTCGTAACGGCGGCGGCAGCGGCTATCTGGCCGATCAGCTTGGCGCTTACTTCTACGACGAAGCGCATATCCTGGGATATACCAGCGCCTACAACGAAGCGACCGGCGAGTTCTACCTCGACCCGCGCTCCGAAGACCGTTTCTGCTTGCCGGACGAAGCCTTGCGCTTCGCTGGCGAAATCGCGGTGATTATCGGACCGGGCTGCTTCAGCGCCTGCGAATTCTTCGCCTACAATCTGACCATCGCTGACCGCGCCGCCATCGTCGGGCATCATGCGACCGGCGGCTTGGGCGGCGCTGTGGACGATATGCTCATGCCGGACGACTTGAGCATTCGCTATACGGTCACGCGCGGGCTCAATGCCGACCAGGAAATCCATATCGAAGCCCAGGGCGTCGCGCCCACGGTCGTCGTTCCAGTCACCCTGGAGAGCCTGACCAGCGACGGCGACCCTTTGCTGGAAGCAGCCGAGGCGCATTTGACCGATGTCATCCTGGGCGAGCTCATTGACGGCGGCGAATTGTCTCTGGGCATCGGCAGCACCGAAGTGCAAGCCAACGGCGCGGTCGGGCCCGATCAGCGCGTGCGCTACCGCGTTACGCTCCCGGCCAATCGCACTGTCAGCGTATTTCTGGCCGGCGTCGACGACACGGTCGACACTGTACTGGGCATTTACGACCGCGAAGGTCAGCAGCTTTTGGGCGAGAACGATGACGCCGATGACGACACCCGCAGCTCCGCCTGGACTGACCTGGCGGTTGGGGAGCAATCGGGCGTGTTCCTGTTTGAAGTACGCGTCAAGAATACCAGCGAGCGGCAGGCCTTTACCCTGAAGGTGGTCGGCGTCGAGCCCGATGAGGAGGCCGACGACACTGGCGAAGCGGAGACGGATGACGCTGCTGCCGACGAGTAGGGCGGGTCAATCCCACTCGCGCTTGTCAATGATTGCGCGCTCGCTGGGGTCAATGCCGCCGGCGTCGACGATATTCACCGCGTCTATTCGCAAGCGCGCCGCCTGCTGCGCCAAAGCGCTGAGTTTCTCGGCCAGGCCAGCGGGGGACTCCCCCTCGCGCAATTCCAGATTCACGGTGACGACGTCACGGTTTTTGGGGCGCGTGATGACCGCCTGAATCGCCTTGATCTGCGGGAATTGCGCCGCGGCGAATTGCAGTTGATTGGGATGCAGAAACATGCCCCGCACTTTGATGGCGTCGCCGCTGCGCCCGAACAGGCCGAGCAACTGCTGCCCCTCACATTGCGGCTGCGGCGAAAGCGCGCCCAGGTCGCCCGTGCCGAAGCGAATCAGCGGATACGACTTGTTGAACGTTGTGGCGACGATCTCGCCGGTTTCGCCATCGGGAAGAGGCGCGCCCGTCTCGGGATCGCAGATCTGCAAGAAGAGGTTCGGCATAATGCAGAAGCCTTGTACACCGGCCCGGGTGTAGCCGATAAAGCCCAGATCGGCCGTGCCGTAAGCCGATGTGGTCCTCATGCCATACTCGCTTTCAAAGCGCTGGCGCTGGCTCTCGGTATAAGGTTCGGCCGAAAACAGCGCCTTCTGCAAGGGCACGACGCCGGCGCCCATGCCCATCTCCGCCGCTTTGTCGAGCAGCGTCATCAGGTAGCTCGGCTGGCCGACGAAGCCGGTCGCGCCCAGGGCCATCATCATCATGATCTGCAAGTCGGTATTGCCGGGGCCGGTAGGGATCACCGTAGCGCCGCAAGCGCGGATCGCTTCGTCGAGCAAGATGCCGGCGGGCGTCAAGTGGTACATGAAGGTGTTGAGCACACGGTCGCCTCGTCCAATGCCGATGTAGCGGAAGGGCGCCAATTGCGCTTGCGGATCGTCGAGCGGCGGCTGCGGGTCATAGATCGGTCCCGGCGAAATGTAAATTCGCGGCAGGTCGTCCGGATCAATAGTCAGGAAGCCGCCAAAGGGCGGATTATCGCGGTGGATCTCGACCAGCGCGTCTTTATTTGACACCGGTATCCTGTAGAGGTCGTCGGCGCCGGCGATGTCCGAGGGAGCCAGGCCAGCCTCGTCCAGAATAGCGCGCGCAGCCGGCGCATGTTCGTAGGCGTGTTTGACCAATTCGCTGATTCGCGCGTCGACATTCGTCACTAGACTACTCCGGTTTCGTTTGTCATTGAGGTGAAAGAGTGGGCAGTGGTCGCTTGCACGGCTAACCCAGCCAGCGTTTGCGGCGCTTGTAGTGCTTGACCTCGCGGTAATTCTTGCGCCCGCCGGCCTGGTTCAGCCCCAGGTAGAATTCCTTGATGTCTTCATTTTCGCGCATTTGCTCGGCTGGCCCATCCAGGACGATGCGACCGTCCTCCATGACATAGGCATGGTCCGCCAGCTCCAGCGCCGCGCGCGCATTCTGCTCGACGATCAAGACCGACATGCCTTCCTGCCGGTTGATGTCGCGGATGATGTCGAAGATCTCGTGCACCAGCATCGGCGCCAGGCCCAGCGACGGCTCGTCCAACATCAGCAGCTGCGGATGCGCCATCATCGCGCGGCCGATGACCAGCATCTGCCCTTCGCCGCCGGACAGGTATCCGCTAACCCGCCGCGACAGCTTGGCCAGCGCCGGGAAGTAATGATACACCCGCTCCAGATCGTCGCGAATATGGCGGCCGCCCTGATAGACCATGCCGCCGACGCGCAAGTTCTCTTCTACGGTCAGATGACGAAAGAGCAGCCGGCCTTCAATGACCTGCACCAGACCCATTCGCACGACATCTTCGGCGCTCATGCCGTCCAGGCGTTCGCTGCCCCAATGGATCTGGCCGCGCGTCACCTCGCCCAGCTCGGCCCGAAGCAAGCCGCTGATCGCCTTCAGCGTGGTTGACTTGCCGGCGCCGTTAGGGCCCAGCAGCGAGACGACCTTGCCCGGCTCTACTTCCAGCGAAATGCCGCGCAGCACCAGAATCACGCTGTTGTATACCACCTCGATATTGCTGACGGACAGCGTCATCGTGGTGGTCAGGTCGGTGTTTTCCCTTATGGCAGCCATCGCGTAGCTCCGTCGCCTGGCATGATTTGGACGTTTAGAAGGGCAAGTCCCTCGCGTGCACGCTTGGGACTGCCCAGTCTCTTCAACCCCATCCCCGGCATTTCTCCCCCTCCCTGATGCTTCGGGGAGGGGGCAGGGGGGTGGGGTAGACCCAGTCGGTAGCTGCTCGAAAAGCCTGTCCGCTCCCACCCCTAAGCAAGAGAGGGATTTATCGCAGCGGCTAGCCGCGCAGCTGAGGCACGGGCATGAAGTCCGTTAGCGACACGACGATCGGTAAGAACATCTTGCCGCTGGGTCCGTCCACGAAGAGCGCGTCGGCCGGCCCGCTTGCCGGCCCCGTCATAGTCGCGTTGGCGAACTTGAGCACCGCAATGCGATTCTCAGTCGCGTCGCGCATGCCTTTCGCGAAGTGGAAACGCAGCAAACCGCCAAGCACCTGGTAATCCATGCTCTCGACGGTCGTGCGAATTTCGGCGCCGGTAACCGCGCCGAGGCTGCCGACCCGGTTCGCTGTCTGGATATACGTTTCGATGACGCTGTCAGCCAGACCCCAGCTCAACAAATAGGCGATGTTCTGCTCCGCCAGTGAGCGCTCGTTGAGGCTGTGCTGCTGCGTGATGAATTGCACGGCCGGGCTGCTCGTCTCCGTCCACCAGAGGAAGGGCATCGAACCAAACATGCCATCCACCGACGGCAAGCCGTTGGACTTCAGCACGCGCTGGCCAAGGATACCAACGCTGGTGTCCATCACCCAATTGACGCCGGCCAGCTTGACGTCGTCTTCCATGCCGAGGTCGACCAGCGTTCCGGCGATCAATGGCGGGCCGCTCGCAATCGTATTGGTGTAGATGATATTGGCGCCGCCGTCGATGGCGTTTTGCACTTGCGTCAAGATGTCGGTATCGGTCGGCAAGAAGAATTGCGGCTCTTCCAAAACGTTGACGCCCACGCTGGCGCAATGCTCCCGGGCCGCTGGCTCGGTGCCCGCGCGACCAAAGGCGTTCGGCCAGGTGACAAATCCAATTACCGGATCGGGGAAAGCCTCCGGACTGGCGGCGACAAATTGGCAGAAGGAGCCGAACTGGTTGATGTAGAGCGGATTGCTGGCGTAGAGCCAGCCGGGCGTCTGGCCGTCTTCGCCGTAGAGGCTCTCGATCGAGCCGGCGGAGATGAAGGAGACGATTTCGTCAGCCGCCAGTTGCTCGCGCAGCAACTCGCCGTCGTCGGAACTGTAGAGCAGCAGCAGGTCAAGCTCGTCGCCATAGTTTCCGGTGAAGCGATCATAAGCGCTCTGCGCTGCTTCGCGGCTGCCGCCGGTATCTTCGTAAACCTGCTCCAGTTGCGCGCCACAGACGCCGCCGCGGTCATTCCAGTAATTCACGGCGTCGGTCAAGGCGGAGACAACCGGCTGCGTGATGAACGCGTAGGGCCCGCTCAAGTCGCCAAAGTGGAAGATGCGGAGGGTTTCGCCGCTCAAATCAACTTCGCAGGCGGTCAAGTCGGAAGGATAGTCAATCATCTCCTGCGCCAGGCTCGGCAGCGCGCTGGCGAGCAGCAACAGGACTAGCAGGGTACATAGCCTCTTCATGGTATTCGCTCCTCTATTCGATTTGTGAGTCAATCGTAAAGATAGCGTCAGCGCTTACTGTACTTAGCTTATGCCAAAGCGCCGCTTTAATCAACCAAAGTTAAGCCGCTAATAGGAATACGGGCGGATTTTCCAGGCCACCTTAAACACTTCCCAACGATGGGCGATGCCGCGCGGCTCCAGCACCAGGAAAATAATCAGCGCGCCGCCGAATACAATGGGATTGATGGCGCTGGTGATGTTCACGGCATCGACGAAGGGGAAGAGCTGCGGCAGCCAATCCGACAGCCAGGGGCGCAAGAACGGAATGAAGGCTTCCTGCAGCACGCGGATAAAGGTGACGCCGAAGAGCGCGCCCAGCGGGAAGCCGGCGCCGCCGATGATCAGCATCGCCAGCATCTCGATGGATGTGTCCAACTCGAAGGCGTTGAGCGACAAGCTGTTGCGCTCGTATGCGAGCAAGCAGCCGGCAATTCCGGCATAGACGGCGCTCAAGAAAAAGGCGCGCAACTTGTAGGTAAAGACATTGATGCCGAGCAGTTCGGCGGCCAGGTCATTGTCCCGCACGGAGATGAAGGCGCGTCCCGTCCGCGTGCGGATGATATTGCGCGCCAGGAACATCAGCAGCACCGACAGCGGCACGATGATGTAATACATAGCGGTGTCGCTGGCGAAGCTCAAGGCTTTGCTGCGGCGTACAGACGCCGTGAAGCTCGCGCTGTCGCCCCCGGATATGAGCGCTACTCGATACTCGCCCGCCTTGCTGGCGATGTAAGACAGGCCGGTGACCACGCCGTCGCTGTTGCGTTCCACGCTCATGTTGACATCGCCGTAAGGCACGAGATCGCCGCTGGGGTTCGTCAGTTCGATTGCCGGGTATGCGCCCGCGACCGCTGCGAAGCGAACCGAAATCACATCGACGAAATAGGGATCGCCCGCTGTGAAGCTCAGCGGCGTATCGTCGCTGAGCGAGTCGTCGGCGTAAGCGGCGAAGGGCCCGATCATGGGCGCGGGCACATTCAGAGGGCGCGTGCCCCCGGTCAAGTCTTCAAGCGGATAACGCAACACCCAGGGGATGATGAACTGCGCCGCCAGCGTGGCCATGGCCAGGTAGAAGCCCTTGACGCGCAAAGACGGCAGCCCAAACAGCAAGCCGACCAATCCCGTCAGCAGGGCGCTGGCCGGCAGGGCCACCCAGAAGCTGAAGCCCAATTCACGCGCCATGATCGCCGAGCCGTAGGCGCCGACCGCCATAAAGGCCGCGTGCCCCAGCGAAATCTGACCGGTGTAGCCCACCAGGACGTTCAAGCCCTGCACTGCGATGACGAAAACCGCGATCCGACTGATCAAGCTGACGTACTGGTCACTGACCCAGCCCAGCTCCAGCGGCCCCGAGGCCGATACCAGCGGAACCAGCAGCAGTAGCAAGAAGGCCGCGTTCTTCAGCAGCTTGTCGCGCCGCGTGCGGTCGATCGACATGTCCTCTTC
This sequence comes from Chloroflexota bacterium, assembly GCA_009841405.1. Lineage (GTDB taxonomy): Bacteria > Chloroflexota > Anaerolineae > Aggregatilineales > Phototrophicaceae > UBA6055. Next base: position 13,187 of record VXLV01000011.1, on the reverse strand, counting down.
GTATGTCGTGTCGAATACGCCGGCGGGATTGATATTCGCCATAGACGCTCCGTCCTAGATTCGCTCAATGCGTTTCTCGCCGAACAAGCCGTCCGGGCGGATGACCAGGACGACCATCAAGACGACGTAGGGCGCCAGATTCGTGCCCATCTGCTCCGACGAGTTGATCAGCGTGCCAAATTGCTCCACAATGCCGATGATGATGCCGCCCACCAAGGCGCCGCTGATCGACTCCAGCCCGCCCAGCAACACAGCCGGAAAAACACGCAGCGCCACAAAGCTGATATTCAGCGACAGCCCGACCGCGCCGCCTTGCAAGACGCCGGCAATGCTAGCCAGGAAGGCGGCCACCGCCCAGGTGATCGCCAGGATGACGCGGACGCGCAAGCCCACCGACTGCGCCAGCTGCTGGTCTTCCGAGGTGGCGCGCATGGCCAGGCCGACGCTGGTATAGCGGAAGAAGAGCAAGAAGCCGATGAAGGCCAGGATGGCCAGCACGAAAGCGATCACCAGCTCAACGCGGACGATGGCGATGCCGTCCAGCGCCTCCTTGAAAGCGTCCAGTCGAATCGGCCGGAAGCGGCTGTTCGTCTGCGGATCGACGAAGACTGGCAGATTCAGCTCGACCGTGCCCCAAACGATCTGCGTCACGCCGTGCAGCACTTCGGCTACAGCCAAGGTCATCAGCACGGCGGTGAAGAGCGGCTGGCCGATCAGCGGGCGGATCGTGAAGCGTTCCACCGCCAGCCCGGTCAGGATGGCGCCGGCGAATGTACCGGTAAGCGCGTGCAGCCAGCGCCATTCCGCGCCGCCTATCGTCATCAGCAGCGTCAAGATAACGATGCCGGCGACCGTGATTCTGATGTTGCGCGGCGTACGCAGGTCGCGCCAACTCACAGTCGACATCATCATCAGCATGGTCGCGGTCGCGAGCAGACCGGCGCCGACAAGCGAGATCTCGCTGACGCTGAAGAAGCTCCAGAAGACCATGCCGCCGACCACCATCATCCAGCCGTGCGCGAAATTGAAGACGCCTGAGGCCTTGTTGATGACGACGATGCCCAGCGCCACCAGGCCGTAGACGCCGCCCACCAGCACGCCGGAGATCAACGTCTGTACAATGCGCGCCGCTTTCTTGCCCGCCAGTTGGTCGCCGATGAGAAGCACGAGGACGATGGCCCCAAGCGCGTAGAGCGACCAGATCAGCTGCTGTTTATTCTTGTGGAAGAATTCTGTCACCTGTGACGTCCTCCCAGGGATTTATGTCTGATATTCGGGCGACTCACAGAGTCGCCCCTACAAATTCTCGCGTTTCGCGGGCGACCCGTCGGGTCGCCCCTACGAAAGCCGCGGATTGTGGGCGTCCCATCGTGTCGCCCCTACAACAGTCACGTGTCGGAGGGCGACCGACTTCTGTGCGTACGGGCGAGCCGGTGGCTCGCCCCTACAATTCTCGGTGGTTGGAACGTCACACATCCGCCACTCGCAGCTCTGTCTCTATCGTACCGGTGCGGCCGTCGCGATACTTCACGTCCGCGCTGACGTGGACCTCGCGCTTGCCGCCGTAGATCGCGTCGAGCAGGTCGTGGTATTTCTCTTGCAGCGCGCCGCGCCGCAGCTTGCGCGTACGCGTCAGCTCCGCTTCGTCAGCGTCGAATTCCTTGTGCATGATGACGAAGCGCTTGACCTGCGAGTAGGGCGGCAGCGACGCGTTGACCGCGCGCAGCTCCCGCCGGATGATCTCGTAGACTTCGTCCCGCTGCGACAAATCAACATAAGTGGTGAAGGCGATGCCATTCTTCTCCGCCCAGCGCGACACATTCTGGAAATCGATGACGACTATGGCCGAGACGAAGTCCATGTCCAGTCCGCCGATGGTCATCATATCCTGCACGTACGGGCTGAACTTGGCGCGCCCCTCGATGTACTGCGGGCTGAATTTCTCGCCCGTTGAAAGCTCGATCAAGTCCTTCACCCGCTCCAGGTAGATCAAGTGCCCAGTGTTTTCGTCCATGTGGCCGGCGTCGCCGGTGTAATACCAGCCCTCGACATCAAGCGCCTCGCCGGTTTTGTCGGGCTGCTTGTAATAGCCTTTGAAGCGCGCCTCGGTGCGAATCAGAATTTCCTGGTTCTCGGTGATCTTGATCTCCACGCCCGGCACGATCACGCCGACGGTCTCGAAGCGAACATCGCCGCGCAAGTGCACAGTGCCGAAGGTTTCCGTCGAGCCGTAGAATTGGCGCAGCTCAATGCCGATGGCGCGGAAGAAACGAATGATGTCCGAGCTGAGCATGGCGCCGGCGGTCAAGACATTGCGCGCCCGCGTCAGCCCCAGTTTGTCGCGCAGGGGCTCGAAGACGGCGTATTCGCCCAGCCAGCGGGCGAAGCGCAGATGCGGCGGAATCGCGCCGTGCGCGTCTTCGAGGTCAATGGCGCGATAAGCAATCGGCATGAAAGCCAGAAAGAGCAGGCGATTGATCAAACTGCTGTCGTTGATGCGAAATTGCACGATGCGCGCCAGGTTCTCCCAGACGCGGCTGGGGAAGAGCAGACCGGCCGGCGCGATCTCGCGCATATCGGTCGGCACCGTCTCCGGTCCTTCGGGGAAGTTCACCTGCACGCCATTCAAAAGATGCGCCGCAAAACCAAAGGCCTGCTCGGCCAGCCAGGCCATGGGGCTGAAGGACAGCCAGTTGTCGCTCTGCAAGGTATCGACATAGCGTTCATTCATGGCGTGGCCGTATACCAGCTGAAAGTGCGTGACCTCGGCGAACTTGGGCAGGCTGGTCGTGCCCGAGGTCATGCTCAGGATGATGGTGTCCATCGGCTCGGTGGCGCGCGCCGTCTCGTCGAATTTATCGGGCAGCTCCTTGCGATGCGCCGCGCCCACCGCTTGCAGCTCGCGCAGGCTCATCAACCAGGGATCGTCATAGCCCCACATGCCGCGCTCATTCCAGTAGACGGCGCGCAGAATCTGCGGGTTGCCTCCCTTCAACTCAAGCAGCTTGTCCACTTGTTCTTGATCGTGCGCAAATGCGAATGTGACGTCAGTCGAATTGATGACATAGTGAATATCTTGCGGGCTGGCATCGCTGAAGACGCAGCAGGTCTTGCAGCGCAGGGCGTGCGCAGCGACCTGCGCCCAGTACATTTCCGGGTCATTCTCGCCGATGATCAAGAGCGTGTCGCCGGCTTGGAGCCCCAGCTTGTCCAGCCCCATGGCCAGGTTGACCACCTCGTCGTAGACCTGGGTCCAGCTGTATTCCTGCCAGATGCCGTAGCGCTTTTTGCGCTGCGCCACCGTATCGCCCAGCTCGGCCACGCGGCGCAAGAATGCCTTGGACAGCGTATCCTCTTCCTGCGCTACTGGCCTGATGCGATGCTTCAAACGCGTCTTGAAGACGGCGCCGGGCGTCGCCGCGCGGTAGGGAATGGCCTGTGTTTCTGCGAGCGCCATATCAGTGCTCCGCTTCGCCCAGGTAGGCGTCGATGACGGCTTCGTCGCGGCTGATTTGCTCGGGCGCGCCTTCGCCGATCTTCACGCCGAAGTCGATTACGGCGATGTGATGCGAAATGTCCATGACCAGGCCGATGTCGTGCTCGATCAGCATGATCGTCGTTCCCTGAAGCTCGTGAATATCGAGGATGAAGCGCGCCATATCCTCCTTCTCCTCGATATTCATGCCCGCCATCGGTTCGTCCAGCAGCAGCAAACTCGGCTCAAGCGCTAGCGCCCGGCCCAGCTCGACGCGCTTGCGCAAGCCATAGCTTAGCGTTCCGACGATTGACTTGCGGATATGCTCCAATTCCAGGAAGTCAATGATTTCTTCCACGCGCTGGCGATGGGCGATTTCTTCGCGTTGCGCCGGACCCCAAAACAGCGCGCCGGTCAACATGTTCGATTTCATGTGGATATGCCGCGCCGCCATGAGATTGTCCAGAACGGTGGCGTTGGTATAAAGCGCGATATTCTGGAATGTGCGCGAGATGCCCAGCTTGGCGCGCTCGTAGGGCGGCAGGTGGCTGATGTCGCGATCGTCGAAGATGATGCGGCCTTGCTGCGGCGTGTAGAAGCCATTGATGCTGTTGATCAAGCTGGTCTTGCCCGCGCCGTTCGGCCCGATCACCGCGAAGATCTCGCCAGCATTGACCGCAAACTCAACTTCGTTCAGCGCCTTAATGCCGCCAAAGCTCAGCGAAATCTTGTCTACATGCAGCTTAACCGGCATCCTGTACCCCAGGGTCGCGGCTGGATTTCACCTCTGCGGCAGCGGAAAATAAAGCGTCGGCAGCGAACATACGAGGATTCAACACTAAAGATAGCAGACCCCGCCGCAGCGGGCAAACGGACGCCATCGCCATTCACGCGCGTTCGAGTATCCAATCTCTTATCAACGCGATGATTGCAGCGCGCTCTGTCTCATTGACCAGCTCATGTCGCAGCCCCTCGTAGATCTTGAGCGTCACATCTTTCGCGCTGGTGTTCTCGGCGAGAAATGTCGAGCCGGATGCGGGCACAAGATGGTCCTCGCTCCCGTGCAGCAAAAGCAGCGGCGTCTCGATTTCGCCGACGCGCCGTCGGATCTCCCGCGCCAGCCGAGCGATCGCGGCGGATGTCCCGACCCGCCACATCCCCTTGTCCACCAGCGGGTCTTCCCGCCACTTCCTCAACACCTCAGCATCGGCGGTCAAGACCGCCAGCGAGTTCGGCGGCGAGAGCCGCAGCTTGGGCATATACTGCGCCGCCCACAGACACAAGGACACCAGCCAGGCAGGATGGGCGTCTTCGACTTTTGCCGCCGCGCCCGTCAGCGCGATGCCGCGCAGGCGACCGGGGAAAAGCAACTCGAAGCCCAACGCGATCAACGATCCCATGCTGTGGCCGAAAAGCAAGGCGGGCAGTGCGGGATTATCCAGCCGAGCGATTTCGTAGAGATGAGCCAGATCGTGGACAGGCCGCCAGCCATCGGGTACATAAGCCCGTGTACCCTCGCTCAAGCCATGGCCGATATGGTCGATGCCATAGCAAACGAAGCCGACTTCGGCCAGCGCCTCCGCCACATGTCGATATCGTCCGCTGTGCTCGCCCAAACCATGCGAGATCAGGACGATGCCGCGCGCCTCTGCGGCTTCCGGCAGCCAGTGACGATAGAAGATCGACAAGCTGCCAGCGCTCTCAAATCTTTGTTCGCGCTCGATCATGCTCGCCGCCTCAATCCCCGCGCAACCAGTCCCGCTAGCGCCGCAGCGACGGGAGCCGCTCCCGAAGCGCCATCGCCAGCTGGGTCATCTCCGCTTCGCTACATTGTTCCGACAAGGGTACACCAAGGCGGCGCATTACCCGATAGGCCAGATCTTCCGGCGCCTGCCCCGGCATGCGCGGCACAATGTGAAAATGTACGTGCGGATGTTCTTTGGATTCGGCGAATTGCATGATGTAAGTTTTCTCGCAGCCCGTACATTTTTTCAGCGCCAGCGAGACTTCGCGCAGCAGCGCGCCCAGCTCAGTCGCTTCGGCGGCCGTCATCGCATCGAGCGCTTCAATGTGCCGGCGGCTGACCAGCACGAGCCAGCCGAGATACGAAGTATTGTAGGCGTGCGCCAGATCCCAGTACTGGCCGCGATAGATGCTGTCCCACGGCGGCGCGACCCCGTCGTCGCGCCGGCGCACAAGCTGGCAGCTTTTGCATGTGTCCATGTCTATTCTCCTGAAACAGTTGCTTGTGACTTGTACAGAACGAGGCAGGACAGGTCTTGGCGGCAATTCAAGCTATTTGATGGGCGTAGCAGTCAGTATAATCGCTCGCGTCAGATTGGATACAGCGAGTGACAGGCATGACGGCAGGCCGGGGCGCGCTGGCGCTGGTGGGGATGCCCGGCGCCGGCAAGACAGTTTGCGCCGAGCACTTACAAGCCCAAGGCTACTTCTCCTTGCGTTTCGGCGGGGTGGTCGTGGGCGAAGTCCAGCGGCGCGGCCTCGCCGTCAATCCGCAAAATGAGCGCATCGTGCGCGAGGAACTGCGCCAGGCGCACGGCATGGCGGCGATAGCGGTGATCTCGCTGCCGCGTTTGCAGCGGGCGCTCCAGGCGCGCAACCACATCATCATCGACGGCCTTTACAGCTTCAGCGAATACAAGCTGCTCAGCGAAAAGCTGGGCGCGCCGCTGCTGCTGGCGGCGATTGCGGCGCCGCGCCACCTGCGTTATCAGCGCTTGGCCGCGCGCGCCGACCGCCCCTTGACCCAAAGCGAAGCGCGCGAACGCGACATTCAGGAAATTGAGCGCCTGGAAAAAGGCGGCCCCATCGCCATGGCCGATTACACGCTGCTCAATGAGGGCGCGCCGGCCGACTTGCTGCGGAAACTGGACGCGCTTCTGGACGACCTGGGCTTTTCGCCCTAGTCTGTCCGGCGCATAAACTCGCTACAGTTACCGGACTTGCGCGGACTTTACGCTTGCGTCGGGCAAACAGTCTCGCGTATAGTTAAGGCGATGTCTGAATTGCCGTTGCGGTAGACCGAGGACTGCATGACCGCGACCGACTCCATGCAAGAGTACCTTGCCGAAGCCTACCGCATCGCCCATTATCAACCCGACGACAACTACGTATCCACTTCGGCGCTGGCGGAGGAGATGCAGGTGTCAGCGCCGGCCGTCACGCGCATGGTGCAGCGCCTGAAGCACGCCGGCTTCCTCGAACACGAACCATACCGCGGCATACGCCTGACCGAGGCCGGCGAACGCGAAGCCCTGGCCAACATCCGGCGTCATCGCCTGGTCGAGCGCTTCCTGGTCGATGTCATGGGCTTCGGCTGGCACGAAGTGCATGACGACGCCGACGACCTGGGCTTGGTCGTCAGCGATGTCCTGGTCGACAAAATGGATGAAATGACCGGCTATCCCAAGCGCTGCCCGCATGGCGAGCCGATTCCCCACGCCGATGGCTTCATGCCGCCCGTGCTGGATTACCCCCTTTCCGAAGTAGACGTCGGCCAGGATTACGTCATCAGCCGCGTCCACACCCACGATGCCCACAAGCTGCGCTATTTTAGCGAGCTGCGTCTGGAGCCGGGCAAGCGCTTTCGCTTGGTCATGCGCGCGCCCTTCAAGGGTCCGCTGCAACTTCAAGTCGACGGGCAGACGCACTTCCTCGGGCACGAGCTGGCGGGCACGCTGCGCGTCTGCAGCGAAGAAGAATACCAGCTGGTGTGACCGGCACGACGTTCCCAGTCTTCGAGAACTTACGAGCTTGACCGGCGCGAGAGCTATTGGCGCCCTTGTGCTGGGCCTTTACAGGAGTCCTTCAATTGATCACGGAGTGGCACAAAAAACGCGACAGTTTCGATCAGGGGTGTGTGCCGGCGCTCGTTCGCGAACTATGGCGCGGCGACCCAGCATCGCTGCGCTGGGTAAGCCAGGATTACAATATCGTCTTCCGCTTCGAAGCGGACGGGCGCGGCTATTATTTGAGAATCTGCCACACCAGCTTGCACACCTTGCCGGAAGCGCGCCAGGTGATGGGCTTCCTGCGCTTTCTCGATGCCGAGAATGTGCCAGTCGGCGCGCCGATACCGTCGGTCAATGGCGAATTCATTGAGGCGCTGGGCGACGGCTACTTCGCCGCGGCCCAGAAAGAAGCGCCCGGGCAAACCATGGAAGCCTTCATGCTGGACGTATCGGTGTACGAAGCCTGGGGCAAATCGCTGGGCAAACTGCACGCCGCCTCGCGCCGCTACCGGCCCGATCCGGCGATCCCCTACGAGTTCCCCACGGTGCAGCGATTCTGGCGCAATATCGCGCCGACAGTTGCGGGCGCCTCAGCCGAGATTCGGCGCGTCTATGAAGAGTTGAGCGGCTACATGGCCGGCCTGCCGCGCCGGGACTACGGCCTCATTCACGGCGACTATCGGCCCGGCAATGTCATCTGGGACGGGCAAACCGCGCGCACGATCGACTTCGACGAGCCGAATTATCACTGGTACATCGCCGATGTCTGCCGCGCGCTGCTGGAACTGTGGGATCAGCCGGCGGACGCGCGGCGCAAGTTCCGCCAAGCGTTCATGCGCGGCTACATGCGCGAGCACCAGATCGACGAGTGGTGGGTGAGTCAGCTGCCCTACTTCGCGCAGCACCGCGCCCTGCTGATGCACGCCTGGGATGTGCAGGAAGGCGGCTGCTGGGGCGAGGTCGTCAAGTGGGTGGTGGAGCGTGTGGCGTGGTAGCGCGCCAGCCGATGGGAAATTGGAGCGTCGAGCCACTCACCCCCGCCCATACATCCGCCCGCCGAACTCCCCCGCCAGCGCATCGTCCAACTCATCAGCATACTGCGCCAGCCGCCGGATAATCGCATCGGCCTCGGCCGCGTCCAGCCCCGCCAGCAGCCGCTCGTGGAAGACGTAGACCACATCCTCGTGCACGCCCAGCGCCGCATTCGTCAACTGCAAGTTCAGCTCCAGCAGGCGCCGGTACAGCGCTAGCAGGTCGCGCTGCGGCAGATGCATAATGGGCGACAGCACTTGCAGGTAACCTTGCTCCTCGGGCGTCAGATAGATTTCGATCAGCGCCGAGCCCCGCTGGAAATGCCAGCCGAAACCGCTCTCGACTTCCATGCGCGCCGCGCCCGCGTCCACGCCGATGGCGGCCAGGATGCCCTCGACAGCGCGCAGCGAACCTTCGAATTGCCCGGCGGTCTCGCCGGCCGGTTGCTCGCCGCGACCGAAAAAACGTCCCACCTTGCGCCTCCTCTATCCGCCAGTGGGCGCGCGCACGGCTGTCGTCCGCCCGCAGCGAAGGCAGCGCCCGGCGTACGCGCCGACGGTCGCGCCGCAGTGAATACAAGGCTGGGCAGCGTCTTCGCCGTAGAGCCGCGCAAGCGCAGCGCGATCGGGCGCGCCGGTAGGGCGGCGTGTATCAGCCGGAAGCGCCGCGCCGCATGTTTCGCAGGCGCCCCCGCCATAGCGCCCGGCTTGCGTCAGCGAGCCGCAAGCGGAGCAGTAGCCGGCATGGGGCAGCAGCTGACGCTCGCGGCGATAGGCCTCGGCCAGCGCCAGCACCCGCGCGACATTCACGGCCAGTGCCTCGCCCGCGCTGTCGCGGTTGCGCGTCAAGATCCCGATTAGCTGGCCCTGCCCGTCATAGAGCGGGTTGCCGCCGGCGTCCGGCATCTGTATCGGGTGAATATTCGTCGTTAGCCAGTGCGATGGCAACGATCGGTCGGCGTCTTTGCTATGACCGCGCAGCCGTGTACCCGTTGCGCTATAAGCCGAAAATGCCAGGCTGTGCGCAGTTGCCGCGGGTGGCGCGATGGCTGGCTTGCGCGCGAGCCGGATTGACGTCGTGATCAGCGCCAGATCGTGTTGCGGCTGGCGGCGGACAACCGCGCCGTCTATCGGCTGCTCGCCGCGAACATGGACTGTGACGCGCCGCACGCCCCCAACCGCGTAACTGGTCGTCGCCAGCAGCCCGTCGGCGTCGATGAATGCCCCGCTGGCCAAGCCGTTGGCGCCGCCGATAATTCCGACGACGGTCGGCGCCCCTTGCAGATGCCGGGCGCTCGATTGCGCGTCGCGCAAATTTGGCAGACGGCTCGGCAGGGCGGGGGCAGCGCTCAGCTGCTGCAAGCCTTGTCGTATCTGCGCATTCTCAGGATCAAGTTCCAGGGCGCGCTTGAGACAGCGCAGCTTGAAGTTGCGATCAGCGCGTGACTCTGCCAGCCAGACCAATGCCGCCGCGCGCGCCTTGGCATCCAGCGCCGGGCTGTTGGCCAGGCGGTTCAGCTCATTGACTGCCGTCTCGACCTGTCCACTCTGCATCATCTGAATCGCTTGCCGCAATTCGTCTTGCGCTGACATGCCATACCGTCTATTCGCTCGCGCGCTTCAAACTTTATTCTAGCGCGAATCAGTCCCGCTCGTGCGCTCCGGCGGGCGCTATGGTAGCGTTGGGGCGAAGAGTAGGGGAGAATCGAATATGCGCATCGAAAGCAAATTGGCTGAAATGGGCTTGGCATTGCCGCCGCCGGTCAAAGTACCGCCGGGTGTGAAGCTGCCATTTTCATTTGTACGCGTTCATGATGGCATCGCCTACGTCTCGGGCCACGGGCCGCAGAGCGCCGATGGCTCGCTCGCCGGACCCTTTGGCAAGCTAGGCGCCGAGCTTAGCGTGGAGCAAGGCTACGACCTGGCCAAAGCCGTCGGACTGTCGATGCTGGGCAGCTTGCAGCGCGAACTCGGCGATCTTGATCGCGTGACGGCCTGGCTGCGCTTGTTTGGCATGGTCAACAGCGTGCCGGATTTCGCCCAGCAGCCGGCGGTAATCAACGGCTGCTCCGATCTGATTCTGGCGCTGTACGGGGCGGAAGTCGGGGCGCACGCGCGGTCGGCGGTGGGCATGGCCTCGCTGCCATTTGGCATGGCGGTCGAAATCGAGGCGACAGTCGCCATTGACTAGCGCTCAGGCGCGCTCCAGCAGCAGATTCAGATAGCCATCGATGCGCGCCCGCCAGCCAGGCGGCACATAGGTCGTGCTATCCAATTGGTAGACCAGGGCTTCGCCGGCGAATGTCGCGCCCGCCTTCAAGTCGCTGCGCTCAAAGAGCCGCGTCTCGCCGCCCAGGGGCGATTGCTTCACGCCAAATAGCGCGGCTTCATGCGGCTGCGCAGGGACCGCCGCGATCGCGGGCTTGTCTGTCGCCCCGATGCCGTTGACGCGGCTGTTGATGATCTCGACTTCGCGCCAGCGCATGGCGTGCCCGTAGGTCCGCTCGTGCTCTACGTGAAACGCCTCAATTGCGTCAGCGCCGAAGGGAATATTCAACTCGTAAGCCTGCCCCTCGTAGCGCATGTCGAGGCTGGTGACGAAGCGCATGTCGCCGCTGACGACGCCTTCCTGCCGCAGCTCGCGCCGCGCCCGCGCCAGAAGCCCGGCCTGGCTCTCGCGGAGCCCGTCGATTGCGTCAGCCGAAGCGCGACGAATGACCGACTGGCTGTACTCGACCGCGACATCGGCGAGAAGCAGCCCCATGGCGCAGAGGACGCCCGGCGCCGGCGGCACTAGGACGCTGCCTATATCTAGCCGCTCAGCCGCGGCGCAGGCGTGCAGGGGCCCGGCCCCGCCAAATGCCACGAGCGTGAAATTGCGAGGGTCGTGGCCACGAGCGATGGACACGTGGCGAATGGCGCGGTCAATGTTCACGATGGCGACCTCGACCACGCCCTTGGCGGTGTCCACCATGTTTAGGCCGATTTGCCGCGCCAGCCCAGCCAGGGCGCGCTCGCCCGCGGCCAGATCCAGACGCATATTGCCGCCCAGGAAGCGCTCGGCATCCAGCCGGCCCAGAATTGCATTGGCGTCGCTGAGCGTGACCCGCGCGCCGCCCAGCCCATAAACGGCTGGTCCGGGATTGGCCCCGGCCGATTCCGGCCCCACGCGCAAGGCCCCGCCGGCGTCAACTCGCGCGATTGAGCCGCCGCCAGCGCCGATCGTCTCGATATCCAACATGCGCAGGCGCAGCGGCAAACCATCGATGGCGCTCTCCGCGCGCGGCTGCGGCTCGCCCGCCACCAGCGCCACATCGGTCGAAGTGCCGCCCATGTCGAGCGTGATGATACGGTCATAGCCCGCGACCGAAGCCAGGTGAAAGGCGCCCATGACCCCCGCCGCCGGCCCGCTGAGCGCTGTGTGAATCGCCTGCCGCCGCACGCGACCGGCGCGCATGACCCCGCCGTCCGACTTCATGATACGCAGAGACGTCGCCACCGGCAGCGCTGCTTCCAGTTCGCCGATATAGCGCGACATGACCGGGCGGACATAGGCTTCCAGGGCGATGGTGCTGGCGCGCTCGTATTCGCGAAACTCCGGCAGCACGTCTGAAGAAAGCACGATCTGCCAGGCTTCGGCGACGATGCCGCGTTCCAAAATACGGCGCTTGATCAGCTGCTCATGGTCGGCGTTCACATAGCTAAAGAGCAGGCAGACGGCAATTGAATCGACCTGGTCTTCGGCGACGCGGTCCAGCACGCGGTCCAGTTGGGCCAAATCCAGCGGCAGCAAAACATCCCCGCGGAAGTCGAGGCGCTCCTCAACTTCATAACAGCGCTCGCGCGGGATCAAGGGCGCTGGAATGCGCGGATGAATGTCGTAAAGCGCGGGCCGGTCCTGCCGGCCGATGAAAAGCAGATCGCGGAAGCCGGCGCTGGTGAGCAGAGCAGTTCGCGCGCCCTTGCGCTCGAGAATGGCATTGGTCGCGACAGTTGACCCGTGCGCCACCTGCTCAAGCCTGGAAATGTCGCCGGAAGCAATCGCCGCCAGGCCCGCCAGCATCGAACGCTCTGGGCGCTGCGGGTCGCTCAAGAGTTTGTGTATGGCGAGCCCGCCATCGCTCTCGTAGCTCACCAGGTCGGTAAACGTGCCGCCGATATCCACGCCTGCGCGCATAGGTTCTTCCTGTCAAGTCGTCTGCACTTTGCTAGCGAGCCATCATACCACTGCGCCGCGCTGCGCGGAACAGGCGCGTCTTATTCGCAATTTACGCGCCTCTTTCAGCATTCTTACGCCGCGCAAGGAATTCTCCTACACAGGCGGCGTATCCTGGAATTGGTTCAGGTTGAATACCATTGAAACGAAGGGAGACAAGCTCATGATGATTCGTTCGCGCAACCCCTACTTCCGTCTGGTGGATGACCTGCTCAACGATGCGTTCGGCAGCGGCGGCCAATTCGAAGCGCGCGGCCTCGGCCCGGCGCTGGATGTCGAAGAGAGCAAGGAAGCCTACATCGTTCACGCCGATTTGCCCGGCGTCCCGCTCGATGACATCAGCGTCAACATCCACGAAGATGTGCTGACGATCGCCGGCGAAAAGGTCAACGAAGCGCGCGGCGAGGACAGCCGCATGCTCATCCGCGAGCGCAGCGCCGGCAAGTTCAGCCGCAGCCTGCGCTTCCCGAGCATCGTCAATGGCGAGGACGTTGAAGCCAACATCGAAGACGGCGTGCTCAGCATCACGCTGCCGAAGGCGGACCACGTCAAGCCGCGGCAGATCCCGGTCACCGTCAGCGCCAACGCCAACTAGACGGACCCCAAAAGACGGGCGGCCGACACGGTCGCCCGTCTCGGCGTACCTCGAAATTCGTAGGGGCGAGCCATTGGCTCGCCCGCTGACCGACGCCGTGTGGTTGCGGGCGACATGA
>VXLV01000071.1 GCA_009841405.1 Chloroflexota bacterium | reverse complement strand
CCCTTCCCCCATAGAGAGGGAAGGGGAGCTGACGTCGGTTGAAGTCCCTCCCTCATTTTGGGGGAGGGATTTAGGGTGGGGGTCCAACCCCGCCAAGTCTAGCAGTGTAGGCAGCAAGTCTTTGTGCTGATTGTAGCCGCTGACACGTTGGCCGGCGGGTACCGCGCCCGGATAGCGAATGATCTGCGGCACGTGCAGTACATTGTCGAAAATGCCGTGATGGTCGAACCACAATTCGTGGTCGTAAAGCGTCTCACCGTGGTCGCCATTGAGCACGACGATCGTATTGTCGGCGATCCCCATGCTCTCTAGCGCGGTGAAGATGGACTGGATGCAGGCGTCCATATAGGCGATGGCGCCGTCGTATTGGGCGATGATGTAGTCCTTGTCGGAAATGCCGGGCGGCATCCAGGATTTGTAGAAAGTGGCGAAGGGTTTGAATTCCAGCACCGGGTCCATCGAGCGGTTGTTCGGGTCGCATTCGTCGCCATGGTAAAACATGCGCTCGTAGGGCGCGGGCGGCAGGTAGGGCGCGTGCGGGTCCATGTGGCGCAGCATGACGAACCAGGGCTTGTCTTCGGCGTTGAGCCGCTCCAGCTCGGGCAGGGTCACGTCATTCAGGTTCTGTGCCTTGGTGCTGCGTCCCTGCGCGAAGCTGCCCCATCCGGCGTACTCAAGGTAATTGTCGAAGCCCCGCGAGCTGGGATTGCCGGGGAAGCCGACGCAGGTGGTGTTGTAGCCGTAGCCGCGGAAGATCTCGGCCGCCGTCGGTACTTCCGCGCGCAAGGGACCCTGATGCCGCAGCGCGACTACCTGCGTGCCGAAACAGTCGCGCCCGGTCAGCATGGACGCGTAGGCGGGCGTGGTGGGTATATGCGCGCTGAAGGTATTTTCGAAAAGGGTCCCGGATTGGGCGAAGCGGTCGATATGCGGCGTCGTCAGCCGCTCATAGCCGTAGCAGGACATGTGGTCGGCGCGGATGGAGTCGATGGCAATCAGCAGGACATTGGGATTCTCAGGCATACGTTAATCTCCTTGTGAACGCGGAAAGTCTACCATAGGCGTCCGCGCCGGGCGAAGGATTCGACAATAAGTCAATAAGTTAGCTATTCTGGCGCGGTTTCGCAAGCATGGGAAACGGATGTCGGGTGATCTGGGTCCGTCCCTTGCCTCTTTCCCGTTGTCGGTCAATCAATTGATCGGCGTTTGCATTGTCTGGACAATTGGATTGCTCGGCACGTCAATTCTCATCGACTGGACGCTGGGTGTGACGCTTGGCTCCTTGGCCGGATATTAACCGAACCGCTGGTGGTCGGAAGGATTGGAGAAGTCGCTGATCACCGTTTACCCGGCGCCGTATTACATACTGGCTTTTGTATTGCTAACGGCATTCACCTTCTATCTCCCGATATTCCCGCCAATCGGCGGCGCGCGCGGTACAGCGGCGCTCACCTGGGAATACATCACCAGCGTCCTGCATCATGGTTTCTTGCCGGCTCTGTGCATCGTGATTGGCGCGACCGCCCATCGCTTCATTATGGCCAAAGCCCTCACGACGACCGAAAAATCCAGCGATTATGTGCAGTACGCGCAGATGGCGGCGCTGCCTCAACGCAAAATATTGTTATTTTACGTCACTCGAAACACGCTCTTGCCGCAGGTGACGGACTTGAGCTTGTCCTTGGGAGCGCTTTTTGGCGGCGCGCTCATCGCCGAGTTCGTATTTGGTTATCCGGGGATTGGCACGACGATGTATACCGCCATCAACAACGGCGAATATAGGCTCTTCAACAGGCAATTCTGACGCGAATTGGCAGGCTCGGAAAACCGATTACTTGCTAACTGTGGGATTTGCGTTACTATATGCGTGCGATTGCCTGATTAGGGCATGTTGGAGTGCTACGAGGCGCTCCAAAATATCCATTCCGTTCAGTGAAGGAGCTTTTGTTATGGCGAGGAAAGTTGTACTGTTGCTTTTGTTGGCGCTGCTAACCGTGCCAACGCTTGTCGGCATTGCCCAGGAGCCGCAAGGTCTTCCGGTCGAGGTGCCCGGCGGGCGCGAAAACCTCTGGGTTTTCGACCGCATCTACCGTCTGCCGACTGAGGCAAACTGGAATATTTGGAAGTCCGGCATCCATACCGCCTTCTTCCACGCGCTGATGCACGAGACTTTCTGGAATCGTGATCAGGAAACCGGTGAATTCATCCATGCTTTGGCCGCAGGCGACCCGGTTTACAACGACGACTTTACTGAAATGTCGGTTGATCTGCGTCAAGGCGTCCGCTGGACAGACGGCGAAGAATTCAATGCCGATGACGTCGTCTACACCATCAACGCGCTGATGAACAGCTACCCCGGCGGTACGCAGAGCGGCTGGAGCGTTCAGCTGGACGAAAACGGCGCCTCGGTCGAGAAGACCGGCGATTTCAGCGTCATGTTCAGCCTCGGTAAATCCAACCCCCGCTTCCATACCCTCTTCGAATCGCGCTGGAACGGCATTTACATGATGCCGAGCCATGTGGTTGCCGAGGTGGAAGCGAGCATGGCAGAGGGCGAAAGCCTCAGCGACTGGCACTGGGATGCCGAAGACATGGTTGTCCTGGGCAACTACTTGCCGATCGACTGGGACGAGAACGGTTACTGGCAACTCTTCCAGCGCCGTGAAGATCCCGAGAATTCGCTGGCCGGCATCATCACCGGCGGTTCCGGCCCTCCCTACGCCTTGGGCATTTGGTACGGCAACGAGAACATCAAGAAAGCTATCGCGATGTCCCGCGGCGAGCTGGATGTTTACTTCGACGTAGACATCGAATCCTTCGAGACCACGCTGGATACGACGCCTACTGCTCGCAGTTGGTTCACCGCCTTCCCCTGGGCTTATCCCAATGAAGTCAGCAGCCGCGCTATGTCCTTCAACCTCGAAGGCGACCCGTTGCTGGCTAACAAGGACGTGCGCTGGGCTTTGGCGCTGGCGATCAATATCGTCGAACTGCAGACCGAGTACATCGGCGGCATCGCCAAGGTTACGCCTTTCAACATACCGCCGACGCCCAATCTCTACAGGCTCTATCACGAGCCGCTGGAACAGTGGCTGATCGACTTGCAGATCGATCTGGGCGATGGCGAGATGTACAACCCCTACGACCCGACCGTTCCTGATCAGATCGCGGCTTGGGCTGAAGATTATGGCCACACCGTTCCTGGCACGCCAAGAGATGTATTCGGCAGCGGCTGGTGGAATTTTGACACTGACGCGGCCGCGAAGCTGCTGGAGAAGGCGGGCTTGAGCCGCAATGGCAGCGGTCAGTGGCTGACGCCCGAGGGCGAAGTCTGGTCGCTGGATATCCAGTCCGACCCGAGCGAGAACGACGCCTACCGCATGGGTCAAGCCGCGGCCGACATGTGGTCCGATTTCGGCATCGACGTGAACTTCATCACGCTCGACCGCAGCACCTGGACCCAGAATCACCGTGTTGGCGCGTTCGAGGCCAGTACGCCCTGGCAAAGCTTCGCGCTGGCATCGGGCGACATGTGGCCTAACGTTCGCGGCTACCACTCCAGGTACTATGCGCCCAGCGGCGAGGATTACAATCCGCTCGGCGGCAACTCGCTGCGCCGCCAGCAGGAGACGAGACTCGATGAGTTGATCGACGCGATGGAAGGAATCAACCCGGTTTCGCAAGAAGAGGAGAACCTTGCCCTGGCGCATGAGTTCGTCAAGCACTGGGTCGAGAATATGATCGACATCACCACGATCGCCTTCAAGAAGTTCGTCACCTGGGACGAGAAGTACTGGACCGGATTCCCGACATCCGAGAATCCGAATTATCAGCCCTTGTACTGGTTCATGGGCGGCAAGTTCGCCATCCAGAACCTGCATCCGACCAGCTAGCTTTTGCCCACGCCCCAAGCCCCTCCCCCTCTGAAAGGGAGGGGCTCGAACTACACGAGGCGAAAACGCCCTTCCCCCTTCTTGGGGGGAAGGGGCCGGGACGGGGCGACCAAAAGGAGGACCGATGAGACTGCTGGATAGCTACATCCTGCCCCGCATCGCGCAGTGGTTTATGGTTGTCTTCATCGGCATAACGGTAACCTTCTTGATTCCGCGCCTGTCGCCAATTAATCCTGTCGATGAGATCCTGGCGCGCATGACCGCTTTCCAAACGATGGATCCGGAAGCGTTCAAAACCATGCGCGAGACGACGCTGGCGCTATACGGACTTGATAAGACGCTGATTGAGCAGTACGTCGCGTATTGGCAGCGGCTGATGGTGGGCGACCTCGGTCCTTCATTTGGCAACTTCCCGCGGCCAGTCACGGAGATCATTGCAGCGGCTCTGCCTTGGACCATTGGGCTCTTGGTTACCACGACGATCATTTCCTGGACAGCCGGTGTATTGTTGGGCTCCTTGGCTGGTTATTTTCACAGTCGCAGGTGGGCGCAAGTTTTTGAGCGCCTGGTTGTTGTTGTATATCCGGTTCCTTACCTGATCATCGCCTTTGTTCTGATTCTAATATTTGTTGCGGAGCTGAAGTGGTTCCCGCTGATGGGCGGGTCACGCGGGGATGCTGCGCTCACCTGGGAGTACATCAGCACGCTGCTTTATTTCGGGTTTATGCCGGCGCTATCGGTGGTGATTGGCGCTACCGCATTCCGGTTCATCATGGCAAAGTCACTAACGACGACCGAGATCGCCAGTGACTATGTGCAGTACGCCGAGTTGGCGGCCGTGCCCAGGCGCAAGATCATTTTGTTTTATGTGGCGCGCAACACCATGCTGCCGCAAGTGACGGACTTGGCGCTTTCTTTGGGGCTGATCTTTGAGGGAGCGCTGATTACGGAGGTGCTGTTCACTTATCCAGGAGTTGGATTTGTGCTCTACAACGCCATATACAATGGCGATTACAACGTCATCATGGGCATCACCCTGCTGTCAATCATCGGCGTCGCGACAGCCGCGCTCTTGATCGACCTGCTTTATCCCATTTTCGATCCGCGCGTTCGTCTGCGATAGAATACGGGGTCGCGCAGGCGCAGACAGAAGCCATCGCTCGTTGGAGGCTGCATTGTTCACCACGATACGAGACCTCTTCAAGTTTAGCCCGTCATTCCGTTTCGGGTCGCTTATCTTGCTGCTGGTCGCGGCAATGCTTGTGCTTTCCTTCTTTTCGCCCTATGACCCTGGCAAGCTGCGCCGCAAGGTGAAACGCAACCAGCCACCCTCGGCTGACTTCATCTTCGGCACGACATCGCAGGGCGAAGACGTCTTCTGGACGATGACTTTTGCCGTCCGGAATACCCTGACCATCTCTGTCATTGCGGTCGTGATCGGACGCGGCATCGGCGTCATCCTTGGCATGTTGTCAGGCTACTTCGGTGGTACCTTCGACCGCGTGATGCAGTCGATCATTGAAAGTATTATTGTCATCCCGCGATTACCCTTGCTCATTCTTATCGGCGCTATATTGCGCGGCAGCCTGACGATATACTCGTTGGGGATTCTCATAGGCTTGCTGGACTGGGCTTTTCCGTCGAAGCGTTATCGCGCTCAGATCCTGAGCTTGCGCGAGCGCGACTTTACGCACACCGCTGTTTTCAGCGGCATGAGCACGGTCAAAATCGTCGTGCGCGAACATCTGCCCTTTATCATTCCCTTCTTGCTGGCGGATGTCATCAGCGGTTTCCTCTTCTCGATCGGTATTGAGGTCACGCTTTCGTATCTCGGTTTGGCGAACCTGGATAGCCCGACAATTGGCACGATGATCTATTGGGGCAACTATTATCAATCGATCTGGGTGGGGCGGACATGGGTCTTGATTGCGCCCATTGTCGCCGCGATATGTATGGTGTTGGGCTTTTATCTGATGTCTGTCGGTTTGAGCGAGTACTTGGATCCGCGCAAGCGCCTGGTTCGTTTGACGGCGCGCGCGGGTGATGAGGCGGACAACGACGACCCGCGCAAAGAGAAGGACGACGCATGGGCGCCATAATCGAGACCAATGACCTGCGCGCCTACTACATCACGAACGCTTACGGCGTCGAGCGTACGGTCAAGGCCGTTGACGGCATCACGTTGCGCATCCAGGAGGGCGAGGTCTATGGCATCGCCGGCGAATCGGGCTGCGGCAAGTCGACCTTGCTGCGGATTCTGCTGGGCGCGTATCAGCCGCCGCTGACTGTGGTGGGCGGCGACGTGAAATACCATCTCGAAGGCGAGGTCCTTGACGCCGCTGAAATGACCGAGGAACAGCAGCGGGACCTCAAATGGCGGACAATTTCTTATATCCCGCAGGGCTCAATGCACGTGCTAAATCCGGTGCGGCGCATCCGCGATACCTTCCACGATTTTATCAGCGCGCATCGAGACGTTTCAAAAGCAGAGTCGTTTCAGCTGACGGCGGATTACCTGCGCGATTTGGGGCTGCCAGAAAAAGTGATGGCTTCCTATCCGCATCAGTTGTCTGGCGGCATGCGCCAGCGCGTGACCATCGCCCTGGCCACGATTCTCTGGCCCAAGCTCATTTTCGCCGATGAGCCGACTACAGCGCTCGACGTTGTCGTGCAGCGCGGCGTCATCCAAATGCTGAAAGACGTGCAGCAGAAGGAAGGCAGCACGCTGGTGCTAATCACGCACGATATCGGCGTACACGCGAACCTGGCCGACCGCATCGGGATACTTTACGCCGGCAAGCTGGTCGAAGAGTCGGACACGAAGACGATTCTGGAAAGCCCGCGCCATCCGTACACGCGCTACCTGATCGAGTCGCTGCCCAGCCTAGATTCGCGCGAAGAACGCATGGCCATCCCCGGGCGGCCGCCGGCTTTGGATCGCCCGCCAAGCGGATGCCGCTTCCACGAGCGTTGCCCGCTGGCGAAAGAGATCTGCAAAACGGTCGAGCCTCAGCTCATCCAGATAGAGCCGGGTCATTTCACCGCCTGTCATGTTGTCGAGGAGGAGCTAAGCCATGTCGCAGTCTGAACCGCTTCTCCAAATCGAGAATCTGACCAAGGTCTTTCATATCCGCCAGGGATTCGCTTCGCAAGACTTTCATGCGGTGGACAACGCCTCGATCATAATCGACTCGGACAAACCGGAAATTTTCGCCGTGGTGGGCGAAAGCGGCAGCGGCAAGACAACGCTGGCGAAGATGGTGCTGGGCATGGAAACGTCTTCGCAAGGCATCCTGCGTTACAAGAATCGCGTCATCAACGACATCAGCCGCAAAGAAATGAAGACTTGGTTCTACCGCGAGGTGCAGCCGGTATTTCAGGATCCCTTCGCCGCATTCAGCCCCTTGAAGCGCATCGACAGCTATCTCTATGAGACAGCGCAAAATTACAAGATGGTGGCGGACAAAAAGGAAGCGCCGCGCTACATCAATGAGGTGCTGAGCGAGGTGGGTTTGACCCTGGCCGAGATCGCCGGGCGCTATCCCAACGAGCTCTCCGGCGGGCAGGCGCAACGGGTCGCCATCGCGCGCGCCTTGATCACCAAGCCCTCACTGATAGTCGCCGATGAGCCCGTGTCCATGTTGGACGCGTCGCTGCGCATGTCCATCGTGAATATGTTCCGCAAGCTGAAAGAGGACAACAACGTCAGCGTAATTTACATTACCCATGATCTCGCGACCGCCTATTATACCGGTGACCGCATCGCCGTGATGCTGCGCGGCTGGATTGTGGAGATGGGGCCCACAGAGCGCGTGTTGGGCAATCCTCTGCATCCTTACACGCAAAACCTAAAGTCTTCGATTCCCAGCATCAAATCGGACGAATCCTGGGATGAGAAGATCGACCTGGCAGTCATCGAAACCGACGAATATACGCGCACCGGCTGCAAATTCGCCGGTCGCTGCCCGGCGGTGATGGATATCTGCCACGATAACATCCCGCCCAGCGTCCGGCACGAAGGGCGCACGGTAAAGTGCTTCCTCTACGATGAATCGGTCGACCCGGCCAAGAAGACCGCGCTGGCGCCCGCCGCCGGTTAGCCGCCGCAATCTGTTTCAGCGCTAATGGCTGAAGGTCCGCGGCCGCAGCCCCGCCGTCGAAATCTATTGCGACACCCCCGCAAAACTCAGATTTTGTCGATTTTCTCAGATCAGCTCTTGGTCCGCGCCTGGCTCTGGCGGACCATGCGGCGGGACGCGCGGCATCCACTGGCGCGCCATCTGCGACGCCAACTGAAGCAAGGACGGCGGCTGCCAATCTTACCGTTCAGTTTGGCTTGCGCGCTGCCGCTGGCGGTTTTCGCCGTCTATGCCTACAACGCCCTTGATGAGGCGATCGGCTGGGCGCTGCCACTCTTGCTGATGCTTTACAGCGCGGTCTATTGCGTATTTTGGATCGCGCGTATCGTCGCCCTGTTTTCGCGGCAAGCGCGCCAAGGCGCCATGGACGAAGTCAGCGTCATTCCGCCGGGGCGCCTGTTCATCTACCTGACGATCTGCAAAATGGTCCTGAACGAAGACGACGCGCTCTATTGGCTGGGCTTGCTGCGGCGGGTACTGGCTGCTGGCGTCTTCATGCTGCTGATCATGTCGCTCTTCATCGCGGCCACGCAGTTGGACCGGCTTAGCCCTTGGGAATTGACCGCGGTATTGGTTGAACTGGCGCTCGTAGCGGTCGTCATCCCGCTGGAGCACATCCAATCGGTCTTGAGCGCCTGCCTCCTGGCCGTCTTGGGCAGCACCCGCCTGAGCAGCGCGTTCGACCGCGCGAGCGCCACGATTGCCGGCTTTCTCTTGCTGCAGATCTTGAGCTATGCGCTGTCCGTAGGGGCGGTTGTCGCGCTTGGGCGGTTGAGCTTGAGTCTCGCGCTGGCGCTGTTTCTGCTCGCGCGCGAATTGCTAATCCTGCTGCTGTGGCGCGCCATCCTGCTCGCAGCCAACGAGGACAATGCGCCAGCAAGGTCGTTGCTTTGGCAAGGCGCGCTTCGACGCAGAGTATGACAGCGTCAGCCATCTGCGGTACACTTTTGCCCGACCATTCAAACATAAGGTGACAGCAGACACGGCTCATGCTTGATCTCTCTCAGTGGCGCTGCCTAGAAGCGGTTCTTGATGCCATCATCCCGCCAGACGACTTCCCAGGCGCCGTCGATGCCGGCGTTGGCGACTATCTGCGGCGTCAATTCGCCGGCGACCTCGCGGCGCTGCTGTCGAGCTATCAGCGCTGGCTGAACGACCTGGAAGCTGAATCTCGCGCCTGCTGCGGCAAGTCCTTCGCGACGCTGGACCTGGAAGGGCGGACTGCGCTCCTCAAACGCGTTGAGCGGGGCGAGGTCAAAGTGGCGTGGTCGACTGAACCGGCGCCATTTTTCAGGCAGATCGTCGAGCATTGCGCCGAGGGTTATTACAGTGATCCGGGCAACGGCGGCAACCGCGATGGCGTCGGCTGGCGGATGATCGGCTACGAGGTTAGCGTATGACGGATTTCGACGCGATCATCGTGGGCGCCGGCGCCGGCGGCGGCGTGGCGGCGGCTGTACTGGCGGAAGCGGGAAAATCGGTGCTGCTTCTGGAGCGCGGGCGAAATCTGTCATTCGACGCCGTCGGCCGCGATCACCTGCGCAACCAGCGAATGCCCGTCTACGGCCATAACGCCGGCCCCGACATTGAAGGCAACCCGCGCACGCTCGAGCCCGATTCCTTTCCGATCCCAGTCGGGCGCGAACTGGGCAATCTGCGCTTGCTGCGCCCGCATGAGCCGGGCTACCAGAATAACGCCGCCTGCGTCGGCAGCGGCACACGCGTCTACGCCGGGCAAGCCTGGCGATTCATGCCGCAAGACTTCCGCATGGCCAGCGAGTACGGCGTGCCCGAAGGCAGTTCCTTGGCCGACTGGCCGATCGGTTACGCCGACCTGGCGCCCTACTATGAAAAAGTCGAGTGGGAGATTGGCATCTGCGGCGACCATCGCACGATGACGCACTTGCCCGCTTACGAGAAGCCCTATCCCATGCCGGCTTTGCCGCTGCCGCATAAATCGACTGTGCACAAGCGCGGCCTGGACGCGTTGGGCTGGCGCTCAATGCGCGTGCCCCGCTTGATCAACTCTACGCCTTACAATGATCGGCCCGCCTGTGTCAATTGCCAGCAGTGCGTCGGCTTCGCTTGCCCGGTCGACGCCAAGAACGGCAGCCACAATACCACCGTGCCGCGCGCGCTGCGTTCTGGCTATTGCACGCTACAGACTGAAGTCATGGCGAAACGGCTGGCGTGCAGCGACGCCGGTCGCGTCACCGGTGTGACCACGATTGACGCGCATGGGCAGGAGACGACATTCACCGCTAACGTGGTCGTACTCAGCGGCGGAGCGGTGGAGACGGCGCGTCTCCTGCTAAACTCGGCGACTAGGCAGGAACCGACCGGCATCGGCAACGCGGGCGATCAAGTCGGGCGGCATTTGCAAGGACACTACTATTCCGGCGCGGTGGGGCTGTTCCCGGAAGTCATGTGGGACGGCGTCGGACCTGGCTGTTCGATCGCCACCAGCGAGTTCAATCACGACAATGATGGCATCGTCGGCGGCGGCTTCCTTGGCGATGAAGATATCGTCACGCCAGTGACGCTCTGGAGGCGGCACTATCCGCCGGACGCGCCCCGCTGGGGCATCGAGGCCAAGCGATATATGCGCGACAACTTTCGCCGTATCAGCGACGTCATCGGGCCGACGCACGAGATACCCAGCCCGGACGCGCGCGTCTCAGTCAATGGCGATGTAAAGGACCGCTACGGCATTCCGGTGGCGCATCTATCGGGCAGCGCCCATCCGGAAACTGTCCGAACGGCGGCATTCATGCACGAGCGCGCCAAGGAATGGCTTTGGGCGTCGGGCGCGATCAAAGTCTGGGGGCAAGCGCCGCCGCGCTACCTCTCCGGCGGGCAGCATCAGGCCGGCACCTGCCGCATGGGCGACGATCCTGAGCGCTCCGTCGTCGATCGCTTCTGCCGCGTGCACAGCCACGACAATCTCTTCATCGCCGATGGCTCGCCGCATGTGACCAATGGCGGCTTCAATCCGGTGGAGACGATCATGGCGCTGGCCTGGCGCACCGCCGAGCAAATCGCCAAGCGCTGGTGATTGTAGGGGCGAGCCTGTGGGTCGCCCGCCGCGACGGATAGAGATACGCAAGGGAAATCGACTCATGAATCACACGATTACAGACGAGCAGATTCAGTTCTATCAAGACAATGGCTTTGTGGTCATTCACGACTTCTTGAGCGAGGACGAGCTGGAGACCTGGCGGCGATATGTCGGCGAGGCGGTGGCCAGCCGCGGCAAGCGCAAGCTGGCCGACGGCCGGATGATGGAGGAGGACAACTATTACGCCCGTGTCTTCGCGCAGCGCATCAACTTGTGGAACGACCACGACGGCATGCGCCGGCTGATGCTGGACGATCGACTCGGCAAGATGGCGGCCGACCTGGCGCAGGTTGATGGCATCCGCATCTGGCACGACCAGGCGCTGATCAAGCCCGCCTGGGGCAACCCGACCGCCTGGCACCTCGACAACCCCTATTGGTCATTCTATTCGCGCGCCGCCATCAGCCTGTGGGTGGCGCTGGACGATGTGACGCGCGACAACGGCTGCCTCTATTTCATCCCGGGCGCGCATAAATCCGCCACCTACGACAATGTCGGCATAGGCAGCAATATCGGCGACCTGTTCAACGCTTATCCGCAATGGGCCGCGCAAGAGGCGGTCTCGATCGAGATGAAGGCCGGCTCCTGCTCCTTCCACAATGGCTTGTGCGCGCATGGCGCTGGCGCCAATATGACACCCTACGTCCGCCGTGCCATGACTTGCGCCTATATGCCCGATGGCAGCACATTTAACGGACAGCAGAATATCCTCTCGCCCGAGCAGGTCGCCAGCTACGAAATCGGCGATGTCCTGGACGATGACGCGCAGATGCCGCTGATCTATCATCGCAGCAAGGACTACCTGCGCCATTCCACCCGCTAAATCTCCCTCACGATAAGTGGGGACTTTTCGCTACCAGCGGAAGGGTACTGTGCCGCTGTCGTCCAGCGGATAGCCCCAACGGTTGATATAGCTCATGCCATCCAGAAAATCGTCGCCCAGCGCGTCCAGTTCACGCTGCAGCAGCGCCTCCAGCTTCCCTTGCAAGTCCGCCGCGCCGGGCCGGTTGGCCAGGTTATCCAGCTGCCAGGGATCGGCACCGTTGTCAAAGAGCAGCCAGGGGCGGTCAAGCGTGCGGCAGTAGGTATAGCGCTCTGTGCGGATGCCGCGATATTCCCGCCCGCCGACCGGGCGCGACCACTCGCCGAAAGGGTGAAAGCAGGCCAGCAGGGCAGCTTCGCTTTCGACCCCTTCGCCGCGCAGCGCCGGCGAGAAATCCCGTCCTTCGACCGTGCCCGGAATCGGCAAGCCGCAGACGCCCAGCAGCGTCGGCATGATATCGTGCGCGTTGAGAAAGGGCGCGGCCTCGCGCGCTTGTCGGCCGAAGGCAGCCGGATAGCGCAGCAGGAAAGGCACGCGAATCGATTCGTCGTAGGGCTTCTGTTTGCGCGTCATGCCTTGCGAGCCCAGCATGTCGCCGTGATCTGAAGCGAAGACTAGCACGGTGTCGTCTGCGAGGCCGAGTTCGTCCAGCGTCGCCAGGATGTCGCCGACACTTTTGTCGATAGCGCTGCAGTGCGCATAATAGCCGGCCAGCCATGCGCGCGCCTCGTTGGCCATGTCCGCGGGCACATTGGGCCGCAACTCAATCTCCTGCGGGTCATACATGTCGCGGTAATCTTGTGGCGCGGTCTCGTAGGGATTGTGCGGCGGCCCCCACGACAGGACCAGCATGAAGGGTCGGTCGCCCGCGCGCGACTCGATATATCGCTGCGCCGCCGCCGTCTGCGCGAAAACGTCATAGCCGTCCCAGTGGCGCAAGGTCGGATCGTCGCCGTCGTAGTAGAACGACTGATTGTAATCGTGCGTGCACTCCAGCGCCTGAAACGTATCGAAGCCGAGCCGCCGCTCCGGCGGGATGTAATTGCTGCGCCCGCGCCCGTCGACGTGCCACTTGCCGATGAAGGCGGTCTCGTAACCGGCCGCTTTGTAGGCATCGCCCAAGCCGACGGGATCACCGCTGATGGGCACATCATTGACGATCACCCCGTGCGTCAGCGGGTATTGCCCGGTGAGGAAGCTGGCGCGCCAGGGGCAGCAGACCGAGTATCCGGAGATCGCGTTGCGAAACTTGACGCTCTCGCCCGCCAGCCGGTCAATGTTCGGCGTCCGCACCTGGGCATTCCCGGCGTAGCCGAGCGCCTGCAAACGCCACTGGTCGGTCAGCAGGAAGACGACGTTGGGTTTCGACATCGTGTTTCTATCCTTATGGTACGGAATCTGGCTCCGGAATTCGTCCCAATCTTTTCGGCAGGCGGCTAGTCCTTCGAACACGTTTGGCGTCCGCCGCCCCAGCGCCGCCGCCGTTCAGGTCGAGTCGCAGGCAGTTTTCGCCCGGCTGGCCAGCCCCTATGTTAACTTCCGCGCGCGCAGTTGAACGCCCAGGGCGGCCACGCGACGCGCTTTCTCGGCGTAGGCATCGCGCAGATCGTCGAGGCTGGCGGAGCCGCTCTGGCTGACATCGATGATCACTTGCTCGGCCGCGGCGAATTCGATGCAGGCATCGGCCACGTCGGCCGCGTTCTGCAGCGGAATCGTGGTGACGCCGTTGGCATCGCCGTGGAGCAACTCGCCCGGCCAGACGCTGATGCCGCCGATCTGCACTGGCGTCTGCAGGTCAAGCAGATGATTGTAGCCGTGCGAGCTGACGCAGCCGTCGCAGAATACCGGGAAGTCGAGCGGCGCGATACCGGCGTAGTCGCGGCCGGGCCCGTCGGTCACCAGTCCGACCGCGCCGAAAGCCTTGAAAGAGTTGCACATCACGTCACCAAAAAGCGCCGCCGAGCCGCCGCTGTCCAGGTTTTGCAGCACGGCGACAGGCGGACCCGGGACGTCTTCAAAGCGGCTGATGAAGTCGGGCGCGGTCGGGACCTTGCGATCGGGCGGCTGCGCGAAGGTGCGCGCCGTCGCAGTGCAGGCGAAGCCCACCATCGGCGGCAAGCGCGGGAATGCCGCTTTGATCTCGCGCATCATGAAGCCGCGATTGCGCGGACGAATCTCAAACAACTCGATGACGTTGCAGACTGTGGCGCTATCTTGCTGCCGCAGCTTATCCAACACGTCCGTGTCAACCATATGGATGTCTCCCGCTCTCGATAGCTATGGTCGCTTTTCGCGCCAAAACGGCGAACGCATCTCTTCAACGTACATGGCCTGGCTGGGCATAACGTTGGCGACATTGGCATCCTCGCCAAAGGCGCTGAAATACAGCGTCAGATTGTCGTGCCACAGCATAGGGCCTTCCTTGGGCGATGTCGCCTCGAAGACGACGCGTTCCAGCCCCAGCGCGTCGACTACTTTGCCGATTTCGCGCGCGGTATTCTCGCCTTGCAAGTCGAACTCTTCGTGGTCGATCATGACGGCAAATGCGCCATCCTCCAGCGCCGGGGCGGCCCCGCGCAATATCTCGTCGGCGGTTGCAGCGCGCGGCGCCAGGCTGCGATCCCAATGATACAGCGGGTGATGCTCTTGAATGATACGCATGCCCAGCTCATGCGCCAGCTTGCGCCAAGCCTTCCACTGAGGAGCGCTGACCTCGTCGGTGGTGTTCATGAACTCGATGACGCCAAAGCCGAGCTCACGCCCGGCCTCCATGGCGCTTTCCACCACGCCACGCTGGTACGCTCTCATGAAGAATGAGTGGTCCAAATACGGTTCAACCGCGAAGCGTCGATATATGTCGATCTTGCGCTTTAGCCAGTCATGCGGGCTGAAAATGACCTGCGAGGTCACGATCTTGACGTAATCCAGCCGCTCCGCCGCGACTTCGAGGAAGTCTTCCAGTTCAGTCAAACCCATGCGCTCGATGTATTGCGGCGCTTCATCGTAGCCGACGTCTTTGAGCCAGGTCTGTCGTAACCGCCGCGGTTTGGGATAGGCGGGCGCCGCGAACACTTCTTTCATAGTCGGCCCGTTCATAGAGTCTCTCCCTGCTTTCGTCCGTCTTTAGCGCCGATACAGGCTAATCATTGCAGATAATCCATTCGAGTGCCAATATGTCTTCGGTAGCCGAACGAAGTCGCAAGGCGGCAGCAAAGGCAAAACCGTGCGCACGTCTAAACTGATCCACATCGTAAACTGCCATGCCGAAGGCGAAGTCGGCAATGTCATCGTCGGCGGCGTGCCCCCGCCCCCGGGCGATTCCATCTGGGAGCAATCGCGCTGGATCGCGGACGATCAATCCTTGCGCCGCTTCGTCTTGAACGAACCGCGCGGCGGCGTATTCAAACACATTAACTTGCTTGTGCCGGCGAAACACCCCGATGCCGCCTGGGGCTTCATCATTATGGAGCCCGAGCACACGCCGCCAATGTCCGGCTCGAACACAATCTGCGTCGCCACCGTGCTGCTGGACAGCGGCATGATCGCGATGCAGCAGCCGGAAACCCGCTTCTACCTGGAAGCGCCCGCGGGGCTGATTCAAGTGCGCGCCTTCTGCGAGCGCGGCAAAGCCCGGAGCATCGAGTTCCATAACGTCCCTTCGTATGTCGACCGGTTGGACGCGCCGCTTGAGGTGGAAGGCTTCGGCGCGCTGTCCGTTGATGTGGCGTATGGCGGCGACAGTTTTGTATTGGTTGACGCGCGCGCGCTGGGATTCGAGATTGTGCCGGACGAAGCGAGCGACCTGGCGCGTGTTGGCGCGGCCATCACCGCCGCCGCCAACGAACAGATCGGCTTCCAGCACCCGCTGCATGCCGGCTGGAATCAGATTTCGTTCTGCCAGTTCACGCTGCCGATCGAGCGGAGCGACGGCGTCTTGACCGGCCGCAACACCGTCGCGATTGATCCGGGCAAGCTGGATCGCTCGCCCTGCGGCACCGGCTGCTCGGCGCGGATGGCAGTGCTGCGCGAGCGCGGTCTGATGCGCGTTGGCGAGCGCTTCATAGCGCGCTCCATCATCGGTTCGCGCTTTGATTGTGGCATCGTTGAAACGGCGGAAGTCGCCGGTCGAGGGGCGGTTATTCCCAGCATCCGCGGGCGCGCCTGGATTACCGGCACGCATCAGCTTATGCTCGACCCGGACGATCCCTGGCCGCTGGGTTATCGCTTGACCGACACCTGGCCCAGAGCCTAGCCTCGCCGCAGCCAGACCGTCATCTCGCCAACATCGCGGTGGCCCCAGGCGTAATAGGGGACGGCCTTAATTGGCGTCTTATGCCCGCTGGCATCGAGCGCCTCCCCGCGGATGACGGTCAGGCCCCCGAGCAGGTCGGGCGCATGCTCGGCGTGAAGCGGCGCGGCGTCCTGCAGCGCGTAGTCGCGCAGACCACTGCCATTGTCGGCTGCTTCAAGCGCATAGACTAACGGACCGCGCTCAAGCGCGACGGCGCCCGCTAACTCGGAAACGGCCGGATGCGCGCTCACGCGGCGGATGAGCAGAGGCAGGCGCAGCTCAATCCGTGTTGTGCCCTGCCATTCGCGCCTTGACTCGGCATAGCCATCGCGGATATCCAGCGGGACTTCTTCACCGTCGACCTTTAAGATGCTGGCGTCCGCCGACTCGTCGAGATAGCGGTACAGGTCGCTGGGCAGGGGCTGGCCCTGGGCGAAGGCGGGAATCCGCAAGCGCAGCGCAAAGGTCGCCGGCTGCGCCAGGGTCAGATCAATTTCAATCTTGCCGTCCCAGGGGTAATTGGTCCGCTGCCGGATCGACGCTTCCGCCGCGCCGATGGTCAAGTCAGCGCGCCCGGCCGCGTAGAGATTGACGTAGAGCGCTTCTTCGCCCCGGGCGTATACATAGCCGGATAAAGACGGCAGCAGCCGCACGACGTTCGTCGGGCAGCATGAGCAGTCGTACCAGGGCTGGCGGGCCATACTCGTTTCGCGATTGAACCGGTATTCGCCGTCGCAAGCCAGCGGGTTGACGTAGTAGAACGAGCGCCCGTCCATCCCGACGCCGCTCAGGAAACCGTTGTACAGGCTGCGCTCCAGCACATCGATATACTTCGCTTCGCCCGTCAGCAGAAACATACGCTGGTTCCATAGGATGTTCGCTTGCGCGGCGCAGGTCTCGTTATAGGCGGTCAAGTTGGGCAGCTCGTAATCCTCGCCGAATGCCTCGCCTTCATGACGCGCGCCGATGCCTCCGGTCAGCGCCAGCTTCTTGCCGACGACATTGTCCCAGAGCGCGCGTACGGCGGCGGCGTAGTCGGCGTCGCCGGCGATTGCCGCGATGTCGGTCATGCCGGCGTACATATAGGCCGCGCGCACGGCGTGACCCACGGCTTCGCTCTGCCGCGTTGCCGGCGCATGATCCTGGCAGTAGTGTCCGTAGACGTCGCGTCCGTTGGATTGGCCGCGTTCGTCCAGGAAGAATCGCGCCAGGCGCAGGTAGCGCGCCTCGCCGGTGACGCGAAACAGCTTGATGAGGCCGATCTCAATCTCCTGATGGCCCGGCACATCGCGCCGTCCGTCGGGGCCGAAGACCGAATCGATCAGGTCGGCGTTTTTGATGGCGATGTCGAGGAACTTCCGGCTGCCAGTTGCTTCAAAGTATGCGACCGCGGCTTCGTACATGTGGCCGACATTGTAGAGCTCGTGGTTGATGCGCAGATTGGACCAGCGCTCGGGCCCGCAAGGTTCGGGCGCGTTGTCCGGGTCGATTGTGCGCGCCGTATACAGGTAGCCGTCGCTTTCTTGCGCGGCGGCGAACTTGTCGATCAGCGCGTCCAGGTAGGCTTCCAGCTCGGCATTGGGCGCGATCTGCAGCGCGTAGGCGGCGCCTTCCACCACTTTGAAAACATCGGAGTCGTCGAAGTAGATGCCTTGGTGCGCGCCCGCCATGAGTCCGCCGGCTTTGGCGAAGTTGTCGATACGGCCGGTTTCCTCGCATTTTTCGAAATCGTAGGGGATGGTGATTTCTACCGCCGTGTCGATTCGCGGCTTCCAAAAGACGTCGTCTATGGCGACCCGAGCAAAGCCGACCGCCTCGATCGGGTAATCGCTGATTTGACTACTCATAGTTGGTCTCGATTCATGGACCGTCATTCGCAAGTTTGATTATCCGATCAGTTCTTGACAGCGCCGCCCATCAGCCCGTCCATGTAGTAACGCTGCAACGCCAGGAAAATGCCCAGGCTGGGAATAATCGAGACGATGACACCCGCTTGCAAGGCGCCCCAGTTCACGTCTCCCCAGATGCCGTAGCGAATCGTCGTCAGAAATACGGGCAAGGTGAACTTGTCCTGGTCCGACATGAAGATCAGCGCGGCCAGGAATTCATTCCAGGAGTTGATGAAGGCGTAGATCGCTACCGTGACTATGCCCGGCAGCACCAGCCGCAGCATCAGGCGATAGAGGATGCTTAAGGAGCTGCAGCCGTCCAGCAGCGCGGATTCTTCGATTTCGTGCGGTACGGCCAAGAAACTGTTGCGCATCAAGAAAATGCCGAAGGGCAGTTGAAAAGTGATATAGACGAGCGCCAGGCCGAACAAGGTATCGTGCAGATCGACTTGCACGATCATGACGAAGAGCGGAATCAAGATTGACTGGAAGGGGATCATCAGGGTCGACAGGACCATGATGAACAGGACATTCTTGCCGGGGAAATCAAAGCGCGCGAAGCCATAACCCCCGAGTGTGCTCAGAATAATGCTGCCGGCGACCGTTATGAGCGCGACTACCGTGCTGTTGTACACGTGTTGCGCGATGCCGATTTTGCCATAGGTCGTGAGCTCTTCATAGTTTCGCAGGGAGATTTCTTCTGGCAAATAGGTCGGCGGAACCGCCATCGCTTCGGAGGGCAATTTGATCGAGTTGATGAAAGACCAAGCGATCGGGAAGAGGAAGAGCAGCGCCAGTACAACCAGCACAAGGTATTGCAGCCACAGAAGCATGCGCTTGCGCATACGGCGGATATCTTGTTGCGACCGTTCGGCTTGTACGTGTACGGCAGGCGCGGTCATCTATTCCTTCTCCCGCAGGACGTATAACTGCAATCCCGTCAGCGCGACCAGAATCCCAAGCAGCACGATGGACATGGCCGCGCCATAGCCCATCTTGAAATAGGTAAAGGAGTTATTGAAGATCCAGAAAACGATGCTAATTGTGCTGTTGCGCGGTCCGCCACGGGTCATGATGTAGAACTGGTCAAACGACAGTACCGAGCCGATGACGGAAAGGATCAAAGCGAGCGCGATGAAGCGGCGCATCAATGGCAGGGTGATGTAAAACAGCTTCCTGAAATAACCGGCGCCATCGACCTCGGCCGATTCGTAGAGCTCGTCCGGGATCGACTGCAAACCCGCCAGCAGCAAAATCATGGTGAAGCCGACCGTCTTCCAGACGACCGACAGGATGATAACATTCATCGTCGTATTGGGTCGGCCCAGGAAGAGCTGCGCCTTGGGTACTAAGTTCAGGTCCAGCAAGATCTTGTTGAATACGCCGATGCGATCGTCGAGCATCCAGACCCAAAGCAGACTCGATACGCCCAGCCCGATGACAACAGGCAGGAAGAAGATCGTGCGAAAGATGCCGATATAGCGAATATTGTGGCGGACCAGCGATGCAAGAATGAAACCCAGAATGAAAATCGGCGGCGTTACCAGCACGGTGTAGCGGAAGGTGAAATCGAGGCTCTTGAGATATTGTCGGTCATTGGAGAGTTCCTGGTAATTCTCCCAGCCAATGTACGCCCGTTCGCCGAATAGCGGCCAGTCATGCAAAGACATGTAGACAGTCATAATCAGCGGAATGATGAAAAACACCGTCACGAAAGCGACAGTCGGCATAACGAAAAGCAGCCCCGTCAGTTTACGGCGCTGCGTCCAACTGAGGTTAAAGCCCGCGGGCTGCTTGGTCAACACAATCGGCTTTCAAATTACGATGCCAGGGACGCTGTCACGAATCAGCGCCTGCCGGACCGACGCCCGGCAGGCACAGCAGTCGCTGAAAGGCTAGCCTTCCATGATCTGCGTGAAACGCTCTTGGCCGAGATCCAACGCGCCTTCAATGTCGCCGTCCAGGATGGCAACTTGCAGCATCTCCAGCCAGGGACCGTTGGGGTCGTTGAAGAGATCGTTGTAAACGGTGGTATATGGCGTATGCCCAACCCTTAGCGCGCTGGCGGCCGTCCTTTGGCGCTCGTCGCCCTCGAAGTATTTGTTGTCTTCCAGCGCCAAACGCACCGGGATTTGCCCATTTGCGGCGTAGATTTCGATTTGGGCTTCATCGCTCATGGTCCATTCGATGAAGCGCCAGGCCTCTTCGACGTGGGCAGAGCCGCTCGCTATGGCGATGACATCGCCGCCGCCAAAGGAAGCCGCGCCGCCTTCTTTGCCCGGGATATGGAAGACGCCGAAGTTCAAGTCGGGATGATCATTCGTGAAGAGCGGGATGGCAAAGTTGCCCATGCCGGCCATACCGATATTGCCGCCGGTGAAAGCGCTCACGAAGTTGCTGCCGTTGTCGATGCTGGCGCCCTCGGGCACGAGACCCTCTTCCCAGATCGTATTGTAGAAGGCGAGCGCTTCACCAACGGTCGGGTCAGTCGTGATGGTCGCTTCGGAGTAGTCATCGCTGAGCACATCGCCGCCGCTAGCCCAGATGAAAGGCAAGAAGGTGAAGGCGTTGCAGCCGGCGCATGCCATTGAGAACCAGTAACCGTAAATGTCGTCGCCCAAGGCGTCGATGGCGCGCATCGCTTCCAGCATCTCGTCCCAGGTTGAGGGCGGATTTTCCGGATCCAGGCCCGCCTGCTCGAAGAGGTCAATGTTGTAGACGATGAATGAGCCGTCAACCCCCGTCGGCACAGCGTAGTTGCGCCCTTCGTACATGCCCAGTTCCATGTGCGCCGGCGTCAAATCGTCGACATAGGGCAACTGCCGCACCCATTCAGTGATATCCACCAGTTGCCCGGCCGCGGCGAAAGCCGGCGTATAGATAAGGTCAATGCTGGCGATGTCGGGCGGTTCACCGGCGGCGATGGCGGCGCCCATCTTGGTGACGAACTCACCGCTTGGGATTACCGTCAACTCGATCTGGCTGTCGTTATTGGCGTTCCACTGGTCGACCAAGGCCTGGGTCTGGAAAGGGATCGACCGCACCCACATGGTCATGTTGACCTCGTCATCCTGAGCAGCCGCCGACAACGCGCCGAGACAGATCACGATCGTCAGAACAAGCAAAAAGCTTTTACGAATAGACACGATATGCTCCTTTCGGGACAGTACAGTAAATGAAAATGCTGCAATTGAATCGGCAAGATTATGGCGCAAGTGGTTTTCTCGGCGCAAGTTTTTCTTACCCAATCACGGCCTTCACCAGCGCGAGGCACGCGCGCTCAATCAAATTGCCAGTCGCTAGAGCAGGTTCGGCGGAATCCCAAGCTGGCGAAATGCCGCGCAGGCTGCGTCAAAATGCGCCTTGCCGCCCGAAAGCGAAATCTGCAAATGCCCGGGAATCAGCGCGTCAAACTTGTAGGGCTCAAGCTTGAACATGCTGTCGGCATAGGCGTCGATGCGGCAGTCATGGATGTTCTGCCAGACCACCTTGCCGCCCCAGAACACCAGATCCGCGCCCAGCAGGTAGACGCGGTCGCCGCCGCGCATGAGGAAGCTCAGATGGCCGTCGCAGTGACCCGGCGTTTCGAAGGTCTCTAGCTCGAGGTTGCCAACCTTAATCACATCGCCCTCGGCCAGCTCGACATCGACCGGGCAAGGCGGCAGGCGATAGTCGTCTGGATAGAAGTTGGCCGCCTTTGCGACATCCAGCGCGACCGCCTTCTCGTCAGCGCTGCGGATGACCGGCGCCGCGAACGCCGATGAGTACACTTCAACATCCAGCCGCTTCTGCGCCTCGGCCGCCGCCCCGATGTGATCGCAATGGTAGTGCGTCAAGATCAACTTGCGGATGCGGCCCGGGTCAAGTCCGTCCGCGCGGATATTGTCCAGAATCGTATCGAAATCCCGCGCCATGCCCATGCCGGGATCAATCAGCGCCAACTCCGAGCCGCTATTGAGCAGGTAGACGTGGCAATCTAACTGGCCCGACAAACCGAAACCGAAGTAGCCGCCGCCGACGACATGCAAATCGCTGGTGAGTTTCATGCCAGTTCTCCTTTACAGCACGCTACAAATAGAACGTATCCAGCTACATTCGTCAAGCGATCAGGGGCGTTCATGCTGCTAGTTCCCGTCCCGTGCTATACTCGCGCGGGCTCATCACATTGGCAGTGGAGGCAGGCATGATACGCGGCATCGATCATATCGTCATCGCGGGTCCGGAGCTTGACGCGCTAACCGAGACTTACAAGTTGCTCGGCTTCAATGTGGTCGGCGGCGGCAAGCACCCGATCGGCTCCTACAACAACCTGATCGGCTTGGCTGACGGCGCTTATATCGAGTTGCTGTCTTTCTATGAGGAGAGCCCGAATCATTATTGGTGGGATGCCGTGCACAGTCGTGGCGGCGGATTGGTCGACTTCTGCATGCAGACGGATGATATCCGCGGCGAATACGAGATCTTCCAGGCGCAAGGGGTCGCGATGAGCCCGCTGGTCGGTTTGAGCCGCGTGCGCGTAGACGGCTACCAGCTGGCTTGGCTGAACAATGAAATCTACGGCGAATATCAGGGGCTCATTCCCTTTGTCATCGAGGACGAGACACCGCGCGAAGAGCGCGTGCCAAAGGAAAACCGGCACGCCAATCAGGTGACTGGCATCGACACGATTACGCTGGCGGCGCGCGATCTGGCTTTGGCGCGGCGCATCATGGACGCGGCCCTGCGGCAGCGCGGACAGCCGGTGCAGAACGACGATCTCAGCGCTTCCGGCATCGCTTACCAGGTCGGGCCGCATCGCCTGGAATACTTGACGCCGGACGACGGGAGCAGCCCGCTGGCGGCGCATCTGGCTGCTGACAAGCCGCTGCCCTGGCAAATCAGCTTCAAGACGGCGGGCGCCGCGCGCTCAATCGCGCCGGAGGCCGCCGCCGGCGTTCGCATAGAATTCGTCTAGAACCGCGCGCTTTTGGCAGGCGTCGTAACATTGGCTATACTCAGCGAAACTTTCTGGCGGCTGAGGGTGGCCGCAAAAGAGATATTTTCACTTTGGCTGAAAGGACGAATTATGAGCGAAAAACGTGAATACCCCGAGTGGATGGGCAAGATGCGCGGGCTCTATCCCGACGAACTGCAAGAATTCCTCGATGGTCCGGTTGTCGCGCGCATCGCCACCGTGGATAGTAAGGGCGACCCCTATGTGACGCCGGTGTGGCAGGAATGGGACGGCGAGGCGATGTGGATCATCCCGCGCGCGAAGACGATATTCGCGCAGCACTTAATCCGCTTCCCGCGCTGCTCGGTGTCCTGCGCCCTGGATAGCAGCCCCTATACGCGCGCGCTGTTTCGGGGCGGCGCGGAGATCGTCGAGGGCCCGGCGCTGATGCACGGTGAATGGCTGGAGATCGCGCGGCGGATGGCGGTGCGCTACCTGGGCGAACGCGGGCCCGAATACCTCGAGCCCTCGCGCGTGCGCCCGCGCTATCTCGTCAAAATCGCGCCGGAGAAGACCATCTCCTGGGAAGGCGTCGAGTGGGCGGCAAAATACATTGATGACTAGAATCCGCCGCGCTGGGCGTTTGGACGCGCAATGAGCCTGGCCAAGCCGTACGAAAGTCCGGTCCCGGATAGACGCTGGAAGACGCGCAAATTCGTCGCCGATTACGGCGTGTATATCGCGCTGGTCATTCTGTTGCTGGTCGGCGCGGTCTTGACGCCCAAGCTCTACTCGGTCGACACGATCGCCGTCGTGATGCGGCAAGCTTCGCAGCTGGGCATCGTCGCGATCGGGCAGACTATGGTTCTGCTGGTGGCTGGCCTGGACTTGTCCGTCGGCGGCATCTTCATCATGACATCGGTGGTGGTGGCGGAAGTTGGCAATGGCCGCAACGAGATGGTCATCCCGGCGATCGCGACCGCGATGGCGCTGGGCGGGCTGGTGGGCTTGGGCAATGGCTTGCTGGTGACGAAGCGCCGCGTCCCGCCCTTTGTCGCCACGCTGGGCATGTTGGTGCTTGTCAAAGGCGCGACGCAGGCTTATACCCGCGGCGTGCCCGGCGGCTTCGTGCCCGACGTGCTGGGCATCGTAAATCGCTCCTGGTCCTTCTTGTCCGTGCCCTTGATTCTGTGGTTCGGCTTGAGCGCCATCTTCATCTTCATCCTGCGCGGCACATCCTACGGGCGCAAGGTCTACGCGGTCGGCAGCAATATCGAAGCGGCGCGGCTATCCGGCATACCGGTTGACGCGATACGCATCTCGGTCTACATCCTCGGCAGTCTATTCGCCGTGGTCTCCGGCGTTGTGCTGACTGGCTATGTGCTCTATGTCGATCGCTTTATCGGCAGCGGTCTGGACCTGGACTCGATTGCGGCGGCGGTGGTCGGCGGCACGGCTTTCGTCGGCGGGCGCGGCGGCTTGCTCGGCACCATCGCCGGTGTCCTGATCATTCAGATTCTCAGCACGATGGTGGTCTTGCTCGGTCTGGATGTCGAAGTGCAGTTCATCATCAAAGGACTGGTGATTCTCGGCGCGGTAACGCTCTACAGCGTCGCCAACGTGGAATCGTGATCGCCAAGTTTCGGAAGGAGGCGCGCTTATCGAAGATGCCGCAATTGTTTGGTTTCGTTTAACGAGCTTAGACTTGAAAGGTAAATTGTCATGAAGAGCTTACTCAATATCCTGGTTATCGCGGCGCTGGCCTTTGGCCTTGGCGCCGTGGCGCTGGCGCAGGACGACGGCGGCAATATGCTGGCCTTTGAATTCACCGACGAGCAGATCGACGCGTCGCCGTACCTGCAAAGCGTATTGTCGCGGCTGGATGAAACCTACGACACCAGCGACTTCGCCAAAGACGGACCCTATCGGATTGCGCTGGCGGCGCAGGGCACGAGCAACGCCTGGTCCGCGCTCTTTGACGCGCATGCCAACTGGTATGTCGAGCATTTGGGCATGGACGTGGTTGCCGAGCTACTCTACGGCGACGCCCAAGCCAGCGCCGACATTCAGGTGCCGCAGGTCGAAGACTTGCTGGCGCAAGAGCCGGACGCGCTGATCCTGGTGCCGATGGGCGCGGCCGCGCTTTCGGCGCCGGTCGAGCGCGCGATGATGCAGGGCGTGCCGGTTGTGCTCTGCGCGAGCGCGGTCGAGACGAACAACTTCGTCACCGAAGTCGGCACCAACCTCTGGGTTGTCGGCGCCAGCCTGGCGCAGTACGTGGTTGACCAATTGGGCGGCGAGGGCAATGTCGTCTTCATGACCGGCATCCCTGGCGTCACCACCTCGGACATCATGGAAGAGGGCGCGCAAGCGGTCTTCGACGCCAATCCGGGCATCAACGTTCTGGACAAGCAGCCCGGCTTCTGGTCGCCGGCGGACGCCAAAGGCATCATGGAGACCTGGCTGGTGCAACACGGCGATGAGATCGACGGCATTTGGTCGGGTGGCGCGCAGATGTCGCAGGGCATCATCAGCGCCTATCTGGACGCCGGCCTGGATATCCCGCCCATCGGCGGCGGCGAGTGGCAGAACGGCTTCCTGCGCCTGGCGCTGGAGCACGACATCAAGTACCTCGCCTGGCAGTATCCCAATGCCATGATCACGCTTTGCATCGATGCCGCGCTGCAGATTCTGGCGGGCGAGCCAGTTCCGCGTTTCATCGACTTCGTGGGCAAGATCGCCAACAGCGATCCCTTCACCGATGTCGAAGGCGCTGACTACTTCCGCGAAGAGTGGAGCGATGACGTGCACGGGCCGATAACCATGCCCGACGAAAAACTGGCGGAACTCGGCTTCACCACCATGGACGACGGCTAACCTTGCCGGGTCGACTTAACAAGTCGCCCGAAACATCACCCAACTGTTGCGTACGGGCGAGCCGATGGCTCGCCCCTACATGATTGAATCGCGATCTGATTCAAGACCATGAGCGAATTCATCCTGGAAATGCGCAATATCTCGAAGTCCTTCGCCGGTGTGCAAGCGCTGAAGGATGTTTCGATTCGCTGCCGGCCGGGCCTTGTATACGGCCTGGTCGGCGAAAACGGCGCCGGCAAGTCCACCCTGATGAAGATACTGGCCGGCGCCTACAGCGCGGACGCGGGCGAAATCACCTACAAGGGCGAGCGGCGCGACCAAGCCTCTACCGCCGAGATCATCGCCAGCGGCATCAGCATCATTTATCAGGAGCTGGCGCTGGTGGGGCAGATGTCAGTCGCCGAGAATATCTTCCTCGGGCGGGAGCCGCGCCACGCCCTGGGCATCCTGAACTTGCCGGAGCTTCACGCGCGCTCGGCCGTGCTGCTCAAACGCTTGGGCATTGAGCTTGACCTGGACTTGCCCGTCAGCGAGCTGACCATCGCCCAGCAGCAACTGGTGGAGATCGCCAAAGCGCTTTCGCAGCACGCCGACCTCATCGTGATGGATGAGCCCTCGGCTATCCTCGCCGGCAGCGAGCTCGATCAGCTCTTCGAAATTATTCAAAATCTGGTGGAGCAAGGCGTCACAATCATCTACATTTCCCATCGCCTGGAAGAGGTC
The DNA here is from genome assembly GCA_009841405.1 of Chloroflexota bacterium. Classification (GTDB taxonomy): domain Bacteria; phylum Chloroflexota; class Anaerolineae; order Aggregatilineales; family Phototrophicaceae; genus UBA6055. Next base: position 3,320 of record VXLV01000071.1, on the reverse strand, counting down.
TTCCGCATCGCCGACGAAGTGACTGTGCTAAAAGACGGCGAACTGGTGGCGACGCGTCCGATTGGCGAGCTGGACCGCGCGACTCTGGTTGAGTACATGGTCGGGCGGCCACTCGACGAAGTCTTCCCGCAGACCGAGCACGAACAAGGCGAACTGGTATTGGCGGCGAAGGACCTGGCGACCGATACAATTCTCGACGGCGTCAGCCTGGAACTCTACGCGGGCGAGATTCTTGGCATCGCGGGCATGGTCGGCAGCGGGCGCACCGAATTGGCGCGGGCGCTCTTCGGCGCGGACCCGCTAACTGGCGGCTCGATAGAACTGGTCGATAAAGGCGCGTCCGCCTGGGGCAGCCCGGCGCAAGCGATAGGCGCTGGCCTGGTGCTGGCGCCGGAAGACCGCAAGGCGCACGGGCTGTTCACCACGCTGTCGGTGAGAATCAACGTTTCCATTCCTATACTGTCAACGTTAACGCGCTTGGGCGTATTGAAGCGCCGCGCCGAGGACCAGGTCGTGCGCGAGGCGCAAGAGCGGCTGTCGATTGTCATGTCATCGCCCGATCAAGAGACGCAATTCCTCAGCGGCGGCAACCAGCAGAAGGTCGTGCTGGCGAAGTGGCTCTCGACCGATCCCGCCGTGATCATTCTGGATGAACCGACGCGCGGCGTTGACGTCGGCGCGAAATTCGAAATCTACCGGCTGATGCGGCAGCTCAACGACCGCGGCATCGCCATCGTGATGATCTCGTCCGAATTGCCGGAGATCATCGGCATGAGCGACCGCATCATGGTGATGAACGACGGCCGCGTCGCCGGCGAGCTCACGCGCGACGAGGCGGGCGAAGCGCGCATCATCGAGTTGGCCACTCTGGGCGCGGCCGAGGCGGGGCAGTCGTGAATCTTCTGGCGAGCGGCTTCTTCGGCAAACGCAAGCGATCGGCCCAATCGCGCGCGGTATTCCTGCGCCGCAACGGGCCGATCATCATGGTGTACGCCTTTATCCTGCTGCTTGTCCTCATCGGGATTACGCAATCCGAGCGCTTCTTCACCGAGCGGAATCTGACCAATGTCGCTCGGCAGTCGGCCTTCCTGGGCCTTGTCGCATTGGGACAGATGCTCGTCATCCTGACAGCCGGCATCGACCTTTCGGTCGGCTCGCTGGTCAAGGTGTCGATCCTGGTGTCGGCGATCGTCATGAATGGCGAGAGCGCCAATGTCTTGCCCGCCATCATCGCCACCCTGGGTCTGGGCGTGCTGGTCGGCTTGATCCATGGCTTTCTCATCAACGAACTGCGAATCGCGCCCTTTATCGTAACGCTGGCCTCCTTGGTCATCTTGCGCGGCATCGGCTTGACCATTTCGTCATCGCCCGTCGGAAAAGCCAGCCGCGAAGTCATGATGTTCTATGTGCAGAAGATCGGCCCCATTCCGATCATCGCCTGGATGTTCTTCTTGCTCATCGTGTTGACCATGCTGCTGCTGCGCTTCACTGTCTTCGGCAAGTATCTTTACGCCGTCGGCGGCAATATCGAAGTCGCGCGCCTGTCCGGGGTGCCGATCAAGGCGGTGCGCTACGGCGTATATGTGCTCTGCAGCCTGACTGCCGCAGTGACCGGCTTGCTCTGGCTGTCGCGCATGGGCGTAGGCGACCCGGCTATCGGCGATGGCATCGAGTTGCAGACCATCACGGCGGTCATCATCGGCGGGACCAGCCTCTTCGGCGGGCGCGCCAGCGTCCTCGGCACGCTGGGCGGCGTGCTCCTGCTCGGTATCACCGCGAACCTGCTGGTGATGCTGGGCGTCAATCAATTTATTCAAGGACTCATTCAAGGGGTCATCATCGTCGCGGCGGTGGCGCTCTACAAACAGGAAGGGGACTAGCCCAAATGACCGTAATTGCCGAACGTCCAGCCGTGCGCGCGCTGCAGCCCAGCTTGATCCGCAAGCTGGCCAACACCGCCATTGGCCGCAGCGATGTCATTCCGCTATGGTTTGGCGAGCCGGACAAACCCACGCCGGCGTTCATTCGGCAGGCAGCCAAGGACGCCATCGACGAGGGGCAGACTTTCTATCAGCCGAGCCTCGGCCTCAGCGAGCTGCGCGCCGCGCTGGCGGACTACACAAACGGCCTCTACGGCGCGGCCATCACGCCTGATAACATTGTCGTGACGCCTTCCGGTATGACCGCGCTAACGGTTGCGCTGCAGTGCATTGTCGCCGATGGCGCTGCAGTGGTCGCGCCGTCGCCGGACTGGCCCAATGTAGCCGGCGCGGCGGAAATCCTTGGCGCCGAGATTGTGCGCGTGCCCATTCGGCCGCGGGCGGGCGTTTGGACGCTCGACCTGGACGAACTCTTCGACGCCTGCCCAGCGCATACCGGCGCGCTGGCGGTGAACTCGCCCAGCAACCCGACCGGCTGGATGCTGGAGGACGAAGAGCAGCAGCGCATCATCGACTTCTGCCGCGAGCGCGATATATGGCTGATCGCGGACGAAGTCTATAACCGCATCGTTTACGACCGCGAGGTCGCGCCGAGCTTTGCCGACAAGGTCACCGACGATGACAAGTTCTTGCTCATCAACAGCTTTTCCAAATCCTGGGCGATGACCGGCTGGCGCCTGGGCTGGCTTACAGCGCCTTCGTCGCTGGTCGGGACCTTGGGCATGGTCGGCGAATTCAATTTTTCCTGCGTCTTCGCGCCCACGCAATTCGCTGGCGTCACGGCGCTGAGGGAGGGGGAAGCATTCATTAGCGCGTCGCGCGAACGCTATCGGGCGGCGCGTGACCTGGTGGCAGCTCGTTTGGCCGATCTGCCGCGCGTAACTTTCCCAACGCCCAAGGCGGCCTTCTACGCCTTCTTCGCTGTGGACGGCGTGACAGACAGCTATAATTTCGCCCTTGAAGTGCTGCGCGACTGCGGCGTCGGCTTGACGCCGGGCGCTGCCTTCGGCCCGCAAGGCGAGGGCTACCTGCGGCTTTGCTTTGCCGCAGAGCCGGCGTTGCTGGAGCGCGCGCTGACGCAGATGCGCCCGCTGTTGACGTGAGCCTGGCGCCCAATCCTGCGCTAGAGCAAACGACTTCAAAACTATAAGACGCGCAAGTCTCGCCTCAAGAAACTTATCTTTCACCACAGAGGAAAAGAGGGTACACAGAGGGCACAGAGGCGTAGATTTACCTTCGGGGCTCAAGCAGCAGATGCCGACCTTCCGACTGATCCGGCTGCCAGAATTTTTCCAAATGGCTTTACTCGGTGTCCTCAGTAACATCAAGTATGTAATGCGAACTTCGCTGAACACCCCGCCCGCAACAACGAGTCTCCCC
>VXLV01000084.1 GCA_009841405.1 Chloroflexota bacterium | reverse complement strand
GGGATGGGGGGAGGTCATCATCTATGCCCACAATCGCGATAGTAGGCGATATCTTCCCGCAGGCGCCGCTGCCGGGTAGCGCGGAGCTGGCTGATGTGCGTAACCTTTTACGCGCGGCCGATGTCGCCTTCGGCAACCTGGAGACGCCCGTCTCAACGCGCGGCGCGCCGGCCGAAAAGTGGATCAATATGCGCATGCCGCCCGACCTGTTGGCGGAAGTCCGCGACCTGGGCTTCGACATCTTGACGCTGGCCAACAACCACATGCTCGATTTCGGCGAGCTCGCCTTCCGCGATACGCTCGACCATCTGCTCGCGCGTGACCTGCTTTGCGTCGGCGCCGGCCTGGATCTCGAAGCCGCCTGGCGCGCTGAAATCGTCCGCCTTGGCGAGTTCAAGGTTGCTTTTCTGGGCGCTGCCTCAACGCTTAGCCCCGGCTCCGCCGCCGCCGAAGGCAAGCCCGGCGTCGCGCCCATTCGCGTCTCCGAAAGCTACCAGGTCGATCCGCACGCCAGCCTCGAGCAGCCGGGCAGCGCGCCCTACGTCCATACCTGCGCCTGGCGCGAAGATGTCGAGCGCGCCATCGCCGCCGTCGAAGCCGTCCGCCGCGACGCCGATTTCGTGATTCTGGCCATGCACTGGGGCGTGCCGCCCTTTTGGCGCTCGCGCTTTCAAGACGGCTTGGCCGACTATCAGGTCGAAGTCGGCCGCGCCCTGATCGACGCCGGCGTCGATGTCATCGTCGGCCACCATCCACACTCGCTGCAGGAAGTCGAAATCTACCGCGGCAGGCCGATATTCTACAGCTTGGGCAACTTCGTCTTTCATCACAATCGCGGGCCCGTCCGTGATACGCCCGTCAGCCGCCACGCGCCCTATGGCGTCAGCGTGAAGCGCCGAAACCGCAACTGGTCGGAGACAATCATCGTCCTGGCCGAGATCGCCGCCGACGGCGCCCTGAGCTGCACGCTGCAGCCGGCGCTTCTGGATGCGGTCGGCAATCCGCGGTTGCTGCGCGGCGACGAGGCGGGTGCGCTGATCGCGCGGCTGGATGAACTCTCGCCAAACGCGAGCGTCTCGTATCGCGACGGCCGCGGATATTTGCATTTGGACTAGCGAAACGGGCATACTTGTCAGGCAAGTGAACTTTAATGATTGCCGAATCAAGGAGGTGGGTTACAATCAGTCGGATTGCAGTTCGGTAACTTCAACTGTATTTGCTGCTTATTCAGGTAAAGGAGAATGACCAACCATGAGCAGAAAACTTGTAAGTCTAGTTGTCCTCTTCGTGATGCTGTTGGCGCTTGCGATACCGGTCGCGTCGCAGACCTCTGGCGAGATGGTGCCCACGATCATCGTGCATTCGGTGACGCAGGCTGAGCGCCCGGTCGAATACGAGACTACGCGCCTGGTCGTCGAGAATATGCGCGAGCTCGGTCTCGATGTCGAACACCGCGCCATCCCCTGGGCGCAGTTGATCGATGAAATCTGGTTCAGCCGCACGGAAGAGAGCTCCGCCGCTGAGCGTCCCTTCCAGATGACGTATTGGCGCATGGTGGGCCGCCCCGAGCGCTCCGATCCGGATGAGTTTACCTATAACCTCTTCCATTCCAGCGTGCGCGATCGCGGTTACAATTTCATCGGTTACGACAACCCCGAATACGATGCCCTGGCAGAAGCGCAGCGTGTCGAAGTCGCTGACAAGGAAGCGCGCCTGGAACTCATCTGCGAGGCGCAGCAGATCATCCGCAACGATATGATCAACGCCTACTTCCTTCACCCGCTGACGCCGCAGGTGGTCAACACAGCGGTCTTCAATTCCGATAGCATTACCACACAGGCTGGCATCGGTGTACACAACTTCTGGACCTGGATCGGCATCGAGCCGGCCGGCGACGACAAGACGCTGATCACCTCGACGACTTCCTTCCTGAGCGCCTTCAACCCGCTGGAGATCTCCGGCGACGCGCCCAGCCGCGTCACCGAGATGACCTGGGATCGCCTGATGCGCATCAACTCGATTGGCGTGCCCGAGCCCTGGGCGGCTGAGAGCGTGGTCTGGGAAGACCCGCTGAATGTGGTCGTGACCCTGCGCGAAGGCATGAAGTGGCACGATGGCGAAGATGTGCTTTCCGATGACGCCGCCTTTTCGTTTGAAGCGGCGCTGGCTGGCACGACGCAAACCGACGAAGACGGCAATCAAAAGTTCCAGCCGGAAGCGCCAGATTATTACCCCTTCGCCCGCAATGTCGCTGGGATCGAGATCATCGACGATCTATCGCTGCGCTTTACGCTCAATTCGCCGTCGGCGGCTTTCGAGACCAGCTCGTTGGCCAAGCTGAATTTGATCCCCAAGCATATCTGGGAACCGTTCATCAGTGACCTCCTGGAGCGGGATGACGCCGATGTCGAATCCATCCAGGAAGAGATTCCGATCGGCTCGGGTCCCTTCAAGTATGTCGCCTTCGATGTGAACGAGTTTGTATTCCTCGAGGCTTTCGATGATCACTGGGCGCGGCCCAATATCGATGCCTGGATTATGAACGTCGTGCCGAACCAGGAAGCGACGCTGGGGCAGATTCAGTCCGGCGAAATGAACTTCCTTTGGGAGTGGCCCGGCGACCCCAGCGTGCTGCAAAGCATCGTGGACGACAATGAGCACCTCGATCTGTTCTCGGCGATCAGTATCGGTATGAACTACTTTGCATTTAATGTGCGTTATGCGCCATTCGATGACGTGAATTTCCGTCAGGCGGTCGCGCACACCATCCCGCAGCAGTTCATCATCGACAACATTTACAATGGCATGGCGGCGCCGGCCGACAGTTTCGTTTCGGCGGCGCTGGAATTCTGGCGCCAATGCGACGATCTGCCCAGCTACGACTTCAGCATTGACGGCGCGCGCGATCTGCTCTCAAGCGCGGGCTACAGCTGGGATGACGACGGGCGTTTGCTCTATCCGTAAGGGCTGGGGCTACCCCCACCCC